>JANYKU010000046.1 GCA_025358075.1 Ilumatobacteraceae bacterium
TCGCCGGAACGATCGTCATCACGAGGGCATCGATGTGGAACATCGGGAACGGGCAGTACAGCACGTCATCGCTGCGCAGCTCGAGGTTCTCGATCATCAACTGCGCCTGACGAACGGCGTACCGGTGCGACAGCACGCAACCCTTCGATGGCCCGGTAGTGCCCGACGTGAACAGGACCATCGACGGATCGATGACCTCGTGAGCGGAGGGGATGATGGAAAAGTCGTCGGTGCAGAGCGCGGCATGATCGAGAACCGTTACGCCACTCAGCGCAGGCAACGCCGGCGCGGCGCCGACGACCACCAGCCGACGGAGGTGCACCAACCGGTCGGCCACCGCGGCGAGGTGTGGCACGAGCCCGGCTTCGACGACGAGCGTGTCGGCGCCGCTCGCGTTCAGCGCGTGCACGAGCGATGGTCCCCGGAACGCCGTGTTCAACAACGTCGAGACCGCACCCAGCGTCGAGAGTGCCAGCCACGTGATCGCGAAGCTCGGACCATTCGACATCAGCACCGGCACGAGCTGACCTCGCCGAACCCCGAGATCTGCCAAGCCGTGAGCGAGACCGGTCGCCCGCCGACGCGCCTCCCCGTACGTCAGGTCGCCCGATGAGAACCGCAGGAAGGTCGTTGCCGCACGGTCGTCGGCGCGGGCGTCGAGCAATCGATCGATGGTCGGCACATCCATGACGGTTCGTATTACTAGGTTGCGGACGATGAATGACAACTTCGAGTACGACACGGTCCTCAGCGAGGTCGACGACGGCGGTGTTCGTACGATCACGCTCAATCGACCCGAGCGGTTGAACGCGATGAACCGTCAGTTGATCGATGACGTGGCCCTCGCGTTCGGGGATGCTCAGCAGGATCCGTCGACGAAGGCGATCATCTTCACCGGCGCCGGCCGGGCCTTCTGCGCCGGGGATGACCGCCGTGAACACGTGCAACCTGCAGACGAAGCCGAAGCCCGCGATCTCGTCGTTGCCATCCAACGGGCGACCGAGGCGATCGTCTTCGGTCCGAAGCCCGTGGTTGGAGCGATCAATGGATGGGCCGTCGGCGGCGGCTTCGAGTGGGCGATCAACTGCGACTTCCCGATCTGGGCGGTCAGCGCCAAGGGGTTCTTCCCGGAGGTGTCGCTGAACATCTTCGTCACCGGCGCGGTCACGTCGTTGCTGCCGGCGATGGTGGGGCTGTTGAAGGCCCGCGAGATGCTGTTCCTCGGCGAGCGTTACGACGCCACCACGCTGTACACCTTGGGGGTGGCATGGCGAGTGGTGCCGGACGAGGAGCTGATGACCGTCGCCCGTGACCTCGCCACTCGGCTGGCCGGGCTGCCTTCACTTGCCGCCGGCGCGATGAGGCGCGTGCTCAACCTCACGGCGTCGACCAACCTCGTCGAAGCACTGCGGCTCGAAACCGAGGCGACGGTCGCCGGCTTCCTCGACCCCGAGACCACCAGGCTCCTCAACGACTTCGGCTGAGCGGGCGGGAGTCGAACCCTGGGCCGAGCAGCCGTGCTGCCTCGGCCAGCCAGGTGCGCTCGACCCGCTGCTTCGTGACGCCTCGTGCCTTCATCGCCAGCAACGGTGCCAACCCGTCGAGTAGCGCGGCAAGCACGAACATGGTCTCGTCGGCGTCACCGGCCGCGAACTCGCCGGCCTGCTGCCCATCGCGGATCACCTTGCGCAACATCGCCCGCCACCGACGATCCATGCGATCACGCTCGGCGGCTGCCGCGGAGTCGCGCAACGCCAGCACACAGAGCTCCATCCACAACGACCAGTCGTAGTGGTGCAGCATCGCTTCGATCAGGATGCGCAGTTGCTCCGATGCCGACGCTGCCCGCTCGATTCGAACGGTGTAGCGATCATGGAACTCGACCTCGCGCAACGACAACGCCTCGGCGAGCAACCCGTCCTTGCCGTCGAACCAGTACAGGATCGCCGCCGGGCTCGTGCCGGCAGCTTTGGCGATGTCGACGACCCGGGCGTTCGCGTAGCCGCGCTCCGACAGCACTTCGGCAGCAGCGGTCACGATCTGCGCTTTGCGAACGTGGTCGAGTCGAGGTCTAGGCATGGCTGAATCCTGAGTGTATATTCAGCTTATGGGCGCGCAGAACACGCTGATCGACGACGAGGGTCGCATGCTGCAGCTTCCGGCGCGCTGGACGCCCGGCGATGTCGTGGCCGCGCCCCTCGACTTCTACCGAGGTGAAGTTCTGCGGGCCTGGGTCGACTACAACCACCACATGACCGAGGCGGCGTACATCACCGCCTTCGGTTGGGCAAGCGATGCACTCTTTTCGTACATCGGCGACGACGAGGCGTACCGCGCCGGCGGGCACAGCTTCTACACGGTCGAGACGCACATCGCCTATCTCCGCGAAGCGGCGGAAGGCGCCCGGCTGCGGATCACCACGCGGGTCCTCGGAGTCGACCGCAAGCGGCTGCACATCTATCACGAGATGTTCCGCGGCAACAACGCTTCGCTGTTGGCCACGACCGAGCAGATGCTGGTGCACGTCGACATGAACGCGGCGCGGTCGGCGGCAATCCTCCCCGAGGTGCGCGACGCACTCGATGCCATCGCGACCGCTCATTCCCACCTTCCTCCGGCCGCACGCGCCGGCCACTTCAAACTGAACCCAATTCCCGGAAACCCAAATCACGGAGAAACGGAGTAACCCTTGGACTTCACACTCTCCGACGAGCAGCAGATGATCGTCGACACCGTTCGGTCGTTCACCGAGCGCGAGTTGTTCCCCCACGAGGCCCTCGTCGACAAGCTCGGCAAGGTGCCACCGGAGATCGCCGAGCAGATCAAGAAGCGCTCGATCGATGCCGGACTGTACGCCGCGAACATGCCCGCCGAACTGGGCGGTGGTGGACTCGACACCTTCGACGTGACCCTGGTCGACCGCGAGTTCGGCGCTGCCTCGTACGCGCTGCACTACATCGTTGCCCGACCGTCGAACATCCTGCGCGCCTGCACGGGTGATCAGATCGACGAGTACCTCGTGCCGACGATCACGGGTGCCCGCGTCGACTGCCTGGCGATGAGCGAGCCCGACGCCGGCAGCGACGTGCGCGGCATGAAGTGCAGCGCGGTGCGCGACGGCGACGACTACGTGATCAACGGCACGAAGCACTTCATCAGCCATGCCGACATCGCCGACTACGTGATCCTGTTTGCGGCCAGTGGCGAAGAGCAGACCAGCCGCGGGCCGAAGAAGCTGATCACCGGCTTCCTCGTCGACTTCGACACGGCTGGTTGTGACGTGATCGATGGCTACAACTGCGTCTCCAACCGCGGCTACCACAACATGATCATCAACTTCGACGACTGCCGCGTGCCGGCATCGAAGATCCTCGGTGAGGAGCACCATGGCTTCGACGCCGCCAACGAATGGCTCGGCTCGACACGGTTGCAAGTCGCCGCGGTGTGCGTGGGCAGGGCCCGTCGAGCGCTCGGCATCGCCACGGAGTGGGCCGCCACCCGGGTGCAGTTCGGTCAGCAGATCGGCAAGTTCCAAGGTGTGTCGTTCAAACTGGCAGACATGCAAGCACGCCTCGACGCCGCTGAGCTCCTCACCTTGCGCGCTGCGTGGAACGACACGCAGGGAATCGCCACCGATTCCGACATGGCGATCGCCAAGGTGTTCTCCAGCGAGATGTGCCAGTTCGTCACCGACGAGGCCATTCAGATCCTCGGTGGCATGGGGCTGATGGACGAACTGCCCCTTGAGCGGCTGTGGCGCGACACCCGCGTCGACCGCATCTGGGACGGCACCTCCGAGATCCAACGGCACATCATCTCGCGCGCCATGCTCCGTCCGTTCGGAGGCTGATCCGTGACGAAACCTCCTCATGACCTGCACCGCCTACTCGCGCCGCGCTCGATCGCCGTCGTCGGCGGCGCACCCGCCGAGCGCGTCGTCAGCCAGTGCCTGAAGCTCGGATTCGGCGGGCCGATCTGGCCAGTGAACCCGAAGCGCGCAGAGCTCGCCGGTGTTGCCTGCGTGCCGAGCCTCGATGCGCTTCCCGCCGTTCCCGATGCGGTCTTCCTCGGGGTGAACCGGCACGCCACGGTCGAGGCGATGGCGACGCTGCGATCGATCGGCGCCGGCGGTGCCGTGTGCTACGGGTCAGGGTTTGCCGAGACGGGAGACGCCGATCTGCAGCGGGATCTGCTCGATGCGGCCGGCGATCTGCCGTTCTTCGGACCGAACTGCTACGGCTTCGTCAACACCTTCGATCGTGTGGCGCTGTGGCCCGACGAGCACGGCATGGCCGCCCTCGACCGCGGCGTCGCCATCGTGTCCCAGAGCGGAAACGTCGCCGTCAATCTCACCTTCCAGCAACGCGGGGTACGGCTGGCAACGATCATCTCGGTCGGCAACCAGGCGAGTGTCGGCATGGAGGATTGCGTCGAAGCATTTCTCGATGATCCACGAGTGACCGCGATCGGCTTGTTCCTCGAAGCGGTGCGCGACCCGCAACACTTCGCAACGGTCGCGGCGCGGGCCCACGACCAAGGTGTCGCGATCGTGGCGCTGCAGACCGGCCGCTCGGCCACCGGGGCGGCGATCGCGGCGTCGCACACCGGGTCGATGTCGGGACGAGCTGCGGCCTACGACGCGTTGTTCGCCCGCTATGGCGTCGCCTCCGTCACGACTCCCGCAGAGATGCTGGAGACGTTGAAGCTGCTCGACAACGGTGGCCGGCTCGGCGGGCCGCGTGTTGTGTCGATGAGCTGCTCGGGTGGTGAGGCGTCGCTGGTCGCAGACCTGTCCGAGGGCAGTGCGTTGCGCTTCGAGCCGTTCAGCCCCGAGCAACAGCATCGCATCGAGTCGACCGTGACCGAGCTGGTCACCGTCAGCAACCCGTTCGACTACCACACGTTCATGTGGGGTGACCGGGCGGGCATGGCGAAGTGCTTCTCCGCTGTCATGGACGGGCCACAAGACATCACCATGCTCGTGCTCGACGCGCCACCGGGTCCCGACAACGACCCATCGTCGTGGGTCGACGCCGCCGATGCCTTGGCCGACGCGGCAGAGGTCACCGGTCGCCGGGCGGTGGTGGTGGCGACGATGGCCGAATGCCTCAACGAGCAGATGCGCAGCCACATGCTCGAACGCGGGTTGACCCCGTTGCTCGGGCTCGGTGAAGGTCTCGCCGCGCTCGAAGCGGCAAGCCGCGTCGGCGACCGCTGTGACGCACGCCATGCACCTGTCACCGAGCCGGGCGAGACCAGACTGATCGACGAAGCACAGGCCAAGGCGCGGCTGGCGGCAATCACCATTCCGGTGCCGGCCGGAACGGTGACGACACGCGAGCAAGTCGTGTCGGTCGCCGCCGAGATCGGCTACCCGGTCACACTGAAGGCGCTGGGGCAGGAACACAAGAGCGAGACCGGCGCGGTACGGGTCGGGCTGGCCGACGGCGACGCCGTGATCGACGCGCTCAGTGCGATGCCGGCGTCCAACGCCTACCTCGTCGAAGCGACCGTGACCGACGTGGTCGCCGAGGTGCTCGTCGCCGTTCGCCGCGATCCGCCGATCGGGTGGCTGGTCACACTCGGCTTCGGCGGTGTGCTGACCGAGTTGTGGAGCGACGTGACTCACCTGCTGGCACCAGTGACCGCCGATCAGGTTCGCCAGGCGCTGTCGACGTTGCGCAGCTACCCGCTGCTCACCGGCTTCCGTGGGCGCCCGACCGCCGACGTCGACGCCCTCGTCGCGCTCGTCGTCAGGCTGACCGACGAGCTCGTCGGCACCTCCGTCGTCGAAGTCGAGCTCAACCCGGTGCTGGTCGGGCGGCACGGAGCCGTCGCCGTCGATGCCCTGTGGTCGGAGGAGGCCAAGTGACTGGATTCCGAGTCGAACTGCACGGTCACACCGCCGTCGTCACCATCGATCGCCCGAAGGCCAACGCCATCGATGCCGCGACGAGCAAGGCGATGGGCGATGCCTTCGCCGAGCTCGACAACGATGCGGGCGTGCGGGCGATCATCCTGACCGGCGCCGGACCGAAGTTCTTCTCCGCGGGATGGGATCTCTCCGCCGATGAGGAGTTCGACAGCGACTACGGCGTCGGCGGGTTCGGAGGGTTTCCCGAATTGCCGAACCGCTGCACCCCGGTGATCGCCGCGGTCAATGGCATGGCTGTGGGGGGCGGGTTCGAAATCGCCGTTGCGGCCGACCTGATCGTCGCTGCCGATCACGCTCAGTTCTGGTTGCCCGAGCCGGCGATCGGAATCCTTCCCGATGCCGGCGCGGTCAAGTTGCCGCGTCTCCTGCCGTCGCACCTTGCCAGAGAGCTGCTGCTGACGGGGCGGCGAATGGATGCGGCGGAAGGTGCGCGATGGGGTCTCATCGCCCGCGTGACCGAGCCCGAGCAGTTGCTGCCGGCAGCGCACGAGCTCGCCGACGCGATCGCCAAGTCGGCGCCGCTCAGCATCGCTGCCCTCCTCGACATCGAACGACGGACGATGAACCTGTCGACCAACGAAGCCATGGCCGCGCTGAAGTCGTTGGCCAGCTATCGACGGGCAATCGATTCAGAAGACGCAGCAGAAGGTCAGGTGGCGTTCGCCGAACGCCGCCCGCCTACCTGGCAGGGTCGCTGACAGCGGGCAGCGACACCGGGACGATCGCCCCCGCCCGCCGCTGCCACGGAGCCATCACAGCCAGCCCGGTAGCGAGCAGGATTCCGGAGCCGGCTGTCGTCCAGCGCAACCCGATGGCATCGGCGATCTGCCCCTGGATCAACGAACCGACCGGGAACATGAGGCCGAGCACCAAGAAGTTGACGGCCAGGACCCGGCCGCGCATCGCGTCGGGCGCCGCCTGCTGCGTGGTGCTGGCGAACGACGTGAACGCGTAGCCGTAGCAGAGCCCGATCAACATCAACGTCACCGCCGACAGCCACACACGCGGCGCGACCGCATAGGCGACCAACGCCGGGCACAAGGCCGTGACCGCAGCGAACATCACGGTGCTGACACCAAACCGCTTGGTGATCGAACCCAACGTGAATGCGGCCGTGACCGCGCCCACGCCTTGCGCAGTGACGAGCACCGAGGTAGTCGTTGCGCCGCCATGCAAGACGGTGGTCGCCATCTGTGACACGAAGGCGATGAACGGCGAGGCGATCCCAATGGTCAGCAGCATCACGACCAACATGCGCCGCATCGCCGCGTTGGCTCGGGCGAAACGCAGTCCGTCGGCGAGGGCGCGGAAGACCTTCCGCCGATCACCGACGCGACGCGGCACCTTGACGAGCATCACCGCAACGATCACGGCGAAGAAGCTGATGGCGTTGCACCACAGTGCGGTGCCGATGCCACCGATCGAGATCGCCACCGCTGCCAGCGCCGGCCCGACGATCCTGCCCAGGTTCCATTGGGCGTTGGAGAGACCGATCGCGGCGACGAGATGCTCACGCGGAACCAGATCGGGCAGCGTCGACTGGAACGAGGGGAAGGTGAATGCGCCGATGCAACCGGCGACGAAGCTCAGCCCGGCAATGCCGAGTGGCGTCGACGTTCCGCCGCCGACCCAGACCGCCAGGATCGCGGCGACGATCGCCGACAGTGCGCTGCCGATCGCCAGGATTCTTCGCCTGCTCCAACGGTCGGCCATCGCCGAACCGATCGGGCCGAGAATACCGTTCGGGAGGAAGCTGGCGGCACCGACCAACGCCGACCACGACGGCTTTCCCGTCGTGTGGGCGACGTAGTAGCTCAGGGCGACGGCCTCCATCCACGTGCCGATGTTGGAGAGCAGTGCCCCCGTCCACATCAACCTGAAGTTGCGCGCCCGGAATGGAGCGAGAGACGCCGAGGCCATGCTGGACCGACGTTACCGGTAACATGGCAGACGGCGAGGCGGCCCGACGCAAAGGCCTGCCTTCGTGTCGGTTGAGCAGTCTGGAAACGCATGCCGACAGAACTGGCCGATTCGATCGCCGACGACAGCACCTTGCCGCTGTTCGCCGTGCCCGCCGAAATCCGCCAATGGGGTGCGCGCCTACGACTTGCCGACCGCAACGCAGTACGAGCAACGATGATGCTGATCGAGACGGTCGTGCTGTACGTCGCCCTGATCGTGGTTGGTGAGACGATCGACCGTTGGTGGGGTTGGGTCATCGCCTGGATCGGGCTGATGATCTGCATGATGCGCGTCGACGCCGTTCACCACGAGGCCGTGCACCGCAGCCTCTACGTACACCGCCTGCCGAACGACATCATCGGCTGCCTCGCGGGAGCCATCGAAGGCTTTCACGGACCCACCTATCGATGCTTCCACCTCACCCACCATGCGCTCACCCGACGCGACGACGCCCTTGCCGACCCGGAGGGTTTCTACGACGAAGTGCTCACTCGCCCGCATTCGATCGGTCGGCTGCGAGTCGGGGCCCGGGGTGTGCTGATCGTCGGGATGCTGATCGGCGGAGTGTCCTTCGCTTTGCAACTCGTCGCCAGTGCGGTGTCGACGCTGCTCGGAAGGCCGCCCAAGTTCGTGGGCGGTGCATCTCTCGAACGTCACGTGCGGCGATGGGGATTCCTGCCATTCGCGATCTGGACGTTTGCCATCGCCGCGGCGATCGTCACCGGACACCTCGACCATCTGCTGCGCTGGTGGCTGGTGCCGATGGCATTGTTTCTGTGCGGCCCCTACACCTTCTTCGCGCTGCCCGAGCACTACGCCGCGCCACACAACGACCCGATGGTGACCTCGACCGGGTCCGTGCGTTCGAACCCCTTTTACCGATGGTTGACCCTCGACGGCAACTTCCATCTCGCCCACCACGTGTTCCCCAACGCGTCATGGTGGCGACTCAACGACGCCGACGCGCAGCTGCGTAGGGTCACCAATCTTCGGTACACGGGATACATCGCCTTCTACCGATCGGTGTGGCGCGACCTGACGCCCAAAACCCTGATGGCCAAAACCCCTGGCGGCTAGTACATCGTCTGACAATGCGGCACCGGCGATGTGAGGAAGAAGGCGTCGGCGCGGCGTAGTGCGTCGCGGTTGCGAGCATCGAGCCGACGCCCGGCGGCGAGCGCCGAAGGCCGAACCCCGCCGAGCAGCAGTGAACCCAGTGACGCCCGATCCGTGACGAGATCCGGGCGAGTCCTCACTCGGCGGCACGCCGCGCCGTCGGGCCCACCTTCGATTGCCCACCGCTCGCCATCTACGTCGACAACCATGCGATCAGCCACGCCGTAGCGGCGAGCCGACATGCACGCGGCGACATCGCGCACGTTGACCCACACGCCGTCGTACAACGCCGTGGTCTGCAAGGCACGAGGGTCGGTCAGCAAGTAGGGCAACGGGTCGTCGATCGGCACCAGACGTGAGGTGATAACACCGACCAAGTCGATGCCCAGCAACGTGTGCCACAGCGCGGCATGCGCATCGCTGGTGATTGCCACCAGCTCGAGGACGCGCAGGTTGTGTGCCGGTCTGCCTTCGTTCCACTGCTCTTCGATTCGATAGACCGCGAAGCCGTCGCGATGTGCGAGATAGAACGACGAGCTCATCGTGCCCTGCGGTGACGCGCGCTGTTCGAGCAGAAAGCGGTGCCACGCATCGCTGCGATCGACCTCGCCGGCGCGGAGTCGGTGGAACCGCGACCACACCTCGCCCACGTGCCGCAGCGCGTCGTCGCCGTTGACGAACCGCACGGTGCCCCGCCTCGGCTGGAACTCGGGTCGCAACTGCACCAGGCGGCGGTCGATCGCGGTGCCACGAACCTGCGTGGCCACACCGAACCCGAAGCGCTCGTAGATCCCACCCTCGCTTGCCCCCAGCATGGCGACCGGCTCGCCGCGACGGTCGATGTCGTCGATCGAGCGGGCCATCAGCCGCGTGAGCAGCCCCTGTCGTCGGTGCGTTGCCGCAGTCGACACCCAGGTGAGGCCACCCATCGGCAACTGACCGCCGCCGGGGACCGTGACGTTCAGCGAGTAGGCGCCGACGATCGCGACGATCTCCTTGCCGTCGAAGGCGAGCTCGAAACGGCTGACATCATGGATCGGGCGCGCTCGCTCGACCTGCTCCGGCGTGTATGCGAAGCCGAAGCCGCGACCGTCGGCGTAGCAGATCGCCGCCCAGTCACTCTCCTCGGCAGTTCGGAACGTGATCGGCATCGGGTGAGTCTGGCCCGACAGCGGCGGCCCGAGCCAGTAATTTCCTCGGCATGGCCACCTACCTTCCCGAACGAGTCGTCACCGACCTCCGTGCCCTTGCCGAGCGGACGGGTGGCCCCGAGGGCAGTCGCCGGTTGGCGTGGACGCCCGAATGGTTGGAGGCGCGGGCGATGCTGCGCGAGTCACTCACCACCCTGCCCGTCGAGGTCGACGTCGACGAAGCCGGAAATCTGTGGGCCGTCCTGCGCGGCGAGCGCGACGAGATGTTGGTCGTCGGAAGCCACCTCGACAGCGTGCCGAAGGGCGGCTGGCTCGACGGCGCGCTGGGTGTGATGGCCGGGTTGGAGCTGCTCCGTTCGCTCGCCGCCGACGGCACGCCGCCGATCACCGTCGCCCTGATCGACTGGGCCGACGAAGAAGGTGCACGGTTCAGTCGCAGCCTGTTCGGCTCGGCGGCCAGCGTTGGCACCCTCGACATCGATGTGCTCCGCGGCCTCACCGACAGGGAGGGCAACAAGTTGCCGGATGTGCTCGCCGCACATGGTGTCGACATCGAGAACCTCGATGGAGCTCGCACACGCATGGCCGACGTGAAGGCCTACGTCGAGGTGCACATCGAGCAGGGCCCGGTGCTCGAGTCGATGGGCCGCGGGATCTGCGCCGTCACCGGCACCAAAGGCATCGAGCGCGAGCGGTTGATCTTTCGCGGCCAGGCTGCCCACGCCGGAACGATGCCGATGGAGATGCGCCGTGACAGCTTTCGCGCGGCCTCGCGCTTTGCGCTCGAGATCGCCGACATCGCCCGTCGTCACGACGGCGTCACGACAGTCGGGTTTGTTCAGTGTTGGCCCGGAGTCGTCACGGCCGTTGCCGGAGAGACGCGCATCACGATGGACATGCGCCACATCGACGCTCAGGCCCTCGCCGCGATGTACGCCGATGCGCACGAGGCAGCAGATCGTGCCGCTGTCGCGGAAGGATGCACGATCGAGTGGGAGCACATCTTCCGCATCCCGCCGATGCCGTTCCATCCGGAGCTGCTCGATGCTGCGCGGCAGAGCGTGCGAGAGGTCGAGGGCCACGACATCGAGCTCCCCAGCGGGGCATTGCACGACGCCAGCGAGATGGCCCGCGAGGTGCCGACCGTGATGATCTTCTCATCGTCGACGAACGGTCTCAGTCACACGAAGGAGGAGGACACGCCGGTCGAGCACCTGCACATGGCCGCTGACGCCTTCAACCGCACCTGCCGCCGAGTGATTGATCTGGTGGTGGCCGGTCAGCTCTGACCACGACAACCAAAGCGCAGATAGAACGGTCCGATGGAACTCGACCTTCACGTCTGGCGTTTCGATTGGGCCGGCGCGCCCGACCACATCGGCCCAGGAATCAAAGATCGACGTCGTCTCCGGCGGTCGTGCCGAGCTCGGCATCGGCGCCGCCTGGAACGACCGCGAGCACCACGGTCTCGGCGTGCCTTTTCCGCCGACCGCCGAACGATTCGAGCGCTTGGAAGAGGCCATCCAGATCTGCCTGCAGATGTGGAGCGACAACGATGGGGCCTACGCGGGCAAGCACTATCAACTCGACGAGACGTTGTGTCGACCACAGCCGATCAGCTCACCTAGGCCGCGAATCCTCATCGGCGGCGGAGGCGAGCGGAAGACACTTCGCCTCGTGGCCCAGTACGCCGACGCCTGCAACGTCAATGGCGATGCGGCGGAAGTAGCGCACAAGATCGATGTCCTGCGCCGCCATTGTGAAGCGGTCGGCCGAGACCCGAACGACATCGAGGTCACCACCATGTTCCGCGACCTGCGTCCGACACCGACCGTCGACGACATCGTCCGCAGCGCTGAAGCACTCGCCGCGATCGGCGTGTCGACGTTGATCACTGGCGCAACAGGCGACGACCCCGCCGGCTGGCTCGAATCCACGTTCGCGCCGGCCATCGACCGCCTGGCAAGCATCGAGCCGGCACGCCTGTAAGCGGTCAGCCCTTCTTCTGGTTGAACAGCGCCGTGACTGCCTTGCCATCTGCTTTGCCGTGGCTGAGCTTCATGACGGCGCCGACCAGCGCACCCATCGCCTTGCCTTCGCCGGCGCAGAACTTCGACCAGGCCTCGGCGTTCTCGGCGATGGCTTGATCGACGAGCGATCCGAGCGCGTCAGTCTCCATCGCCTCGAAGCCCTTGGCAGCCGCGATCTGCGCCGCGTCGCCGCCACCATTGGCGATCAGTTCGGCAACGACGGCTTTGGCCTGCGTCGCCGTCAGCTTGCCGCTGACCTCCATCGTGGTCAGCTTGGCGAGGTCGGCTGCCGGCACAGAGGGTGAATCAGCGAACGCTTCCTTCACGTGCACCAGGGCGCGAGCAGCGTCGCCGCCGGCCGCGGCAACGGCGAGCACGTAGTCGTCTTGGCCGCGCTCGACCACGACCATTGCCGCCTCGCTGTTGGACGCCGTCGCGGTCACCTCGGCCAGCCGGGCCCGACGCGCCGCAGGCAACATCGGCATCGCCGCACGCACCGCGTCGATCCACTGTTGCGACGGCGCCAGCGGCACGAGGTCGGGCTCCAGGAAGTAGCGATAGTCGTCGGCATCTTCCTTGGTGCGCAGGGTGTGCGTGCGGCCGTCGCCTTCATCCCAGTGGCGCGTCTCTTGACGAATGCGCTCGCCGCTCTCCAGCAGATCGATCTGACGTCGGGCCTCGTAGTCGATCGCCCGGCCGAGGGAGCGCACGCTGTTGACGTTCTTGATCTCGCAGCGGGTGCCCAGTGGCGTCGCCGGCTTGTGCACGCTGACGTTGGCGTCGACGCGCATGCTGCCCTCCTCCATCTTGGCGTCGGAGGCGCCGACGGCCAGGAGGATGCCGCGCAACTCGTTGACGTACTGGCGGGCCTCGTCGACCGTACGGATGTCGGGGCGGCTGACGATCTCGACGAGCGGGACACCGGCGCGGTTGAAGTCGATCAACGAGTAGTCGCTGCCATGGATGCGCCCACCAGAACCACCGAAGTGGGTGCTCTTGCCGGTGTCTTCTTCGAGATGGGCGCGCTCGACGCCGATGCGCGTGCCATCGGGAAGCTCCAGATGACCGTCGATGTTGAGCGGCTGGTCGTACTGGCTGATCTGGTACGCCTTCGGCATGTCTGGATAGAAGTAGTTCTTGCGGTGGAACGCGCACGGCTGGATGGTGCAGTTCAGCGCCAGGCCGACGCGCATCGCCAACTCGACCGCTTGCCGGTTGAGCACGGGCAGCGCACCGGGAAGCCCAAGGGTGACCGGGTCGATGTTGGTGTTCGGTTCGTCGCCGAAGCGATTGGGGCTGGCCGAGAACAACTTGGTCACGGTGGCGAGCTCGACATGCACTTCGAGACCGACCACGAGCTGCCACTCGCCCGGCAGACCGTCGCGCCCGCTCATAGCCGCTCCCTCATGACAGCGCTCTTTCGAGTGCCGCAGCGGCTCTGAACATCTGCGGTTCGCACAGTGTTCCGGCCAGGACCTGCACGCCGACGGGAAGGTCGGCGGCGCCAGTGCCGAACGGCACGCTCATGCCAGGGTGCCCAGTGAGGTTGGCAGGAATCGTGTACACGTCGCAGAGGTACATCGCCAACGGGTTGTCGCCCTTCGCGCCGAACGGGAACGCGACGCTGGGCGACGTGGGGGTCAACAACACGTCGGCTCGCTGATAGGCACGCTCGAACTCGTCGTGGATCAACCGACGCACCTTCAGCGCCTTGCCGTAGTACGCGTCGTAGTAACCGGCGCTGAGCGCGTAGGTGCCGAGCATGATCCGTCGCTTGACCTCGTCGCCGAACCCGGCGGCGCGGGTGACGCCGTACATCGCGTTGGTGTCGGCGGCATCGACACGCAAGCCGTATCGCACGCCGTCGTAGCGAGCCAGGTTGCTACTGGCCTCGGCCGGACCGATCAGGTAGTAGGCGGTGAGGCCGAACTCGAACGCCGGAACCTGAACGTCGACGATGGTCGCGCCGGCAGCGCGCAGCGCGTCGAAGGCCAGCTCGAGCCGTTCGGTGACATCGGGGTCGGCGCCATCCGGGAGGTCGGTGATTCGCCCGACGCGCAGGCCCTCTGCGCCCTGACCCACTACATCCAGAAGTGCCGGATGCGTCAACGGGATCGACGTGGAGTCCATCGGGTCGTGCCCGCCGATGACGTCGAGGAGCAGAGCTGCATCGGCCACCGAGTTGGCGAACGGGCCGATCTGATCGAGGCTGCTGGCGAATGCGATCAATCCATAACGGCTGACGTAGCCGTAGGTCGGCTTGACGCCGACGACACCGCACAGCGCCGCGGGTTGCCGGATCGACCCACCGGTGTCGCTGCCGAGGCCGAGGGAGGCGAAGCCCGCAGAAACTGCCGCAGCACTTCCACCGCTGCTCCCGCCCGGCACACGAGTGATGTCGTGAGGGTTGCGAGTCGGGCCGAACGCCGAGTTCTCGGTGCTGGATCCCATGGCGAACTCGTCGAGATTGGTCTTGCCGATGACGACGGCGCCGGCGGCGGCCAGCTTGGAGACGACGGTCGCGTCGTACGGCGGCTTCCACCCGGCGAGGATCTTCGACGAGCAGGTCGTGGGCACGCCGCGCGTGCACATGTTGTCTTTGAGGGCGATCGGAACGCCGGCCAACGGGCCCGGGTCGCGACCGGCAGCGACCATCGCGTCGACCTCGTGTGCCCTGGCCCGGGCCTGCTCGGCCAGCACCAGGTTGAAGGCATGGATCTCGGGCTCGCGCTTAGCGATGGCGGCGAGATGCTGCTCGACGATGTCGACTGCAGTGACCGAGCCCGAACGTACCCGAGCAGCGATCTCGATCGCGTCGGCCATCAGGCGTCCAGACCGATGATCGGCGGGACTCGGAATCGGCCGTCTTCCACTGCAGGCGCCACGGCAAGTACCTCGTCGCGATCGAGCCCGGGGACGATCACATCGTCACGAAAAACGTTCTCCAGCGGGTACGGCTGCGTCATCGGAACGACGTCGTCGAGTTGCAGCGTGTCGATGTCGGCGAAGTGTTCGAGCATGCCGTCGAGCTCCGCCGTGGTGCGCTCGATCTCTTCGGGCGTGAGATCGAGCCTGGCGAGCCGGGCAACCTTGGTAACTGTCTCGGCAGAGATGCGGTCGGACACAGCTGTCGATGCTAGAGGCCAAGCTCAACGATTGGCCCGCCCGATTCCCTTGTGGAGTGTTTCGGCGCACCCGGGTGGGCGTACGGCACTCCACACGTCAGTCGGCGGGGCGGCCGGTGGGCAGGACGGTGAGGCGGTAGGCGAACGAGTAGTCGCCTGCCGGCAGGCGATACTTCGGCAACACGTCGGGGCCGCAGCTGGCTGTGCCCAGCCCGCGATGACCGACGTCGAGATGCACCACGAGCTCGTCTCGCGGCCACAGGTCGGCCTCGTTCGCGCAGGCGAACAGGTCTTCGGCGCGGTAGTTGGTCGCCGAGACGTGCATGGCCGACGGGAACAACACATCGATACGAACGACGTTGCCCGAGTTCGAGTCGATGCACTCCAGCCAACGGGTGTCGGTGCGCAGCCCGAACTCCTGCGGGACGAGGTACGGAGGAAGATCAGGCGCGCCGTCCCAGACGCCCAGCATGGCGCTGGCGTTGCGATCGGGGTAGTTCTCGTGTGGGCCACGCCCGAACCAGCGCACCTCCCGGAACCTGCCGGGCAGGGAGAAGCGCACCCCGACCCGCGGCAGGTCGGCAAGCGACGCGGGAACATGTACGTGGTGTCGATAGGTCGCGGAACGACCGTCGTCGGACACCATGCGGTCGAACCGATGATCGACCAAGCGATCAGCAGGCGTGTCGTGCACCCCGGCTTGGCGCCAGCGGTTCAACGCCTCGCCACCGATGTTCAAACGACTGGAGAGATCGGCCACGAGCTTGAAGCCATCGTTGTCGGTCGCCGCTCGCCACAGGGCGAGCTCGACCGGCAGGACCAAGAGATCGTCGATCGCCGACTGCGAGGTTGTCGATCGGCCTGCGGGGACGCGCGTGGAGCGGCGCGCGGCGCGGAGCTCGACCTGGTCCCACGCGACGAGGTGTCCGCTCGGTGCAAACCAGGTCTCATGTCGTGAATGCCACCGAATGCTGAGTTGCACCTCGTCGGTGCAGACCGGCGCCGCGCACGGCAGCGGCACGACAACGCTGCCGCGCGGTTCAACCTTCGGGGTACGTAGCCGGCCGTGCTTGACCACCGATCCGGCGACCAACAGCTCCCACGATCCGACGAGATGATCGAGGCCGACGAACGACTGGCGGTTGACGATTCGCAAGGTTCTGGCGCGGTTGCCACCCTGCAACGACACCGTCACGGGTCGATACACCCACGCCACTTCGCGCATGGCCGGGTGAGGTTCGAGATCGGCGGACATGAGTCCGTCGGCGACGAAGTTGCCATCGTTCGGTACATCGCCGAAATCGCCACCCACGGCCAGGCGCGTGCTGCCGTCGGCCAGTTGACGCCGTAGTCCGTGGTCTTTCCACTCCCAGATGAACCCGCCCTGAAGCCCCGGCGTGGTGGTGATGGTCTCCCAGTAGTCGGCGAGGGATCCGTTCGAGTTGCCCATCGCGTGGCTGTACTCGCAGAGGATCATCGGACGGGTCCCGATGCCATCGGCGCCGTACTGGCGAATCGCTTCGATCTGCGGGTACATCGGGCAGACGATGTCGCTGGCGAAGATCCCGCCATCGATCCAGTTCTGCATCCCTCTGATCGGATGCCTGCCGTCGCCGTGCATGATGCCGCCCTCGTAGTGCAACGGCCGGCTCGGGTCGACATTGCGGATCCAGCCGGCGATGGCGTCGTGGTTCGAGCCATAACCGCTCTCATTGCCGAGACTCCACAGGATGATCGACGGATGGTTGCGGTCTCGCTGCACCATCCGCGCGGCCCGTTCGAGGAACGCCGGTCGGTACCGGCTGTCGTCGCAGATGCTGACGTTGTAGGCGTGGCTCTCGATGTTGGCTTCGTCGATGACGTACATCCCCAGCTCGTCGCACAGGTCGTACAGCACGCTGTCGTTGGGATAGTGGCAGGTACGGACCGCGGTGACGTTGTGAGCGCGCATCGCCTGCAAGTCGGCGCGGATGTCGTCGGCATCGACCGCCTTGCCCTTGTCGGGATGATGATCGTGGCGGTTGACGCCGAAGATCCAGATCGGTTGACCGTTGACACGAAGTTGCCGGTCGACGACCTCCACATGGCGCAAGCCGATGCGCTGTGTCGCCGTCTCGATCAACAGGCCGTCGGGGCTCATCAGTTCGCACGTGACTTCGTAGAGGTGCGGCGTTTCCGCAGACCACGCCGCGCACGAGGGCACGACCCACTCAGCACGGACCGTGTGGCCGGTGAAGACGAGCGGCTCGGCGAACTTGTGGGGGACGGTCGATGCCTGCGCCTTGCCGACGATGCGACCCTTCGGATTGCGAAGCGTCGTGCGCGCTGTCCAACCGGCTTGTGGCGGGGAGACAAAGGCGACCTCGGTAGCGACCTTCACACTTCCGGCGCCGGTCGACAGGTCGAGATCACTTTCGCAGCGCACGTCGCCAATGTGTACGAGCGGGCGGGACTCGACATGAACGGAGCGGTGCAGACCTGCCATCCACCACTGATCCTGATCCTCCACGTAGCTGCCCGCGCTGTAGCGGATCACGACGATGGCGACATCGTTCTTACCGGCCCTCACGTGGGACGACAGGTCGTACTCACTCGGAAGCCGGCTATCGGTGCCATACCCGACGAAGGCACCGTTGACGTACACCGCGTGCACGCTCTCGGCGCCACCGACGTGCAGCACGACCTGCGTCGCCTTCCAACCTCGCGGCACCGCGAAGGTGGTGCGATAGACGCCGGTTGTGAGACGGTCTGGCAGTGACGGGGGCGGCCCAGGGAAGGGCATGCGGACGTTGGTGTAGTGCGGGAAGTCGCCGGTGTCCTGCAACGTCCAGTTACCCGGCACGGTGACAGTCGTCGTCGGAGCGTCACCGGTGATCGCAATCTCGGGTACCGAATCGGGGTGGTCGAACAATGCGAACGACCACGAACCGTCGAGCGAGCGCCGATCGGCACACGCCAACGGCACATGCATCGGAAGGCGGCCGATGCCGGTGACCGCCGGGTCGGTCCAAGGTCGGAACTGTCCGATGACGGGCAGCATCAGCAACTCATCCCTTGTTGGCTCCCAGTGTGAGGCCACTGATGAAGTGTCGCTGCAGGGCGAGGTACACCACCAACGTCGGGACGGCGATGATCATCGATGCTGCGGCGATGAGGTTGTCGTTGCTGAAGAACTGGCCGCCGAGGTTGGCGATCGACGAAGTGATCGGCCGCTCGGCGCCCTGGTTGAGCAGCACGACGGCCCAGAAGAAGTCGTTGTACAACCAGGTGAACTCCAGCGTGGCCAGCGCAGCCAGAGCCGGACGGCACAGCGGCATGACGATCTGCCAGAACTGCCGAACCACGCTCGCCCCGTCGACCAACGCCGCCTCGCCCAGCTCCTTCGGAATGGTCTTCATGTAGTTGCTGAGCACGAACGTGCAGAAGCCGGTTTGGAACGCGACATGGATGATGATCACGGCGATCTTGGTGCCGAGCAGATTGCCGGTGTCGGTGTCGCTGAGGAAGTCGGGCCACGGCATGGCCTTGTACATCTGGAACAGCGGCTGGAAGATCACCTGCGCCGGCAACAGGTTGCCTGCGGTGAAGATCAGCAGGAGTGTCACGTTGAAGCGCCACGTGAATCGGCTGACCGCGAACGCCATCGCACTCGAGAAGGCGAGAATCAGGATCAGCGAGGGAAGCACGATGAACAGCGTGTTCTTGAAGGCGTGAGTCATGCCGCCCTGCGTCCACGCGTTCTTGTAGTTCTGGATGGTGAGCGACTTCGGCAACGAGAAGATGCCGACCTTCTGCGTCTCGGAGTACGGGCGCAGCGATGCGTAGATCGCGCCGCCGACTGGCACCAGCCAGAGCAATGCCATCGATGTGAGGAAGACGTACAGCACGACTCGCCAGACCCTGGCTCGCCGCGGCTGGCGCCTCACCACCGCCAGATGCGCGCTCATGTCTCGTTCTCGCGGTAGTTGTTGATCAAGAACCAGATGATGAACCCAAGGCACAGCATCAACAGCACGACGCCATAGGTGGAGCCGAGACCGACCTGACCGCCACCCTCGCCGACCAGGTTGTCGCGCACCAAGATGCCCAGCACCTGGGTGCCGGGCGGCTTCTTGAGGGCGAAGATGATGTCGAAGGCGCGCAGCGCCTCGATGACCGTGATCACGAACACCACGACATTGATCGGCTTCATCACCGGGAAGACCACGCGGCGGAAGCTCTGCCATTCGTTGCAGCCATCGATTGCCGCGGCCTCACGCAACGACGGATCGACGCTCTTCAGGCCGGCGAGGTACAGCACCATCACGTAGCCGATGTGCCGCCAGGCCATGGCGATCAGCAGTGCGGCAAAGTTCTTCGACAACCCCAGCGGAGTGTCGAGACCGGGCACGTGCACCGTGAAGATCTTCTGGGCATTGCCGACCCAGTCGATCTGATCGCCCTGGGCGGTGCGCCCGAGGATCACGTTGAACATGCCCTGGCGCGGCGAGTACATCACGCCCTTCCAGATGAAGCCGACGACAGCGAGCGACAGCACCACAGGCATGTAGAAGATGCTCTGGTAGACCGGTGAGCCGCGGATGTTCTTGTCGAGCAGATAGGCAAACAGCACACCCACTGCACTGCAGATCGACAGGAACACCAACAGCACCAGGTTGTTGAACAGCGCCGGGAAGAACTTGTCGTCGAAGACCGTGAACACCAGCCAGTAGTTGTGCAGGCCGACGAGCTTCCAGGTTCCGAGCTTCAGCCCGTTCCACTTGGTGAACGACAACAACACCGTGCTGATGGCCGGCACCCACACGAACACGATGTGGATGACCGTTGGCACGCCCGCCATCAGCGTGAGCGCGATCTTGTCGCGTCGCGACAGCTGCGAATAGCGACGACGACGGCGCCTCTTGCGGGGCGCCGCCGTCACATCCGTTGACACGGTCGGAGCCTAGTCAGCCGAGATAGGTCGACTTTTGGGCTTCGATGTTGGCGAGAATCGAGTCGATCTGCGTCGGGTCGGCGTGGAAGTTGGCGAAGGCGTCAGCGATCACGTTCGATACGAAGTCGGGGCTGGTGTCGCGGTCGAAGAACTGCGTCACGAACTTCGCCGACTGCACCAGTTCTGCCGACTTGGTCTGGATCTTGTTGAACTTGGAGGTGTCGGCCTTCTTGTTCGCCGGCACGGAGGCCGGGTTGACGGCCAGATACGCATCGATGTACTTGGCCGAACCAATACCCGTCAGCAGCGCCTTGGCTCCGGCGCTGTTCTTCGGCTTGGCCGCCATCATCCACCCGTCGATGGGGGCGTCGATCGCCGTGGCGCCGATGGCCGGATCGAACTCGGGATAGTTGAAGAAGTCGAGATCGTCGAGATAGGTCTGATCGGTCGAGTTCTGGGCCACGAACGTACCGAGGAGGAACATTCCGGCTTCCTTGTTCTCGAGTGCCGCTGCGGCTTCCTGCCACGTGCGACCGTTCGGGTTCTCTTGGTGGAACGGCAGCAGTTCGGTCCAGGCCTTGAACACGTTCTTGACCTCTGGGCCGGTCCAGTCCTTCTTGCCGGCCAGCAGATCGACGTGGAACTGGTAGCCGTTGATCCGCAGGTTCAAGATGTCGAAGGTGCCTTGCACCGGCCACTTGCCGCTGTTGGCGTAGGCGAAGGGCACGAGCCCGTCGGCCTTCATCTTCGTGGCCAGGGCGATCATCTCGGCCTTGGTGGTCGGGATCGTGTAGCCCTTGTCGGCGAACAAGCTCTTGCGGTAGTGCACCGCCCATGGGTAGTAGCTGGTGGGCACGAGGTACTGCTTGCCGTCGTTGCCGGTCGATGCCGCTTTGAAGCTGTCGGAGAAGTCGGGCAGCTTGGCCCACACATCGGAGATGTCGCCGGTGAGACCTTTGTCGGCGAAGAAGCGCATGCGATACCCGGAGAACCACGTGAAGACATCGTCGGGCTGCTGCAAGTAGGCGGTGATGTTGTCTTGGAAGCTGTTGTGGTCGACGAAGTTGCCCTTGCACGGCACTCCGGTGGCGTCGAGCCCGGCAGCGAACGCGTCTTTGTTCTTGCCAGTCGCTTCGTACACGCCGACCGTCACGGACTGGCCGCCGGTAGCGGGTGCGGAGGTACCGGCCGGAGCAGTCGTACCCGCTGGCGCTGTGGTACCGGCCGGAGCGGTCGTACCCGCAGGGCCGGTCGTACCGGCAGGGGCGTTGGTAGCGGCTGGGGTCGCCTTGCTGCTGCTGCCACACGCCGCCAGGAAGGCGGCGCCGGCGACACCGGCTGCGCTGGCCAGCAAGGTACGTCGCGAGACGATCTGGAACCCGACGTCACGCGGATTTGGTGAAAATTCGTAGCCCTCTGACACGGGTCCCCCTCATGGATGTGTGATCGGTAGCAGTCCCGCCTGAATGACGGACGAGCAGACGTGAACATGTCATGAACAAATGGCCCCGTCAAGACTTCTGTTTGGATTTCGCACAAGAAATGTGCGAAAGGCCGCAGAATCGATCAATCCGGACACATTACCGTTCAATTTCTGTTCGATACTGTTGACTTTCTCGACATCAACAGGCAGGCTACGCACATGGTCAAGGGGCCCACAGACAGCATTTCGGCGCGCGTGCTGGCACGTCAGCGCCACGAAGTCATCGTCGCCGAAGTTCGCCGTCGCGGCGCCGTTCGCGTCAGCGAGTTGGCCACGCTGCTCGGCGTCAGCGACATGACCGTTCGCCGCGATCTCGACTTGCTCGACGACGCCGGCTTGCTGCTCAAAGTGCACGGCGGCGCAACGCTGCGAGACGAGCGCACGACCGACGAACCAGGCTTCGAAGCCAAGTCACTTCGCAACATGGGCGAGAAGCACGCGATTGCCATGGCCGCCGCGGCGATCGTTCGACCGGGCGGTGCGATCGGCATCACCGCCGGCACCACGACGTGGCAGTTGGCGTACCACATCGTCGACATCGCCGACCTCACGGTGGTCACCAACTCGGTCCGCGTCGCCGAGGTTCTCCACCAGTCGCAGCGCCCCGACCGAACCGTCGTGCTCACCGGAGGCATCCGCACGCCGTCCGACGCGCTCGTCGGTCCGGTCGCCACCGGTGCGCTGCATTCGTTGCATCTCGACGCGGTGTACATGGGCGTCCACGGCATCAGCGAGCGAGCCGGTTTCAGTACACCGAACCTCATGGAAGCGGAGACCAATCGGGCCTTCGTCGCCGCGACCGATCGGTTGATCGTGCTCGCCGATCACACCAAGTGGAACGTGACCGGTCTCAGCAGCATCGCCCAACTCACCGACGCCGAGACCCTGATCACCGACACCGGGATCCCAGCGTCGGCCAAGGCCGTGTTGAGCGAACACATCGGTCACGTGGTCGCTGCCGATCCGATGTTCAACGACAATGATGCGACCATGACGGAACTGAGGAGGAGGGCGTAGTGGCCACCGTGACCTTCGACAAGGCCACCCGGACGTATCCTGGCATGAGCCATCCTGCAATCGACTCGTTGGACCTCGAGATCGCCGATGGCGAGTTCGTGGTGCTGGTCGGCCCATCCGGGTGCGGCAAGTCGACAACACTGCGGATGCTCGCCGGGCTGGAACCGATCGACGACGGCAACGTGCTGATCGGCGACGTCGACGTCACCATGCTTCCGCCGCGTGAACGCGACATCGCGATGGTCTTCCAGAGCTATGCGCTGTATCCGCACATGACCGTCGCCGAGAACATCGGCTTTCACTTGAAGATCAAGCGCTTGCCGAAGACCGAGATCGCCGAACGTGTACGCGAGGCCGCACACCTGCTCGATCTCGACGACTACCTCGACCGCAAGCCGGCGAAGCTGTCGGGCGGTCAACGGCAACGCGTTGCGATGGGCCGCGCCATCGTCCGCCAGCCGAAGGTGTTCTTGATGGACGAACCGCTGTCGAACCTCGACGCCAAGCTCCGCGTGCAGACCAGAACCCAGATCGCCGCGCTGCAACGCCGGCTCGGCGTCACCACCGTCTACGTCACGCACGACCAGGTCGAGGCGATGACGATGGGCGACCGAGTCGCCGTCTTGAAGGACGGGATCCTGCACCAGTGCGCGTCGCCACGAGAGCTGTTCACTCGTCCGATCAACATGTTCGTCGCCGGCTTCATCGGCTCGCCGGCGATGAACATGCTGCAGTGCACGGTCACGCCGCAAGGGCTGGCCTACGGCGACATGATGCTGCCGCTGGCCACGTCGCAGCGCAGTGCTCTCACGTCGGACCAAGCTACGGTCGGTGTGCGGCCCGAGGCGTTGCGGCTTGCCGACGAAGGGTTCGACGCAACGATCGTCACGATCGAAGAGCTCGGCTCCGACTCGTTCGTGTACTGCACACCGCTCGATCGGCCCGACAACTCACTGATCGCCAGGACGGACGGTCTCAACGCGTCGCTGCCCGGCAGCACCGTGCGCCTGATGCCCGACGTCAACGCAATGCACGTGTTCGACACGGCAAGCGGTAACCGGCTGGAGGCCTGACGATCGTGACCGCGCCCACCGATCAGCGGATCGATCCGTATCTCGGCACCGTCGTGCACGTGGTCGGCACCCGCCAGGCCCGTCCGAACCTTCCGTCGACCGGATGTCCGTTCTGCGTCGGTGGTCTCGAGGCACCCGAGCCCTACGAAGTGCGCTGGTTCCGCAATCGCTGGCCGGCGATGGAGGGCGACCGTTGCGAAGTCGTGCTGTACACGTCACACCACGACGCCACGCTGCCGTCGCTGGGGGTGCCCGGCGTACGTAAGGTGATCGACCTGTGGGCCGAGCGTACGTTGGCGCTCGGTGCACGCGACGACGTCGACTTCGTGCTGGTCTTCGAGAACCGTGGCGCCGAGGTCGGCGCAACGATCTCTCATCCGCACGGACAGATCTACGCCTACGACCACGTTCCACAACGCCCGGCATCGCTGTTGAGCGCCGGCTGGAAACCCGAGGCCGACTGTGGCGATCGATTCGTAGCGGGAACCGAGGGGTGGAGCGCGTGCGTGCCGGTCGCCTCGACGTTTCCCATTGCGATCACGATCGCCCCGACGGAGTGTGTGCCGGATCTTCCCTCCGTCGACAGCGCAGGTCGCGATGCGCTGGCAGCGCTGTTGGTCGACGTGTACGCCCGACTCGATCGGCTCTACGACCAACCGCTGCCGTACATGATGTGGCTCAACCAGCAACCGACCGATGGTCAGGATTGGCCACAGGCATGGTTCAACATCGAGATCGTCTCACCATGGCGAAGTGCCGGAGTCGCTCGGTTCATAGCCGCCGCCGAGGTGGGCGGCGGCGAGTACTTCAATCCAGTGATTCCAGAGGGTCTGGCTCGGCAGCTTCTGGCTCTGGCTCTGACTCCGGCTCCAGTGCCTCTGGAGTGACCGAGCCTCGGTGCCGGGCCCAGTCGATCACGAGGTACGCAATCGCCGACAGCCCGACCGCCAACGCCACCCACTGGTTGAGGCGCAATCCGCCGGTGGTGTGGGCGAAGTCGATTCGCAAGCCCTCGACCCAGAACCGGCCCGTGGCGTAGCCGACGACATAGATCGCAAAGAGCCGGCCCGGCCGAAGCTTGAATCGTCGATCGATCCGCAGCAAGATCACGCACAACGCCAAGTTCCACAGCGACTCGTACAGGAACGTCGGGTGGAAGGTGGTGCCGGGTGTATAACCGGGGGGGATCTTGTCGGCGTCGATCCGTAGCGCCCACGGCAAGGTGGTGGGCTTGCCGAACAGTTCCTGGTTCCACCAGTTGCCCCAGCGACCGATGGCCTGGGCCAGCGGCAGGGAGGGCGCCGCCAAGCCGACGCCGACCGCCGGAGCGATGCCTCGCCGCTTGAACGCCCACGCGGCCGCCAACGTTCCGAAGAGGATCCCACCGGGGATGCCGAGGCCGCCTCGCCAGATCTGCGGGATGCGGATGAGGTCGTGCTTGAACAACTCCCAATCGGTGACGACGTGGTAGAGCCGCGACCCGATCACCCCGGCGATCACCGCCCACACGGCGATCGAGCTGGCATCTTCGCGGATGCCGGCACCACTCATCTCCAGCCGGCGACCGAGCAACCAGACAGCGGCGATGACCCCGAGGGCGATCATCAGCCCGTAGGCGTGGATCGACAACGGTCCGATCGTCAACGCCCCGCTGGACGGGCTCGGGATGCTGGCCAACACGGTGGTGATGTCGGTGGTCATGACGGAGCGACGACGCGGCTGGCGAACTCGGCGGTCGATTCCACGATCAGTTCTTTGTCGTAGTCCACCGTGGCGACGTGGTAGCTGCGCTCCAACGCGATGCGTTCGACCGGACCGCCGTAGCGATCGGCGAGGTACTCGGCCTGCACCGGCTCGACCACGTGATCGTGCGGGGAGTTCATCAGCAGCAGCGGCATCCGCATCTCGGCGTACTCGCGGCTGAGCGGTTCGATCCCGTCGAGCAACAACGACAGCAGCGGCTCGATCGGGGTGCCGTCGTACGCGTTCTGTTTGGCGTCGGGGTCAGCGATGTCGCTGTCGATCCCGGGAAGCACGGGCGTTCCACCATCGGCCAGCCCGCGCAGCATCTCGATGATCTCGGCGATCTGCGGCTGGGTGACCGGGTTGATGCACACCAGCCCGACGATGTCGGCATGGTCGGCACCGACGCGGATTGTCAAGGCGCCTCCCATGCTGAGGCCGACCACGACCACGTTGGCGACGCGCTGCGAGAGACGCTGGTAGGCGGCCTCGGCCTCGCCGGCCCAGTCGGCCCACCGAGTGGGCAGCATGTCGTCGATCGTCGTCCCATGACCCGGCAGCAACGGCATCTCGATGTGGAAGCCCTTGGCGGCAAGCGCCGTGGCGATACCGCGCATCGACGACGGATTGCCGGTGAAGCCGTGCAGCACGACGGCACCGTGGTCGGTATCGCCGACATGCGACCACGGCTCGGCACCGGGAAGGATCGGAGAGGTCATGCCGGTGATTATGCCAGCACAGGTTCGGCGTCAGACGTACGGATCATCAGAGCCGAGTGGTTCGTCCCACCAGTCGCTCGGCACTTCGCTGGTTGCCCATTCCGGGAACGGATAGATGCAGTTCACCGGGCACGCCGGCAGGCACTTGTCGCATCCGCTGCACAGTTCGGGGAGGATGATGACGTCGGCACCGTGGTTGAAGATCGCCCCGAACTGCGGTGGGCAAGCACGCAGGCAGGCATCGCAGTTGATGCATTCGAGCATCTCGATGCGCAGCGGCACCTGCTGCCACTTGGGGTTCCGAGCGCGCGTGGCGATGCGTTGCGAACGGGCCGCCGACATGGCGTGAGTGTACGACTAACCCTCGATCGCCTGGCTGCTCGACAGTGCCCTTGCCTGACGAGCGGCAATCACCGCGACGAGGGCGTCGACCACGCGCGGTTCGAACTGCGTACCTCTGCCGGCGACGACGTGATCGACCGCGTCAGTCGACGACCAGGCCTGCTTGTAGCGATGGGCCGTGACCAACGCGTCGTAGACGTCGGCGACGGCGACGAGGCGCCCGCAGAGTGGAATCGCGTCGCCCTTCAACCCGACCGGGTAACCGTTTCCATCCCACCGCTCGTGATGCGAGATGGCGACTTCGGCGGCCAGTTGGATCAGTGTGGATTTGCTGCCGGAGAAGACCGTGGCCCCGATGGTCGTGTGCGTCTTCATGACCTCGAACTCTGCATCGGTCAACGGGCCTGGCTTCTGGAGGATGTCGTCGGGTACGCCCACCTTGCCGACATCGTGCAGCCTGCCTGCCAGCCGGAGCACCTCGGCCCATTCGCGATCTTCGCCGAGCTCGATCGCCAGTTCGGCAGCGAGCTCGCCGACTCGCGAGGAGTGCTCGCCAGAATCCGGGTCGCGATACTCGGCAATCACCGCCAGGCGCTCGAAGGCCTCGTAGTGATGCTCTTCGAGATCTTGTGTTCGCGCCGTGACCAGATCTTCCAGTTCTGTGGTGCGCACTCGCAACAGCTCCGCCTGATCGCGGGCTGCAAGGGTGTCGTGCGAGATCTGCAGCGTCTTGATTCGCAGGTCGGTGTCGCGATTGAAGATCTGCTCGTGGATCCGGGTCGAGGCCTCGCGATGGAACAACGCCTCCTCGAACCGGCCGAGCCCCTTGAAGGTCTCGGCGAGCAAGCCATGGGCGACGAGCTCCATGTCGGCGAACTCATTCAGTTCGGCAACGTTGATCGAGTTCTCGAGGGTCGCGATCGCTTGGGTCGTGTCGCCGTTGGCGATGCACACCCGCCCGCGCGCCAGCTGCACAGAGACGAGCGCCATCGGCGACGACCGGGTGAATTGCGGGCCCATTCGGATGAGCGATTCGTCGGCTTCGTCGAGGCAGGCATTGGCCCTCGGCAACATCTGCAACGAGGCGTAGGCCTCGGCGAGGTTGGCCAGGATCTCGGCGACGTACTCGGGAAGATGCTCGCGGGCGATCTCCAGGGCGGCCTCGCCCAGGCTGACGGCGAGCAGGTTCTCGTTGCGCTCCGAGCGGACCTTGGCCATGTTGGCCAGCGTGATTGCGTCGAAGCCACGCCGCGGGCTCTTTCGATTGGCCTCGAGCGCAGCTTCGTAGGTGACGATCGCACGGTCGGTGTCGCGCAGGCTGTGGTGAACGGTGGCCACCGTGTTGAGCAGGTTGCCGAGATGATCGAGATCCCCGATCGAACGGCAGATCTCCACCGCCTGCAGCAAGCTCTCGAGGGCCTGCGAGAAGTTGCCCGCTTGATGATGGACGATGCCGACCAGGTTCAGCGCCCAGACCTCGACCAAGGGAGCCGCGCAACGTCTGGCCAGGTCTCGAGCCTCGAGGGCGAGACCGAACGCCTCGTCGAGCTCGCCGAGCTGATACGTCACACTGGCCAGGCGATACAGGGCCTCCGCCTCGCCCTGCTGATCGGAGTTGGAGCGAGCGAGCACACGTGCCTGCTGCACCAGCGACCGCGAATGGGCCAGGTCTTCGCTCTCGGTGGCGCGCGCCTCATCGAGGAGGTCTCGGACGGATTTTCCTGCTCCGGCCCCTTCCCTCAGAGATGTTGCGGACATCGCCAACTTGTCGACCAACCCTCCCGTCCTCGCCGGAACAACCGATGAGGTTTCGACGCCACTCGACGTCATTCGTGCTATCGGCAGAATGTGACCAAAGCTTGACTGTTGCTCACAGTGGGCCGTGACCACCCGTAGTGTAGGTATGGGGGTCCCGGTCACCGCCGTATCGTGGTGCGCAATGCGGGGCGAACGACGTTGACCAGCACTCGGCGGCGAGTCGACAGCTCGGCAGTGTCGGCGTTCCTTCCGGTGATCGCCGTCATTCCGCTGTGGCTGCTGGCGCTCGCTGTCGTCTGGCTACCACTACGCGTGGTCTGGCACGTCTCCTTCGTAACGCTGGCACTCGGGTACCTGGCCGCCGTGCTGCTGCTGTTTCTCCGCCCGGTGCAAGTTGCGATCCTCGCCCCCCTCTTGGGGGCCCGCCGGCCCACCCGGCAGGAGCGGGCAACGCTCGACATCGCCTGGAGATCGGTGCTGCAGGCCAATCGCCTCCCGGCCCGGCGGTTCGTGATCGCCGTGCTGCCGATCGACGAGTTGAACGCCTTCGCCTGCGGGGGCCACCTGGTCGTGGTGACGTCGTACGCCATCGACACCTTGCCTCGCGACGAATTGAGCGGCGTGCTCGCCCACGAGCTCAGTCACCACCTCGGATATCACACCGTGGCCCTGACGATCGGCCAATGGCTGAGCCTGCCGGTCTTCGCCCTCGCCCGAATCGGGTTCTTCCTGCAGAACGTGGCAACGGCGGCGACACGCACCTTCGCCCGACGTTCGTCGTCGCTCACCGTCATCGGCCAACTCGCCGCGGCGCTGCTCATGGCGGCCTCGTGGGTCTTCCTCAGTGGGCTGTTGGTCAGCAACGCCATCGCCAACCTCGTCGGGCGCAACGCCGAGCTCCAGGCTGATCGACGGGCGGTCAGCATGGGCTTCGGCAGACCGCTGGCGAGCGCCCTGCGACGGGTCATCAACGAACGCCGCGGCGACCGCCCGACGACGGCGCGCGAGCGCCTCGCGGCCACGCATCCACCGGCACGCACTCGCGTCGCCCAGATCGAAGCCCTCCTGCGGTCGCGACGCGCCAACTAGCTTCCACATGTGAACCCGGCGCTGGAGACGCGAGACCTCACCCGTCGCTTCGGCGACACGGTGGCGGTCGATGCGATCAACCTGCGAGTCGCGACTGGCGAGATCTATGGGTTCCTAGGCCCCCACGGAGCCGGCAAGAGCCCCATGGTGCGCATGCTCACGACCCTGCTTCTGCCGTCGTCCGGGTCGGCCACAGTCGCCGGGTTCGACGTTCGCAAACACGCCGACATGATCCGCCTGCGCATCGGCGTCGCGCTCCAAGACGCAGCGCTCGATCCGAAGCAGACCGGTCGCGAGTTGCTCGACCTTCAGTGCCGCCTCTATGGGCTGCGACCCAGAGAACGCCGCGACCGGCTCGCTGAGCTGCTCGTGCTCGTCGACATCGGCGATGCCATCGACCGCCGGATCGGTACGTACTCCGGTGGGATGAAACGGCGCCTCGACCTGGCCGCCGCGCTCGTACACGAGCCCGAGGTCTTGTTCCTCGACGAGCCGACGACCGGTCTCGACCCATCGAGCCGCGCAACGGTGTGGGAGGAGGTTCGCCGGCTCAACGAGCAGCGCGGCACGACGATCTTCCTCACCACGCAATATCTGGAGGAAGCCGATTCGCTCGCCGGTCGCGTGGCGATCATCAACAAGGGGCGCATCGTTGCCGAGGGCACGCCTGCGGATCTCAAGCAGTCCGTCGGATCCGACGTGATCGTCGCCAAGGGTCAACCCGGTGACGCCGAACGGATCATCAAGGCACTTGCCACGATCGAGGATCTCGGCTCGGTGGAGTCGGCGGGCGACGAGGTCGTGATCTCCGTCGTCAACGGCGCCAAGGCGATCAGCCCTGTCGCCGTTGCGTTGTCGGAGCAGGGAATCGTCGTGGAAGGGCTGACGCTGCGCACGCCGACGCTCGACGACGTGTTCCTGCGGCTCACCGGCGAACGGATGAACGAAGAGTCGCCATGATCGAGCCATCGGCGAGCCCACGCATCACGGCCCGCAGCGCCGGGTTCGTCGAGGATCTGCGCAGCGTGGCGCTGCGCGCCATCCGCCTCACGTGGCGCGATCCCGAAACCTTTCTTCCGGCGTTGGTCATCCCAGTGTTCTTCTTCGTCGTCAACGTCGGCGCGCTGCAGAAGTTCGTCGAAGGCAGCTTCCCGGCCGGCTTCGACTACAAGGCGTTCCAACTTCCGGTCGCCGTCGTCTTCTCGGTCACGGGCGTCAGCCGCGCCAGTTCGCTCGTGCTCGACATCCAAGACGGCTACTTCGACCGGCTACTGCTCACACCCGTGAAGCGAGGCACCTTGCTGCTCGGCCTGATGACCGCCGACGTCGTGTTGATCATCGCCTTGGCCACACCGGTCGCAATCCTCGGACTGATCGTCGGCATCGATCCTGCGACCGGACCGCTCGGAGTAGTCGCCTTCGTGTTGATGGCCGGGTTGTGGGGTCTGGCGTTCACCGGGTTTCCCTACTCGATCGCGCTTCGCACCGGCAGCCCGACCGCGGTCAACAACGCGTTCCTACTGTTCTTCCCGTTCGCGTTCCTGACGACCGCCTATCTGCCGCAGGCCAGCATGACCGGATGGTTGGCGACGGCCACTCGGTTCAACCCGACGACGTACCTGTTGGAGGGGATGCGCGCCTTGCTGCAGGACGGCTGGAAGTGGCGCCCCATCGGGCGGGCCCTGCTGGCCATCATCGGGGTCGGCACGGTTTCGTTCAGCTTGGCCTTCGCCTCGCTGCGCGGCAGGCTCGACCGCAACTAGTCGTCGCTGGCGATCGGCGCAGTCACCGCGCCGAGGACTCTGATCAGGTCATCGGGGGCGATCTCGATGTCGAGGCCGCGACGGCCTCCGCTGACGAAGATCGAGTCGAACAACACACACGTCTCGTCGATGACGACGGGCAACGCTCGCTTCTGACCGAACGGGCTGATTCCGCCGACCACGTATCCGGTCAGCCGCTCGGCGGTTTCCGGCGGGCACATCTCGGCACGCTTGCCACGCACGGCGGCGGCTAACTCCTTCAACGACAGCTGTCCGCTGACCGGCACGATCGCAACAACGTGGTCGTGGTCGTCGACCGTCGCGAGCAGGGTCTTGAACACACGCTCGGGCTCGACATCCAATGCCGACGCGGCAGCCCGACCGAACCCTCGCTTCGTCGGATCGGCCTCGAACTCGTGAACGCGATACGGCACCGCGGCGGCATCGAGCACCACGATTGCCGGCGTTCCTCCTCTGGCCATCGCGTCGCGTGCTCAGCCGGCCGTCGCCCCGTTGAACTCCTCGACGAGCGGGGCGAACGAGTCCATCGCTGTCAATGCAGCGTCGCGGTCGAGCGGTGGGATGATCACGGTCGCCATGCTGGCGCCGAGGTCGCGAAGTCGGGCGAGGTTGTCGGCGTCGGGCTTGGCGCCGTAGATGCCGAGGCTCAACGACGACGGATCGCGGCCTGCTGCCTCGCAGGCGTGTTGCAGCTTCAGCCACGACTCGTCGATCGGCCATCGACCTTGAATCGGCATCCAGACGTCGCCGTACTCGATGATGTGACGGAAGTGCAGATCGCTGGGCGAGGCACCGATGACGATCGGTGGATGCGGCTTCTGCATCGGCTTCGGCCACGCCCACGACGGCTCGAAGTCGACGTACTGACCATGGAACTCGGCGACGTCTTGCGACCACAGGGCCTTGCAGGCGAGCACTTTTTCGCGCACGACGGCTCGCCGGTGACCGAGGTCGACGCCGTGCGATTCCATCTCCTCGTGGTTCCAGCCGTAACCAATTCCGAACAGCAACCGGCCGTTGGAGATCACGTCGAGCGAGGCGACCTCTTTGGCCAACCACAGCGGATCACGTTGGGCGACCAGGGTGATCCCGGTCGCCAGCCGCAGCGTCGTCGTGACTGCTGCCGCTGCGGCAAGGGCAACGAACTGATCGTGAGTGCGCCAGTACTCGTCGGGAAGCGGCGGCGCACCGGCGATGCCACCCCAGGGCGTGCGCCGGCTGATCGGGATGTGCGAGTGCTCCGGGAACCACAGCGAATCGAACCCACGAGCTTCGGCCTGTTGGGCCACCTCGATCGGTTGGATGCCGCGATCGGTGGGAAACATCAGCACTCCGAGACGCATTGCCACAGGCTACGTGGCGAGCAGAAATTCAGCCGAGACGTACGGCGATTCCCGACAACGCCGGATCCGCCGGTGGATGACGTTCGAACACCATGGGATCATGACCGGGCACGATCACGCCACCCGGTGCGACGAGTGCGCGCAAGAGGTCGTAGCCCGCGACCATTGCCGGCACATCGAACACGATCGAGAACGGCCGGGTCGCTTCCATGTTCTCGTAGTAGTGGGTGGCGTCGGAGGCCAGCACCAACCACCCGGCGGCAGTGTTGACCCTGACGGCCTGCAGCCCATCCGTGTGACCGCCAATGTGGTGCACCGAGACGCCGGGCGCAATCTCGGCATCGCCATTGTGGAAGTGCACGCGCTTGGCGTGCACCGCCATCACCATCTCGGCCACATGGCGCGCGGTGAACGGATGACTGAACTCGCTGTCCATCATGTGGCGACCGGTGGCGAACGACATCTCACGATCCTGGAGATGGAACGACGCGTTGGGGAACTGGTCGAAGCCGCCGACGTGGTCGTAGTGGAGATGGGTGAGCACCACGGTCGGCGCCGCGGCCGCGTCGACACCGATCAGGCTCAACCCCTGAGACGCCGTCCGCAGCAGTCGGCGGTGGCGGCTCTCGGCATCGAGTGCGTCGAAGCCAGTGTCGACCACGATGGTGCGGTCGCGGCCGACGATCGCCCAGACGAAGTAATCCATCGGCATCGGCACGTCGTGTGGATCTCCGCCGAGGAAGTGTTCTGGACGTCGGGCGTCGCGCTCGGCGTACTTCACGGCGAACACTTCGTACGTGTCTGAATCGGTCACCGTCGTAGGGTACCGAACATGGATGATTCATTGTTTCAAGCCGGGATCGACGCTCGATCGCGGGTTCTCGGCCCGGAGTTCGTCACCAAGGCCTTCTCCACGGCAGACAGCTTCAATCGCGATTTCCAAGAGATCGTCACCGAGTACTGCTGGGGTGGCGTGTGGGGACGCAGCACGCTCGACGACCGCCAGCGAAGCCTCAACAACCTGTGCATCCTCGCCTCGCTGAACCGCTCGCACGAGTTCAAGCTGCACTTCCGGGGTGCATTGCGCAACGGCTGCACGCTCGACCAACTGCGCGACACCCTGATCCAGGTGATGGTCTACGCGGGTGTGCCGGCAGGCGTCGAGGCCTTCCGGTTGGCACGCGAGGTGCTCGACGCCGAAGGCGTTGTGCCGCCGCCGACCGACAAGCCGATGCCCGACATCCCGGGTACTGACCGAAGCACAGCAGCACAGGGCTGAGCGATGACTGTTGGTTTCATCGGGTTGGGCAAGATGGGCGGGCCGATGGCCGCCAACGTCGCCGCCGCCACTCCGGGTCTGGTGTGCTTCGACATGGCCGGCACCGACGACCGGCTGCCTGCGGGCGGGGTCGCGGCGACATCGGTCGCCGACGTCGCCGCCCGGTGCACGACCGTCTTGATCAGCGTGCCGGATGGCGCGGCGACACAGGCGGTCGCCGAGGCGATCCTCGCCACCGATCAGCCAGTTGTCGAGACGCTCATCGACCTGTCGACGATCGGACCGCAAGCTGCCGTGCGCGCCGCCGAGTTGCTGGCCCCTGCCGGCATCACCTACTGCGACGGCCCGGTGTCGGGCGGCGCCGCAGGGGCACGCGCGGCGACGATCTCACTGATGTTCTCCGGGCCCACCGCGGTGCTCGACGGGCAGCGAGCGCTGCTGGAGTCGTTCACGGGCAACATCTTCCACGTCGGCGAGCACGCCGGCCAGGGGCAGGCGATGAAGTTGGCCAACAACTACCTGTCGGCAACCGCGCTCGCGGCGACGTCCGAGGCGGTCGCATTCGGCGCAGCGCACGGTCTCGACATGGCGACGATGATCGACGTGCTCAACGTGTCGACCGGGCGTAACTCGGCGACGGTCGACAAGTTCCCCAACCGGGTCCTCACCGGCAGCTACGACGCCGGCTTCTCCACCGCGCACATGACCAAGGATGTCGGGCTGTTCGTCGACAGCGCGGCGGCGATCGACACGGCCGATGTCGTCGCCAACGCGGTCGCCACGACCTGGCGCGGTTGCGATGCGGCCTTGCCGGGCAGCGACTTCACCGAGATCTGGCGGTACGTGTCGACGCCCAAAACCTGAGTGGCGAGCCGGCGCCGGCGTCAGTCGAGTTGTTCGTGCAGGAAGGTAGTCACTTGCGGCCACACCGCGGCGGCAACTGCCTCGTCCAACGTGCCGAGCGCGTTGTGCGGGGCCATGAATGCGTGGCCCGTGTCGGGGTGCACGGTGAGGGTCACGTCTTTGCCCATGCCGCGCAGCTTTGCCTCCAACGCGGCTGCGGCCTCGGGTGGGAAGTAGTCGTCGTGGGCGGCCATGTGCCCGCTGATCGCTGCGGTCAACTTCGACCAATCGGGTTCCATGTCGCCCTGCGGAAAGCCGTAGAACGGCACGGCAGCCTTGACCTTGTCGGGGCGGCCGGCGGCGATGAGGAACGACAACATCCCACCCATGCAAAAGCCGACGACACCGATACCGCTGCCGGTGACGCCTTCCAGATCCGAGAGGTAGTCGATGGCTCCGCTCATGTCGCGGGCGGCACGGTCGGGCGGCATCGACTGCATCAGCGCGCCGGCCTTGTCCATCTCGTCGTGGCCGGCCAGCTCGCCGTGGTACAGGTCGGGCGCAAGGGCGACGAACCCGGCAAGGGCGAGGCGCGACGCCATCTCCTTGATCCCCCAGTCGAGGCCCCACCACTCCTGGATGACCAGGACGCCGGGACCGGATCCGCCTTCCGGTCTGACGAGGAACCCGGATGCTGCGGAGCCGTTGCTGGGGAAGGAGATCGTTTCAGCCATGGGGCGAACCGTAGTCTCAGCCCAACAGGTCGCGCACCACGTCGAGCCACAGCTGGGTCGTCAATCGCAGCGACTCCACATCGATGCGCTCGTCGTTGCCGTGGAATCGCCGACCGAACTCTGCCGGCTCCACCTCCGGGCTGAACAGACCGGATCCGTAGGCGATCGCGCCCATCTGACGGTAGATGCGCGAATCGGTGAACCCGACGACGAGTTGTGGCGTCGGCCGGGCGGTCGGGAACGGCTTGGCGATGGCCCGCTCGAGGCTGCTCCACAACGGGCTGTCGACTCGGCTCATCGAGGCCGGGTCATCCATGATCACCTCGACATCGACCTTGTCGTAGAGGTCGCCGAGCGCGGCCTTGAGGTGAGCGGTGACGTCGTCGTGCCCCTCGCCGGGAAGGGTGCGCACATCCACGCCGATCTCGACGCAGTCGGGGATGATGTTGGTCTTCATTCTTGCCGGCCCGCCCGTGACCGTGTTGCACGAGAACGTGGTGTGCGTGCAGGAATGCAGCAGCGTGCCAAGGCCGGGAGCCGGCAGCGCGTCGAGGAAGTCGTCGATGTGCCCTTCGTCGAGCAGGCTGCGCTTCGTCGCCTCGTCGACGCCGAGCGAGTCGACGGTCGACGCCCACAGCTCGTGGAAGCGCGGCGCCGGGCGGTAGTCGCCGATTCGTTGGATGACTGCGGCCGCGGTCATCAACGCGTTGTCGGACTTGTACGGCATCGAGCCATGGCCCGGTGTGCCCCGAACGCGCAGGCGGCGCCAGGCGACACCCTTCTCACCGACGTTGATCGAAATGTACGGCTGGTCCTTGGGACCGCTGTGCAGGCCGCCCTCCTCGGTCAGCACGTAGTCGGCGCGGATCGCATCGGCCTCGTGGTCGGCCATCCACTGCATGCCGTGCGCGCTCCCCGACTCCTCGTCGGCGACGGCGAAGTAGATCAGGTCGCCGCGGGGGCGGAACCCACCGGAGGCGAGGTGGCGAAAGGCGACCGCCATCGACGCAGTGAGGTTGAGCATGTCGACCGCGCCGCGGCCCCAGACCTCGCCATCGACCAGTTCGCCACCGAACGGATCCCGCGACCATCCGCCCTCGTTGACCGGAACGACATCGGTGTGGCCCATCAAGCACAGGCTCGGAGCGGACGGGTCGCTGCCCTCGATGCGGGCGACCAGCGAGGCGCGCCCGGCCGTGGGCTCGAACTGCTGGAAGTCGAGCCCGGTCGAGCCGAGGAACGACCGCAGCAGATCGGCGTTGCGGGTCTCGTAGCCCGACTCGGCCGTTCCGTCGTTGACGCAACGATTGCGGATCATCTGCTGCAGCAACTCAATCGTCTCTGCGGTCAATGCATCGGTCACTGGTCCACCTTGTGTTGGTAGGCGTTGAACACCTTCTTCGGTACCACCATCCGCCAGGCATCGACGACGAGCTCGGTCATCTCGGCGTGATCGATCTCGGCGAGGCGAACCACGACCCAGTTGTAGCGCATGTCGCCCGCCTTGGGCAGCATGAACTTGTGCGGCTCCGAGTCGACGAGGGCCTGGCGCTCTTCCTTCGGGAAGGCAAAGCCCATCAACGAATCGTCGCGACTGAAGGCGAGGTAGACGATCTGTCCGACCCTGAACTTGACCCGGTCGCGCACCAGCACCTCGTACGAACGCTCGAGCGTCGAAGCCAGATCGCGCACGTCATCGATAGTCACCCCAGCGCGGCCCATGCCGGGATCGTAGGCGTCGGATGGAAGAATTCGCGGCGACGCGTCGAAACCGGGATCCTTTGTTCGTCGATGCAGTACGTCCACGCGAAAGGAACAGCAACATGCCCAGGTATGCAGCACTCATCTACGGCGCCGAGCCATCTGGCGAGTCCGACCCCGAGTTGTGGGGCAAGATCATGGCCGAGTACATGCACTTCGGCGAGGTCGGCGGGGCCGCCGGCGTGATCGGCGGTGGCGAGGCGCTCCACCCGACCACCATGGCCACGACCGTTCACGTCACCGGCGGGGCAAAGGGCGGCGATGTGATCGCCACCGATGGTCCCTTCGCCGAGACCAAGGAAGTGCTCGGTGGCTTCTACCTGCTCGATTGCAAGGATCTCGATGAGGCCCTCAGTTGGGCAGCTCAGATCCCGGGCGCTTGGTACGGCAGGGTCGAAGTGCGCCCGGTCATCGACATGAGCGAGATGGGCTGATCGATCCACTCGACGAGATCATTCGAATCGAGGGTGGCCAGGTCCTGGCCACCCTCATTCGGCTGACCGGCGACATCGACCGCGCCGAGGATGCGTTGCACGATGCGATCGTCGTCGCCGCCGACGCCTGGCGACGCGATGGTGTCCCCGACCGGCCGGGTGCATGGCTGACGACGGTCGCTCGCAACAAGGAGCTCGATCGCATTCGTCGCGAGGCTCGCAGGGCACCGAAGGAAGTCGAGGCGTTCCGCCTGCTCACCGAAGGTTCGGGATCAGACGTGATCGACGAGCGCGACGACCGGCTGCGACTGCTGTTCACTTGCTGCCACCCGGCGTTGTCTCCGGAGTCACAGGTTGCCCTGGCACTGCGCACGATCTGCGGCTTCACCACGGTCGACATCGCTCGGGTGTTCCTGGTTCCGGAGCCCACCATCGGCCAGCGGATCAGCCGCGCCAAGGCCAAGATCACCAAGGCCCGGATCCCGTATCGGGTTCCCGACGCGCACGAGTTGCCCGACCGTCTGCGCCCAGTGCTGGCCACCGTGTACGCGGTGTTCACGGCCGGTCACCACGCGCCGGTCGGAGAGCTGGGCGGGCGAGTCGACTTCGCCGACGAAGCGATTCGCCTGGCCAGACTGCTCGTCGAGTTGATGCCCGACGAAGCGGAATGTGTCGGCTTGCTGGCCTTGATGCTGGCGACCAACGCCCGTCGCCGCGCTAGGACGGACGCAGCCGGTGAGATGGTGTTGCTCGCCGATCAGGACCGCTCGCTGTGGGACGGCGCGGCGATCGCCGAGGCCGCCGCGCTGGTCGACTCCGTGTTGCGTCGGGGACGGCCCGGCGCCTATCAGATGCAGGCGGCGATCGCCTGCCTGCACGGCGCGGCGCCCACCTATGCCGACACCGACTGGCCGCAGATCGCCGAGCTGTACTTGCTGCTCGAACACCGCTGGCCAACCCCGGTCGTGCGGGTGAACCGGGCAGTCGCCGTTGCCGAGGTCGCCGGACCGCAGTCCGGGCTCGCCCTGCTCGACGATCTCGTCGGCAGCCCGACGGAACGTTGGCACCTGTACTGGTCGGCGCGCGCCGACTTCCAACGCCGACTTGGTGAGATCGACGCGGCTGCCGACTCATACCGCCAGGCACTCGGCTGCCCCTGCAACGACAGTGATCGGCGCTTCCTGGAGCGACGCCTGGCATCGCTCGGACGTGAGCATCTCTGACGATTGGGTGGCATACTCCGGAGGTGACCCAGCGCAGTGGCGTCCGCTCGATGGCAGCGACGATGGTCGGCTACCTCATCGTCATCATCGTCGTGCTCATCCTGTTCAAGTTCATCGTCGGCACGATTCTCTGGGTGCTGCGTGCCGTCCTTGTCGTCGTGGTACTTGGTGCCCTGTTGACGATCTATCTGAGGCTGAAGTCGCCGGACTGAAGCGATACGGTGAGACGGCCATGTCCACCACGCAGGTCGAAGCTCCCACGATCGAAGCAATCCGCGCCAACCGAGCCCGCCTCGGCGATTTGATTGTCACCACGCCGATTCGCCTCCTCGTCGACGACGCGGTCGGCGCTGCCGTCGGCGATTCGACATTGGTCTGGTTGAAGGAGGAGCTGTTCCAGCGCACCGGCAGCTTCAAGCCCCGCGGCGCGCTGTCGGTCATGCTCGACCTCGATCCGCCGGCGCTGGCACGCGGCGTCACCGGGGTGTCGGCCGGCAATCACGCGATCTCCTTGGGGTACTGCGCGCGAATCCTCGGTTCCACGGCAACGGTGGTGATGCCGAAGAACGCCAATCCGTTCCGCGTGCAGGTGTGCCGCGAGCTCGGTGCGACGGTCGTGCTGGTCGACAACGTTCACGACGCCTTCGATCGTGTCAAAGAGATCGAAGCGACCGAGGGACGTACGTTCGTCCATCCATACGAGGGCCCGAAGACCGCGCTGGGCACCGCGTCGGTGGGGCTGGAATTCATCGATCAGGTCACCGCTGCGGGCGGTTCGCTCGATGCGGTCATCGTCGCCGCCGGCGGAGGCGGTCTCACCGCGGGTGTTGCGTGTGCCGTCAAGCAGATGAGCCCCGGCACCGAGGTGTTCGTGGTCGAGCCCGAAGGCGCCGACAGCCTCACTCGCAGCTTCAAGGCAGGTTCACCGCAGTCGATCGAGGCCGTGCGTACGATCGCCGACTCGCTCGGTGCACCGCGCTGCGAGCCGTATTCGTTCGCGCTCAACCGCCAGTTCGTCGACGAGGTCGTGCTCGTCGACGACGATCAGATCCGCGACGCGATGCGTCTGCTGTTCCGCGCCGCCAAGTTGGCAGTCGAGCCCGCCGGCGCTGCAGCACTGGCAGCCCTGATGTACCCGCTGCGCAACCGGCTCGAAGGCAAGAGCGTGGGCGTGGTCGTGTGCGGGGCCAACATCGACCCGGAGACCTTCTCGAAGCACATCACCCAGGTCTGACTGCGATGAGCGCGAACGCGGCAGACCCCCACGGCATCGAAGCGCACGTCTACGAACGCCGTTGGCTCATTCTCGGGGTGTTGTGCTTGAGCCTGGTGCTGGTTGTGGCGGCCGTCAGCTCGATCAACGTCGCCATCCCATCGATTCGCGCGCAGCTGCATCCGACCGACACCCAGCTGCTGTGGATCGTCGACATCTATGCAGTGGTGTTCTCCGGTCTCTTGCTGCCGGCCGGGGCGCTCGGCGACAAGTTCGGCCGCAAGGGCGCACTGCAGTGCGGGTTGTCGATCTTCGGTGTCGCCGCCGTGTTGTCGAGCCAGGCGGGAAGCCCCAACGTGCTGTTGATCTTCCGTTTCGTGATGGGCATCGGCGCTGCACTGATCATGCCGTCGACGCTGTCGCTGCTGACCAGCGTCTTCCCCCCGCACGAGCGTCCGAAGGCGATCGCCGTCTGGGCCGGGTTCGCCGGTGCCGGCGGCGTGATCGGCACGCTGCTCGGCGGGTTCGTTCTCACTCACTTCTGGTTCGGCTCGGTCTTCTTCGTGTCCGTGGTGATCGCGGTCGTCGCCTTGGTGATGGTCACGATCGTGTGTCCGTCATCGAAGGAGCAGCACGAGATTCCGCTCGACCCGTTGGGCGCGTTGCTCTCGATGGTCGGATTCGGTTCGCTGCTGTACGGCATCATCGAAGGCCCGGAAAAGGGTTGGGGCACGATCCAAAGCGTCGGAGCATTCTCATTGTGCGTGGTTGCGTTCGTCGGCTTCGTGGTCTGGGAACGACGCCAGGAACATCCGATGCTGAACATCGGCTTCTTCTCGATCGGACGGTTCCGGGCTGGGTCGATCGGTGTGACCTTCACGTTCTTCACGATGTTCGCGATGTTCTTCGTGATCTCGCAGTACTTGCAGTCGGTTCGCGACTACTCCCCGCTGAGGGCCGGCTTCGCGGTGTTGCCGTTCGCCGTCACGAGTGTGGTGGTCTCACCTCGCGGCGCCGCCCTATCCGCCCGGTTCGAGCCGCGCCGGGTCGTGTTGACCGGTCTGTGCATCGTCCCGGTCGGGATCCTGTTGCTGTCGTTCATGAGCCAGTCGACTCCCTACGTGTTCATCGGCGCGGCGCTGGTGATCATGGCCGGTGGTTCGTCGCTCGCCCTCCCCACGCTGTCGACCGGGATCGTGCTCTCGCTTCCGATGGACAAGGCCGGCGTCGGGTCGGCCGTCAACGACACCACACGCGAGGTCGGCGGCGCCGTCGGGATCGCAGTCATCGGCAGCATCCTCGCCGCGCAGTACCGCAGTGGCATTGCCGCGCAGCTCGCCGGCGTGCAGCCGCAGGTCGCCGCGATCGCCAGCGACGGTGTCAGCGCGCTCTCCGCCTTCGCCAAGAGCGCGCCCACCACGTCCGGCTTGCCGCAGCTGCTGGCCATCGCCCGCTCGTCGTTCGTCGACGGCATGCAGATCGGCCTGAGGGTGTCGGCGGCGATCGCGTTGGCCGTGGCGATCGTGGTGTGGCGCTCGTACCCGAGCGGCCACTTGCGTCCGGTTGGAGCGGAAGCCCACCTGCGATTCACGCACACCGTTCGTCGTCTGGAGCCCGCGCAACACGAACTGCTTCGAACGATCCGGCTGCGGTCGCTCTCCCTCGAGCCGACAGCGTTCGGATCGACGTTCGAACGAGAGGTTGCCTTCTCCGACGACGACTGGCGCGGCCGCCTGCACCCCGACGCAAGCCCGACCTTCGTGGCATACGACGACTCGGGCGAGGCAGTCGGCAGCATTGTGGGAGCTACCGACCTGAGCGACAGCCAGATCGCACTCTTGCTGGCGATGTGGGTGGAGCCGCAGGCGAGAGGAACCGGCGCCGCAGATGTGCTCGTCGGGGCGGTCGTCCGGTGGGCGGCTGCCGAGCATCACGTGGCAATTCAGCTGCACGTCACCGAGGGCAACACCCGTGCCGAGCGGGTGTACCAACGAAATGGGTTCGAGCGCACCGGACGATCGCAGCTACGAGAACGAGACGGCGTCGCCGAGATCGAAATGGAACGTCGGCTGGAGCAGAACGAGATCTAGGCGAGGCCGAGTACGTCGATCGAGATCTCGCGCATTCGGTACTTCTGGATCTTGCCGGTGACGGTCATCGGGAAGTCGTCGGTCACGTGCACGTAGCGGGGGATCTTGAAGTGGGCGATGCGACCGGCGCAGAACGCGGCGAGGTCGTCGCGTGTCATCGTGGTTCCATCGCGAAGGTGCACCCAGGCGACGAGCTCCTCGCCGTACTTCTGGTCGGGTACGCCGACCACTTGCACGTCGACGATGTCGGGATGGGTGTAGAGGAACTCCTCGACCTCGCGTGGATAGATGTTCTCGCCACCGCGGATGATCATGTCCTTGATGCGTCCGACGATGCTGACGTACCCCTGGTCGTCCATCACTGCCAGGTCACCGCTGTGCATCCAGCCATCCGCATCGATGGCTTCGGCAGTCATCTGCGGTTCGTTCCAGTAGCCGAGCATCACCGAGTACCCCTTGGTGCAGAGCTCACCCGGTGCGTTGCGGGCGACCGTGGCACCGCTGGCGGCATCGATGACTTTGATCTGCACGTGCGGGTGCACTCGCCCGACGCTGCCGACGCGCTTCTCCAGCGGATCGTCGGGTGAGGTTTGCGTCGACACAGGTGAGGTCTCGGTCATGCCGTACCCGATGGTGACCTCGTGCATGTGCATCTCGTCGACGCATTGCTTCATGACCTCGGTCGGGCACGGCGAACCGGCCATCATCCCGGTGCGCAGCGACGACAGATCGAAGTTGTTGAACTCGGGATGACCGAGCATGGCGATGAACATGGTCGGCACGCCGAGCACGCTGGTGCAGCGTTCGGCCTCGATCGCCTGCAATGTGCTGAGCGCGTCGAACGAGGGTGCCGGCAACACCGTCGTGGTGGCGTGCGTGAGGCAGGCGAGGTTGCCGATCACCATTCCGAAGCAGTGGTAGAACGGAACCGGGATGCACACCCGGTCGGCGTCGGTGTACCGGAATCCCTCACCCAGGAACTGGCCGTTGTTGAGCAGGTTGCGATGGCTGAGGGTCGCGCCCTTCGGAAAGCCGGTGGTGCCGCTGGTGTATTGGATGTTGATCGGGTCGAGGTTGGTCAGCGAAGCGGCGCGGGCGGCAAGCTCGGCGGACGAGATGTGATCACCGCCGGCGAGCAAAGCATCCCAGTCGGGCGTACCGAGGAACACGACGTGCTCGAGATCGGGCAGCGAGCCACGAACGCTGCCGACCATCGCAGCGTAGTCACTGGTCTTGAAGCCGGTTGCCGACACCAACGCCCGGCAGCCCGACTGGGCGAGGGCGAATCGCAGCTCTTCGGTTTGATAGGCGGGATTGATGTTGACCAGGATCACGCCGACCTTGGCCGCAGCGAACTGGAGGTACACCCACTCGGCGTTGTTGGGGCTCCACATTCCGACGCGGTCGCCCTTGTCGAGACCGAGACCGAGCAGACCTCGGGCAAGTCGATCGACGTGTTCGGCGAGCTGGCGATAGGTGTGCCGGATCCCCTGGAACGGAACTATCAATGCCTCGCGGTCGGCGTTGCCGGCGACGATTCGGTCGAACGCCGAGCCAATCGTCTCTTCCAACAGCGGCAGATCGGTGTTGCCGATCGCATGCGCAATGGTCGTCATCGGCCCCCGATCGTCGGATGCTGCGGAAACAACGACTGTATATGCTTCGCCGCGCAGGGGGTAGGCGCAGGGGCTTGGCGAGGAGAGGGTAGGCGACTTGGGAGAGCACGAGGCGACGGGACTGCACTACCTGGCTCTGGTCGCCGACTTGCTGCAGCGAGCAAGACTGGCATCGGCAGAGGGTGGGGTTTGGGAGGCAGGGGACCTGCAGTGGTCGTGGCGGCGCGACCAGCACCTCGACCCTGCAAATGCGAGGTTCTGGATGGACGATGACGGTCGTCCGATCGGAGCCGTGATCGTCACCGAACACCCCGACGCCACGGGCCTCGACGTCATTGCCATGCCCGACGAGACCGAGCTTGCTCGCAACGAGATGTGGCCGCACGCGCTCGACCGAATGGCTGGCCTTCGCGATGTACCGATCGAGGTCGAGGTGCGCGACGACGATGTCGCTACGGCCACGTTGCTGCGAGAGGCTGGATTTGTCGTCGTCGAGCCGATGGCGATGTCGTGCTGGATGCCCGCCGCCGAGCGCGCCGCGATCCCGACGATCGTTTCGGGATTCCGGCTCCGCTCGACCGCGGATCGTGCGACGGATCCGCACCACATGGCAACCCGCAGCGGACCGCATGTCGGGGCGCGGTTGCAGGAGTGCTCGCTCTACCGACCGGAGCTCGATCTGTACATCGAGGCACCCGATGGAGATGTGGCGGGCTACGCGCTGTTCTGGGCCGACCCGATCACGCGGGTCGGGCTCCTCGAGCCGATGAGAATCGAAGACCGGCATCAGCACAAGGGACTAGGCACGCACCTCGTCCGCGCCGGTCTCGAACTGCTCGCCCATCATGGTTGCACGAGGCTGAAGGTGACCTACCTCGACGGCAATGAGCCGGCCCGGCTGCTCTACATCGGCAGCGGGTTCCACCCACGCACTCCGAGCCGGACGTACCGACGTACGTGACCGTAAGGTTGCCCCCATGAGGGTGATCGGTGTTGTTGAGTACGGCGGCCCAGAAGCACTTCGGATCTTCGACGTCCCGGAGCCGCACGCCGGCCCGGGGCAGTTGCGCATCCGGGTCCGCGCCGCAACCGTCAACCCCACCGACACTGCGGTTCGCAATGGTGCGCGGGCCGACGCTCAGAAGGAGTTTTCGCCACCGTTCGTACCCGGCATGGAGGTGGCCGGCGTGCTCGACGAGTTCGGCGAAGGGGTCGGCATCGACTTGGTGCGCGGCGAGCAGGTGATGGCGATCGTGGTGCCTCGCGGCTCGCACGGCGGTTACGCCGAGTTCGTCGTGGTGCCGGTCGAGTCGGTGGTACGCATCCCCGCCCGGGCCAGCCTGGCCGAAGCGGCGACTCTACCGATGAACGGGCTCACGGCTCGCCTGGCCCTCGACCTCCTCGCCCTTCGGCCCGGCCAGACGTTGGCCGTTACGGGCGCGGCGGGTGCCTTCGGTGGGTATGTCGTGCAACTCGCCAAGGCGGAGGGCTTGCGGGTGATCGGCGATGCCTCGCCCACCGACACCGATCTCGTGCGTGCGCTTGGGGCCGACGAGGTCGTCGCCCGTGGCGATGATGTAGCCGACCGCATCCGCGCCATCGTCCCGCAGGGTGTCGACGGGCTCGCCGATGGCGCGTTGCTCCACGCCAAGGCACTGCCCGCGGTGCGCGATGGCGGTGGGCTGGCCGCGGTGCGTACGTTCTCCGACGACACCGAGCGGGGCATCACGGTTCATCCGGTGTGGGTGCGCGAGTACGTGCGCGAGCACGCCAAGCTCGACCAACTTCGTCGACAGGTCGAGGACGGCGTCATCACGCTGCGGGTGGCCCGAACCTTTGCGCCGGAGGACGCCACCGAGGCTCACCGCGTGCTCGAACGCGGAGGCACGCGGGGCCGCCTCGTCATCACGTTCTAGGTCGTCGACGCGACGTGGCAGACTCTCGTGGTCGTGCTTGCCAGTCCCCTTCTCCGTATCGATCGACTCACCAAGCGATATCCGGGGGTGACGGCGCTCGATGGCCTCACCATCGAACTGCCACGCGGGCTCGTCGGGCTGGTCGGTGCCAACGGTGCCGGCAAAACGACGATGTTTCGTATGCTCCTCGGGATCTCGAAGCCGACGGAGGGCAGCATCGAGGTCTGCGGGATCGACGTGGCGAAGGATCCGATCGGCGTGCGGTCGCGGCTCGGCTACATGCCGGAGCACGACTGCCTGCCGCTCGATCAGACCGCGGCCGACGTGGTGTCGACGTTCGGCGAGCTGAGCGGGCTTCCGGCTCGGGCGGCACGGCAGCGAGCCTCCGACATCCTCGATCTGGTCGGACTCGACGAAGCACGCTTCCGGCCGATCGGCGGGTTCAGTACCGGCATGCGCCAGCGCACCAAGCTCGCCCAGGCCCTCGTCGGCGATCCTGAGTTGGTGCTGCTCGACGAGCCCACCGCCGGGCTCGATCCACTCGGACGTGAAGAGATGCTGGCACTCGTCGCCCGTCTCGGTACGTTCGGGATCTCGGTGATCATGGCCACACATCTCCTCGACGACGTCCAGCAGGTGTGCGACCACGTCGTGATGATCGACGCCGGTCGCCTGGTGGTTTCCGGTGGCACCGACTCACTGCTCGAGCGCACCGGGCTCGTCACGGTCGACGTCGGCGTACGCGGCGACGAGCTCGTGGCCGGTCTGGTTCTGGTTGGCCTCGCCGCGGTGGCCGAAGACGGTCTGGTCGAAGTCACCGTCGAGGGCAACCATCAGATGGACCTGCTGCGAGATGTGATCGCAGAGCGCGGGCTGCCGCTGTATCGATTGTCGACGCGATTGACCTCGCTCGACGAAGTGTTCCTGCGTCTCGCGGGGACCCAGTCATGAGCATGGCCGGCGCCGGTGCGGTCTACGACCGCGGCTACCGGCCGTACGACGGGTCGCGTGGTCGGCGTGGGGCGGCGACGTTCGCGTTGTACAAGGCATCGATACGGCGAGCCCTCGGCCTCAGGCGAACGTGGCGGCAGAAGTTCGCCCCGTTCGTCCTCCTCGGCATCGTCACGATCCCGGCAGTCGTCAACGTCGGGATCGGCTACGTGACGCGAGACCGGCTCGACAACAAGATCGAGATCATCACGTATCGCAACTACGTCGGGGTGTCGTCGGCACTCCTGTTGTTCGTCGCCCTCGTCGCCCCCGACGTGATGTGTCCCGATCGGCGGCAGAAGGTGCTCCCGTTGATGTTCGCCCGGCCCCTGACCGGAGTCGACTATGTGATTGCGAAGGTCGGCGCGATCGGCTCGATCCTGTTCGCGTTCTCGTTCCTGCCGCAGGTCGTGCTGTTCGTTGGCAACATGCTCGTCAGCGACAGCGCCGGGAAGTACTTCACCGGCCATCTCGACATCTTGTGGAGGGTGCCGGTCACGGTGTTGATGTTGGCCGCCTTCTACGCGGTCGTCGGTGTCGCCATCGGGTCCTTGACCGATCGCCGCATCGTCGCCGGTTCTGCGGTGATCGGATTGCTGCTGATCACCTCGATTGCGTCAAGCGTCATGGTCGGCGAAATCGTCAACGGTCACGGCTCCATCGCCGCACTCGTCAATGTGCTGTCGTTGCCGCTGTACCTACGCGACCTCGTGTTCCTCGGGCACATCGATCCCACCTCACCACTGGCGGGGGTGAGCAATGGCGGGCTGTTCGCCGTCGCTACCTACGTCGCCATTCTGCTCGTCGGGGTCGGCGTGCTGCTGCAACGGTATCGCTGGGTCGAGCACTGATGACTGCCATTGGAGGTGGTTCTGGCATCGTCAACGACCCGGCATTCGCCGACGACGCCACCGTCGAGGTTGCCGACGTGTCGGTGTGGTTCGGCCCGAAGGTGGCGCTTTCCGAGTTGAGCTGCTCGTTCGGGCCCGGCGTCACGGGCCTGCTCGGACCCAACGGTGCCGGGAAGACGACGCTGATGCGGGCGATGACCGGGCTGGTCGGCGTCAACCAGGGCACGGTGCGAATCGAAGGCCGTGACCCACGGCGTGATCGGCAGGTGCACGGTCGCATGGCGCTGGTCCCTGAGGACGAAGCGGTGCCGGCCGGACTCACCGCTCGTCAACTCGTGCGGTACACGGCCGACCTGTTTGGCGTCACCGATCCCGAAGCGCCCGACAAGGCCCTTCACAGCGTTGCCATGCTCGACGTCGCGGACCGGCGGGTCGACGGCTTCAGCAAGGGGATGCGGCAACGAACCAAGGTCGCCGCGGCATTGGTCACCGATCCGCAAGTGCTTGTGCTCGACGAGCCGTTGAACGGCGCCGACCCCGTGCAGCGACTGCACCTGATCGACCTCTTCAAGCAGCTCGGCGCCAGCGGGCGCACGGTCATCGTCAGCTCGCACGTCCTCAACGAGGTGGAGCGCATGGCCGAGCGGGTGATCGTGCTGATGCACGGGCGCCTGGCCGCGGCAGGTGGACGCCACGCGATACGCGATGCGATGGACGATCGCCCTCGGCACGTGCTGGTGCGCAGCGATGACGGCAGGCGGCTGGCGGCGGCGCTGATCGCCCTGCAATCGGTGGCCGGAGTCACCTTCGATTCGTCACGCGACGGGCTCGTGATCCAGACCGTGCAGGCACGCGAACTGGCGATCGCGCTCCCTCGCCTGGCACGCGACGCGTCGATCCGCCTCCTCGAGGTACGTGCGCTCGACGACTCGCTCGAGAGCCTGTTCCGGGAGCTCGTTCGATGACCGACCAGTTGCAGCTCACGTCGCCGCGTCGACGATCGCGATTCGCCGCAATCGTCATCTACACACTGCAATCCTGCATTCCGCCGAAACGGTGGTTCGCCCTCTTGCTGCCATGCGTCGGGGCGCTGTTGTTCGGGTTGCTCGCACTCGCCGTCGACAACCACTTTCCGACCGCCGAGCGTGCGTTCGCCAACGTCGCCGCCGAAGGGATCTTCGCCCTCGTCATGCCGATCGCCGCACTCGTGATCGGTGACGCCGTGCTCGGCGCCGAGGTGCGCGCCGGCACGTTCCACTTCACCTGGCTGTCGCCGACGCCGACCTGGCAGATCGTGCTCGGCCGCTGGCTCGCCGGATCATTCGTCGCCTTGGTGACCATTGCTCCAGCCAGCGCGCTTGCTGCGGTCATCGCCGGCGCGGGGTCGAGCGCCGGCGCAGCGTTCCTCGCCGCCGCCGTCGGCAGCATGTCGTACGTTGCCCTGTTCATCGCCATCGGCTGCATCACCCGCCGCACCGCGGTGTGGTCGCTGGCGATCGTCTTTCTCGTCGAACGACTCCTCGGCGCGGCACTCACAGGTATCGCCCAGCTGTCACCAACATGGGAATCACGGGCGATCTTCCTCGGCTACCTCGACGATCCGCCTGCCCGGCTCATACGCAGTGGCATCCCACAGGGCGGCGCCGCGGTCGTGCGGCTGCTGATCGTCACGGTCGTCGCCCTCGTTGTCGCCAACTGGCGGATGGCGCGCCTGCGACTGTCTGGCGCAGCGGACTGACCGCTTCTGTTAGCGTCGAGCGCCGTGAATGAGATCATCGTCGGAGTCGATGGCAGTGCTACCGCTCGTATGGCCGCCGACGAGGCTGCCCTGCTTGCCCACAACTACAGCAGGCCGCTGCACATCGTGCTGTCGATGACCCGCAACACCAGCCAGCAGGTGCGTGGCGGCGGGTCGGAAACCTGGCACTTCGATTCGGTCGGCATCGCCGAAGAGTCGTTGAAGGCGCTGGTCGGCGAGTTGCGGGCCACGGTCCCCGACACTACGTATGCCGTGGTGTTGGCCGACCCAGCGACGGCGTTGTGCGACGAAGCCGTGCGCCTCGATGCGTCGATGATCGTCGTCGGCAACAAGCGGGTGCAGGGTGCTGCACGGGTGCTCGGCTCGATCGCCGGAGACGTCGCCAAGCGCGCTCCATGCAACGTGCTCATCGTCCACACCCACTGACCGACGTCTCCGCGCCTCTGAACTTCACACGGCGGGTTGCTGCTGGGTGATGCAGTGGATGCCGCCGCCCGCTTCGAAGATCGTGCGGGCATCGACCAAAACGACCTCGCGGCCCGCGTACAAACGACTCAGGGTTGCCACCGCGTCGTCGTCACGGGTGTCATCGAACGCACACAGGATGACGGCGCCGTTGCACACGTAGTGGTTGATGTACGACCAGTCGACGATGCCGTTGTCGGTGTGCGTGACGGTCGGCGCCTCGATCTCGATGACCTCCAGCGATCGGTCGCGTGCGTCGGTGAACGAACGCAGCAGCGCGATGTTCTCGCGGCTGACCTCGTGGTCGGGATGCGTGGGATCCGGCTGTGAGTGCGCCACCACGACCCCCGGACGAACGAATGCGGCGACGATGTCGATGTGCCCCCGGGTGCCGAAGCGTTGGTAGTCCTTGGTGAGGCCACGCGGCAGCCACAGCACCTTGTGCACACCCAGCCGCGCCCGCAGTTCGGTCTCGACGTCGTCGGCATCCCAGCCGGGGTTGCGGTCGGGGTCGAGTTGCACCGTGCGCGTGATCATCACGGTGCCGTCGCCATCGACGTGGATGCCGCCGCCTTCGTTGACCATCGCCGACTCGAACAGTTCGGCGCCGGCCAGACCGGCCGCGTACCCGCCGACGTGCTGCTCGTCGTCCCACCTGGAGAACGCCTGTTGCCCCCAGCCATTGAACCGCCAATGAACGGCGCCAAGCCGGCCGTCGGGGTGTGTGACGAACGTGGGTCCACTGTCGCGGAACCAGCATTCGTCGAGCGCCGTTTCATGGATGCTGACGGACGGATCGACGAGCGCTCGGGCAGCCTGGGCATCGCCGATCTTGCAGATCAGCGAGACCGGCTCGAATCGGGCAATGGCGTTGACCACCGCTGCCCACGCCTGGCGCGAGCGGCCGAGCTCGCCCTCGGTGTCGTCGCCGAACGTGATGCATTCGGGCGGGAACTCCATCCACGTGCGCTCGTGGCGCGCCCATTCCGGCGGCATCGAGAACCCAGCGCTGTCGGAACGTGCCGTCACAGGAAGTACAGCCGGCTCAGCGATACCGACTCGGCCGGTTCGGAGTACACGGTGTTGCCCTCGAACGACACCCTCCCGCTCTTCGGGTCGACATCGACGTGCCCGAGCCGATTGTTGAACACGAGGTCGGCGGGCCCGATGTTGCGCGTGCCGCGCACTGCGACGCGGCGGCGACGCGTGGTCATGTGGTCGTCGCCGGCATCGACGGCCGCTTGGCTGACGAAGGCCACCGACAGGTCTGCCGCAGTGGATCCGAACGAGCCGAACTGCGGGCCGAGCACCAGTGGCTCGGATGAGTCGGTGGCGGCGTTGGGGTCGCCGGTGACGCCGTAGGCCGGAAAGCCACTCTTCAGAACCAGTTGCGGCTTTGCCCCGAAATGATCGGGTCGCCACAGCACGATGTCGGCCAACTTGCCGATGTCGAGTGAACCGATCTCGTGGTTGAGCCCGTGGGCGATCGCTGGGTTGATCGTGAGCTTGGCGACGTATCGCCGCACGCGCTCGTTGTCATGGACCGTCGGGCCGTCACCCACACCTTGCTCGATCTGTTGACGCTTCATGTGAGCCGCGAGTTGGAACGTACGCCTCACGGTCTCCCCTGCCCTGCCCATGCCCTGCGCGTCACTGGAGGTGATGCCGATCACGCCGAGATCGTGCAACACACCCTCGGCTCCCATCGTCGCCCCGCGAATCCGATCGGTGACGAGGTGGTGGTCGCTGGCCGAGTGATGGTTGAGGCCATGCGCGGCGAAGATCATCTCGTAGTGCTCGTCGAGCGCATCGCGCCCGAACGGCAGCGTGGGATTGGTGCTCGAGCCGATCACGTTGGGTACGCCGGCCAGCTTCAACACGTTGGGCACGTGACCACCGCCGCAGCCCTCGATGTGAAAGGCGTGGATGGTGCGGCCGGCGAGCACGCTGAGCGTGTCTTCCACCGACAAGCACTCGTTGAGGCCGTCGGTGTGCAACGCAACCTGCACGTCGAACTGCTCGGCCACGTTGAGCGCGGTGTCGAGGGCGCGGGTGTGCGCGCCCATGTCTTCGTGCACCTTGAAACCGCATGCTCCGCCTTCGACCAAGGCCTCGATGAGCGGCGCCTCGCTCGACGATGAGCCACGACCGAGGAAGCCGATGTTGACCGGCCACTGGTCGAAGCTGTTGAACGCATGGCGCAACGCCCACGGCGAGTTGACGCCGACGCCCCACACCGGGCCGAACTCCTGGCCGATGATCGTGGTCACACCGGAGGCCAGTGACGCTTCCATGATCCGCGGCGACAACAGGTGGACATGCGTGTCGATCGCCCCGGCCGTGGCGATCAACCCCTCGCCCGAGATGATCGTCGTGCCGGTGCCAACGACCACATCGACGTCGTCCATCATGTCGGGGTTGCCCGCACGCCCGATCCCGCAGATCCGACCGGCGCGGATGCCGATCGACACCTTGCCGATCTGTCGCGTGGCGTCGATCACCACGACGTTGGAGATCACCACGTCGCACGTCTCGCTGACTGCGGCGGCCTTGAGCATGAGGCCGTCGCGTGCGGTCTTGCCGAACCCAGCAAGGAACTCGTTGCCTCGCTCCTGGGCGTCGTACTCGATCTCGACGACCAACCCCGTGTCGCCGAGACGGACACGATCGCCGACCGTGGGGCCGTGAATGGCCGCATAGTCGTCGGGCAGGATCTCATCAGGATGCAGATGGTCGTGAGGCACCTGGCCATCGGCGTGGTCGTGCTCGAATTGGCCGTGCGAATGCCGCTCGTCGGTCACGAATGTGCTCCGAGGTAGCCCTGCGCGGCGGCGCGAGCAAGCGCCGCCTCCTTGGCCCCCGGCGCATCGAGCGGCCCATCGACCAGACCGGCGAACCCGATTGCCACCCTTGCCCCGGCGATGGGCACCAGCGGCACATCGGTGGGCACGTTCGGCTCGAAGCGCAACGCAGACCCTGCCGGAATCGCCAGTCGCCTGCCGTATGCGGCCGCACGATCGAACGAGAGTCGCGGATTGACCTCGAAGAAATGGAAGTGCGAGGTGATGCTGACGGGCACGTCTGACGTGTTGGTTGCGACGAGATGAACGAGATCCGGCGGAGTCGACGATTGCCGCGCCGCAGTGATCACCGCCCCCGGAGCATCGGAACCGAGACTGCCGCCACTACCGAACGGGTTGCGCACCACGACCATGCGCGTGCCATCATCGAACACGGCCTCGACCTTGACCTCGCGAACGATGTCGACGACCCCCGGCAAGACGTCGTCGGCCGTGAGCACACTCGCTCCTGCGGCTGCGGACTCCATCAACCGAGCACCATCGCGCGCCGACTCGCAGACGGTGTCGGCGATCAACGCTGTCGCCTCCGGCACGTTCAGCCGCAGGCCGCGTGCCCGTCGGGCACGAGCCAATTCGGCCGCGGTGAATATGAGCAACCGATCGCGCTCGGTTGGTGTGAGGCGCATGGACCCCACGCTAATGTCGGCGAGATCAAGCGGTCTGCGCTCGACAACAAGGTCCTCGTCCGCTTCACGCTCGCGCTCTTCCTCACTGCGCTGGCCGAATGGGCGTTCTTCGTCGCCACACTCGTCTACGCCTTCGACCGTGGTGGCTCGCGCTCCGCAGGGTTCGCCTCGATGGCCCTCCTCGCTCCGATTGCCCTGGCGGCCCCCGCCGCGGGCAAGGCCGCGCAATACCAGCGTCCAGAACGAGTGCGTCTCTTCGCCTACTCAGTACAGACGCTTGCCCTTGGCGTGGCGGCCATCGCCGCGTTCGCCGAGGCTCCTGCAGCGCTGGTGGTCGGGTGCTGCGCAATCGCGTCGGGTGTGTTCACGTTCCTCGGGCCCGCGTGCGCCGTGCTGTTGCCCTCAATCGTGCGCTCGGCGCGCGAACTGACCGTGGCCAACCTGTGGGTCGGCTCCTGCGAAAGCGTCAGCACGCTCGCCGGTTCGGCGCTGGCAACACTGCTCCTCGCAATCCACGGACCCGCCCTGGTGCTGGCGGGCTGTGCCGCGCTCAACCTGGTGAGCACATTGGTCACCGTCCGGCGCAGCGATGCAGGCGGCGCGCCGGCTCCTGCTCCCGACCGAAACGCAACCGAGTCCGTCGGCGCCGTACGACTGGTCTTCCGCAACATCAGAGCCTTGCGCGAGCGCAAGGGCGCCACCGGAGTGCTCGCCATCACCGCCGGTCAATACGTGCTCGTGGGCGCATTCGATCTGATCATCGTCGTGCTCGCCAAGGATCAGCTCAGCCTGGGCGAATCGGGTCCGGGCTTGCTGGCAACGAGCGTCGGAGTTGGCGCGCTGTTCTGCGCACTCACCTCGACGTTCCTGGTTCGGCGCGACCGACTGGGACCGCTGTTGGTCGGTGCGCTTGCCAGCGTCACGGTCGTGTCACTCGTGCTGGGGATCGCCCCGGCCCTGGCGACGGCACTGGTCCTGCTGCCCGTTGTCGGGTTCAGCCGGGCTCTGCTCGATCTCACCAGCCGCATGTTGCTGCAGCGAGCCACGCCACCCAACTCGGTCGGCGGGATCTTTGCGGCGATCGAACTGTGTGCCGGCGTCGGGATGCTCACCGGCTCGATCATCACCCAAGTTCTCATCGCGGCCGACGGCGTCGACGCCGCCTTGATCGGCCTCGGGATCTTCTTCGCCGCGTTGCTGCTGCTGACGATGCGATCGCTGCGTGTCGCCGACGACAGCGCCGACATCCCCATCGTGGCGATCAGCCTGCTGCGCCGGATCCCCGCGTTCGCGCTGCTCCCACCGCTGGCGCTCGAGACCGTGGCGCGAGCCGCCACCGAGATATCGGTCGTGGCCGGCGAGGTGGTGGTGACCGAAGGCGAGCAAGGAGATCGCTTCTATGCGGTCGCCGATGGGTCGTTCGACGTTGTCACCGGCGGACGACACGTCGCCACGTCCGAGCGCGGAGCAGGCTTTGGTGAGGTCGCCTTGCTCGCCAACGTGGCCCGCACGGCGACGGTCACAGCGACTCGAGCCGGCTCGCTCCTGGTCATCCATCGTGTGCCGTTCCTCACGGCCGTCACCGGCTTCGAGCCCTCTCGCCAAGCGGCGTGGGGCACCATCCACACGCTCGAGTTCGATGGCGAATTCGATAGCGAATTCGAGGTTGACGTCGACGATCCAGGGTCACCTTGACAGCTTCGCAACTCGGGTGATCTGATCGCCGGGTGCGCCGCCGTGGGACTGCCGATGGACGAGCGCCAGTCGTTCTGATCACGTTCCCCGACTACGACACCGAGCACCCACAACTCGGTGGCGCACTGGCCGCAGCGGGATGCGCCATGCGCGTCGCTCCGAAGCGTGGAGCACGATCGCCCGACGAACTGCTTGCGCTTTGTGCCGACGCAGCCGGGGCGATCGTGAGCACCGACCCGTTCACGGCCGCAGTGCTGCGCGACAGTCCCGGTCTGCAGGTGATCGCCCGCGTCGGTGTGGGCGTCGACTCGATCGATATGAACGCGGCGACCGAGCTCGGCGTCGCCATCGCAACGACACCCGGTGCGAACGAGGCCACCGTCGCCGATCATGCGGTGGCGTTGATGCTCGCGCTGTTACGGCGCATACCCGCCAACGATGCAGAGGTGCGTAGGGGCGAGTGGAATCGCACGGGCGTGTACACGCCGACGCTGTTGACGGGCACGACGGTCGGTCTGGTCGGCTACGGCAACATCGGCCGCCGCGTCGCCCAACGACTGGCCGGCTTCGACGTCGAACTGCTCGTCGCCGACCCGGCGATGGCCGGGTCGGAGGCGCCGCGCGCTGTCGAGCTCGCCGAGCTGTTGTCACGTGCCGACATCGTTTCGCTGCACTGCCCACTGATCCCGGCGACTCGCCACCTCATCGACGAGGAGGCGCTGCGGCGCATGCAGCCGCACGCCCTCTTGGTCAACACCTCACGGGGCGAGGTGGTCGACGAGGGTGCGCTGTTCCGTGCCCTGCGCGACGGAGTGATCGCCGGCGCTGCACTCGACGTGTTCGAGATCGAACCGCCGAACGACTCGCCGATCATGGACCTTCCGAACGTCGTCGTCAGCCCGCACGTCGGAGGCATCAGCACGACCTCGCTCGCCGAGATGACGCGCCGGGCGACCGAGTCGGTGCTCGATGTGCTCGCCGGTCGGGTCCCGCAAGGCCTGGCCAACCCATGGGGGGACGATGCCTGACCATTCATCGCTCGAGGGCGAGATCGCCGTCGTCACCGGAGGTGCCCGCGGCATCGGCAAGGCCGTCGCCGAGCTGTTCGTCGCCGAGGGCGCGTCGGTGGTTCTCTGCGATCTCCACCCTGCGCTCGGCACCGAGGTCGAGCAGCAGCTCGGCAACCGCGCCAAGTTCGCCACCGCCGATGTCAGCGTCGAAGCTGATGTGGCCTCGGTCGTGGCGACCTGCGTCGAGACGTATGGGCCACCATCGATCCTCGTCAGCAACGCCGGCATCAACGCCAACTTCGACGCCACCACGATGACCACCGACGACTGGGACCACTTCATGGGCGTCGATCTCAAGGCCGCCTGGCTGTTCGCCAAGTACGTGCTGCCGCACATGCGCGACGCCGGACGAGGCGCGATCGTCAACGTCGCCTCGATGCACGCCCTCGTCACGCTGGAGGGCTTCTTTCCCTACGCTGCCGCAAAGTCAGGGCTGATCGGCCTCACCCGCAGCCTGGCGTTGGACTACGGGCCCCACGGCATTCGCGTCAATGCCGTCGCGCCGGGCTTCATCCGCACGCGCCTCGTGCAAGACAGCATCAACCGCAACCCCGATCCGGCGGCTGCAGAACGCAACATGGTCAGCGGGATTGCGCTACGCCGCATCGGCGAGGCCGCCGAAGTTGCCGCGGCGATCCGCTTCTTGGCATCCGATGATGCGAGCTACATCACGGGGACGACGCTCCACATCGACGGAGGAGTGACCGCGCGCCGCGCCGGTTGAGCAGCTGCAAAGCATTTGGTATCTCGATGGTCGGGTTGGAGCTCTTCGTGAGGCGCGACCAAGGAGCCTGCCATGCACGTCAACCTCGACCTGTTCGATTCGGAGATCGCCCGCGACCTGAACGATTTGATCCGTCGGTGGTGGCAGATCGACATCCTGGTCGTCACCGACACCATCGTGTCGTTCGGGCCCGAGCACAATCCGAACAACCTCAATGAGTCGTTCTTCGGCATGAGCCACTTGATGGGAGTGCTCGAGGGGGTCGGTTCGGTGACCAAGGCACACCGATCAGTGGATCCATTCGGAACTGCCGGGGTCATCCCGAACTTCCACTTCGATGCCCACGACCTGTCGATCTACGACCAGATCTGGCTGATCGGCTGGGACAGCAGCGCGACGTTGTCACCGACCGAGCATGATGCGATGTGCGTGTTCATGAACAACGGCGGCGGTGTGTTCGCTACCGGAGATCATGCCGCGCTCGGCTCATCGCTGGCCGGCTCGCTCCCCCGCGTGCGCTCGATGCGTCACTGGAGCGCGCCGCCTCCGCCGCTCGGCGCGACCCGAGTCGACACGACGATGCCCGATCACCAGGGGGTCGTCGTCTTCGAAAACCAATCTGACGACATTCCGCAGAAGTTGCGACTCAAGTGGTATGTGTGGAGCGATTGGTACCTGTCCCGCCAGGTGTATCCGCACCCGCTGCTGTGCAGCTCCTCTGGGGCGATCACGGAGTTTCCCGATCACATGCACGAAGGGGAAGTCATCGAACCGGCCGTCCTCGACGCGGTGATGACTGCCAACGGGCAGAACTTCGACGAGTACCCGGTCGACGCCTATGGCAACCGCGTGTCGCCGGAGATCGTCGCGTGGGGTTGGAGTGAGGGGTTCGCAGATCCGGAGGTGATGCACGGGATCCACGTCGGCGACCCCGGCACCTCCAACAAGCGCTGGACCGGCACCGTCGGGGCGTACGACGGCAAGCGAGCCGGAGTCGGGCGCGTTGTCGTCGACTCGACGTGGCACCACTTGTTCGACATCAACCTCATTGGAGACAACGCGGCCAACCGCCCCTCGTTCACCGATCCTCGCAAGGCGCTGTGGAGCCAGGGTTTCACGTACTCGGCGGATGGGCAACGGATCCTCGGCCAGATCGACCAGTACTACCGCAACATCGTCCACTGGCTGTCGCCCGGTGTCGGGCTCCGATTCGTGGCGGTGGCCACCGAACTGGCCCTGGCGAAGCAGATCTCGGAGCTGCTCGATGACAAGAAGCTCAGCCCATTCGACATCGGGCGCCACGCATGGGAGGTGGCGATCCGCCGCTACCCGCCGTGCCTGGTGATCGAGCTGAATCGTGCGTTCCTCGACAACATTCCGCGGCTCAAGCCGGTGCCGTTCGGGCCCTGGGATTGGCCGTACCCAGGTCCCGACGACGGGCCGCCGCATCCGCCGATTCCGCCCGTCGCGCTTGCTCAGGCCGCCCTTGGGGCAGCGATCGTCGCGATCCACGAAATGGGTCCCGAGTCGGTGATGTCGAAGGCTGCCGTCGACCGCATCACCGAGGCGGGGTTCGCCGGCATGCGTCGCCTGCTCGCCGGGCAGATCAGCTCGAGCCGCGAGGCCCTGAGGGAGTTGGAGCGCACGGCCGAGTTGTTCGAGTCCTGACCCCCGGTCGGTCTCCGTGCCGTTCACGAACTGAACGGCCCCGAATCGAGACGCCGAGCCGTCGTGTGCGAACGTTCGTCACATGACGTCAGCGCCAGTTACCGATCTCGACATGTTCAGCGCAGAAGCCATCCGCAATGCGCGGCAGATCGACGACGATCTCCGCGAGATGGCACCCGCGGTGAAGCTGAGCCGCGAAGACATCACCATCATCGGACGGCACGAACACGTCAAGCAAGGCCTCGCTGATTGGCGCACGTTCTCGTCGGCGTCGCGGCCGTTTCACGACCCGAACTCGCCACGACCCGAGATCCTGCTGACCGACGATCCTCCACGTCACACCGATGTGCGTCAGGTCGTTGCCAAGGCGATGTCGAAGCGGGCGATGGAAAGATGGGAGGCCCGCTTTCGCGACGATGCCAAGCGCATCGTCGACTCGTTGCTGCCGCGCAGCGGCGAGGTGATCAACGCCACCGCCGACATCTCCCGTCCCTTCGTGTACAAGGCACTGCCCGATGTGATCGGGCTGCCGGAAGAGGGCCGCGAACACATGGAGGCCTTCGGTCACATGGTGTGGGCCACACTCGGGCCGACCAACGAGCTCTTCGAAGAGGCGATGACCGACGCCGAGACCGTCGGCGCGTGGATCAGCACGGCGACACTTCGCGACCGGCTTGCCCCGGACAGCCTCGGCATGTCGATGTTCGAAGCCGCCGATGCCGGGGAGATCACCGACGACGATGCGCTGCTGCTGGTGCAAACGATCGTTGCCGCATCTGCCGATACGACGGTGATGACCTTGTCGGCTGCCATCCGAGCCTTCTGCGAGTTTCCCGATCAGTGGGAGCTGTTGCGCTCGCGGATGGCAGGGCGGATCACGACCACCGACGTCGACATCGACGGCATCACCATTCCGGCGGGCGAGCGGTGCGGGCTGCTGTTCGCCGCGGCCAATCGCGACCCGCGCCGGTGGGACGAACCCGATCGCTTCATCGTCACCCGCGATCTCGCCGGTCAGCTCGGCTGGGGGTTCGGGGTGCATCTCTGTGTGGGTCGGCAACTGGCCGTGCTCGAGGCCGACGCGCTGCTTTCCGCGCTGCTCGATGCCGTCGACCACTGGGAGTTGGCCGGGGAATCAGAGCCGTGGATGACCACGATCGGCCACGGCCCGGCATCGCTGCCGGTCAGGTTCCAAGCTGCCTAGAGATCGATCGCACACTGCCGATCGCCAGGCTGGCCACACCGACCGCCGAACCGAACACGAGGTGCGCGCTGAGGTCCTTCCACAACGTCTTCGGGTCATACTCCGTGATCGGCTTGTAGACACCAAGCTTCGGGAGCACGGCGTAGCTCGTGGCCCACGCGGCGACACCCGACAACACCCCGGACCTGACAGAGCCGACACCCGGCAGCGGTCGCAGGATCGCCGCGGCCACTCCCCACGACACTCCTGTGGACCAGTGGACCACGTTGTTCGCCAGCGGCGCGGCACTGTCGGGCAGATCGACATGAACCTGCTGGGCCAAGATCTTTCCAACTTTGGCGGGCGCCGGTGCATCGTCGAAGCCTTCGAAGCTCGGCTGGAACTCCCATGTCGCAAAGCCCGACGTGCCGCCGTCCGCCTTGTACCGCCTGAACCAGACCAGATCCATCGCCACCGTACCGGCCACCCCGGCCAGCACTCCGTTGCGAACGAGCCTGACGATCGACCATCGATGTGCTGTCATCGCCAACCTCCTCTTGCCGGATCGTCCAAGTCTGGCAGGCGGGTCAGTCCTGGGTCGCCCAGACCTCGTGAGACGCGCATGCGCTGGCCCACAGCCGGTCACGCGCGGCGACATCGACCCCGTCGAGCGGGAGGAGGAACTCGTCCGCCAGCAGCGCGAACCATTCGTCTCGCTTCGTCACGTACCGGGTCGACATGCCGTCGTGACATCGTTCGGTGAACGTCAGTGCCCGCAACGCGATGACGGCGTCGTGCGTTCGACGCTGCACCGTGACGGTTCGAACGAAGCCGGACTCGGGCGACGTCGAGAGGTGCCGATGGCGATCTTCGAACGCGTCCAGATCGGCGACGGCGGCGCGAAAGTTCATCCCGGGGAAAGCGCCATGCGAGTCGTGAACGAAGTGCCAGTCTGCGATGCCGTTCGGTGTCTCCTCGAGTACGAACGTCATCGGGCCCTGGCGGTACGTTCCTGCGCGCAGCGGCAGCGGGTCGTGCAGCGCGTCGCCGAGCCCGACGTCGACGTACCAATCGCCTTCGGGGTTGTCGATCGTCGGCAGGCCGGCGACGACGAGCACAAGATGGTTGGTCAGGTCATCGGCCGACGGCTCGGGGCCCTGCACGCCGCCGATGTGGTGCGACACGTCGTATCCCAACGACGCCAGCAATCGCGCGAGCGATCCATTGAGGTGGAAGCAGTAGCCGCCGCGCCCGCGGAGGGCGATGCGCTCCATCGACGAGCCGTCATCGATGCCCCACTGCTCGCCCATGTGGATCCATGTCGTCTCGTACGGGATACGTTCGACGTGCGCACGGTGGATGCGAAACAGCGCGTCCACTGACGGTGGCCCGCCGTCTTCACCGAGCCGGTTGAGGTAGGCGTCGAGCACACACCTTGAGTTCTGTGATCGCGGTATCGAGTTCATCTGAGCTGGCGATTCTAGAGGTCGCGTCCGGCACGGGTCAGTCGAACGAGCAGTTCTACAGGCGTGTGCGCGCCGAGGTCGGGTCGTACAGCGCACGCAGTGAGGACCTAGCGCCGACGGCAGTGCCTGCCACCTCGATGGAGTAACTCCCCTCCTCGAACCAGGCCCGCGGGTGGTCGGACGACGGAGCATGTACGTAGCCCATCCCGATCGCCGACCCGATGGTGTGCCCGTACATCGCCGAGGTCAGGTGCCCGACGCAGCGTCCGTCGCGAAGGATGGGTTCGCCGTGCAGCAGCAGTGGCTCGGGGTCGTCGAGGGCGAATTGCACCAGCCGTCGACTGAATCCCCGTTCGCGTTGTGCGACCAGTGACTCGCGTCCGATGAAGTCACTCGGCTTGTCCCACGCCACGGCGAATGCCAGCCCGGCCTCGAGCGGCGAGTCACCCGACGAGACGTCGTGTCCCCAACTGCGGTAGCCCTTCTCCAACCGCAGTGAGTTGAGCGCGTGATACCCGACCGGGCGGCCACCGGCGTCGATGATCGTGTCGTAGATGTGGGCAGCGATGTCGTAGGGGACCAACAGCTCCCAACCGAGCTCGCCGACGTACGTGATGCGCGTGGCGCGGACGAACCCAAGACCAAGATCGATCTCACGCGACGAACCGAACTCGAACGCTTCATTCGACAAGTCGCAATCGGTCAAGGGTTGCAGCAACTCCCGCGACTCGGGACCCATGACCGCGATCATCGCCATCGTCCCCGAGACGTCGGTGACGGTGACGAACTCGTCGTCGCCGATGTGCCGGCGCAGCCAAGCGAGATCTCGTGGCATGGTGGCCGGCGCCGACAGCACCAGGAACTCGGCTTCATCGAGGCGCGTCACGGTGATGTCGGCTTCGATGCCGCCGAACCGGTTGAGCCACTGGCTGTACACGATGCGACCCACAACGACATCGATGTCGGCCGCGCAGAGACGCTGCAAGAAGCCGAAAGCGTCGCGGCCTTGCACCAACAACTTCCCATAGGTGGAGATGTCGAACACGCCCACCGATTCACGGACGGCTCGATGCTCTGCAGCAGCGTGCTCGAACCAGTTCTGGCGGCCGTACGAGTACTCGTATCGGCGATCGACACCATCGGGTGCATACCAATTGGGCCGCTCCCACCCGATCAGCTCGCCGAAGACCGCGCCACGAGCGGCCGTGCTGTCGTAGAGCGGGCTGCGGCGCAACGGCCGCGCACTCTGACGTTGATAGAACGGCCAATGCATGTCGTAGGCGACATCGAGCGTCTCTTTCACGCGCTGCTCGAGGAACCGGCGATTCGTCTCATGACGCATCACGCGCGCCGGGTTCGCCTCCGGTAAGTCGATCGACGGACGGCCATCGACGAGCCAATCCGCCAACACCGACCCGATGCCGGGACCGGTGAGGAAACCGGTCGAGTTGAACCCGGCGGCGACGTAGAAGTTCTGCAGGTTCGGAGCCTCGCCGAAGTGGTAGGCGCCATCGGGCGTGAAGCTCTCCGGACCACCGAAGAACAATCGGATGCCGGCGGTGGCCAACGCCGGTATCCGCCGCATCGCGATCTCGTAGAACTGCCCGAGGTGATCCCAATCGTCGGGGAGCTGCACGAAGGCGGCGTCGCCGGGAATCCCGTTCGACTGCCACGGGTAGCTACCGGGCTCGAAGAACCCGACCATCAGTCCGTCGCCCTCGTTCTTGACGTACATCCAGTCGTCGGAGCTCTTGATCGTCGGCAGACCACGAGCGAGGCCGGGAATCGCTTCGGTGACGACGTAGTAGTGAGCGAGGGCCTGCAGCGGCACCTGTACCCCGGCCAGCGCGGCGAGCTCGCGGCCCCACATGCCCCCGCAGTTGATGACGTACTCGGCCTCGATCGAACCAACCGCGGTGTCGACGCCGGTGACCCGCCGGCCGTCGTGGCGAATGCCGACGACCGGAAGGTTCTCGAAGATGTGCACTCCACGCTGGCGAGCACCACGGGCCAGCGACATGGTCGTGTCAGTCGCGTTGCCGCGCCCATCCTCCGGGTAGAACAGCGACCCGACGAGCCCTTCCGAACTGAGCAGCGGGTACATCTCCAACGTCTGGTCGACATCGAGGATGTCGACCGCGATGTCGTCGGGCTTGCTCACCGACGCCTGACGCAGGAGCTCGTGCCACCGATCGGCGTTCGAGGCCAGGTGCAGTGTGCCCGTCTGCTCCCAACCGGTCGACAGCCCGGTGTCGGCCTCGAGCGTCTTGAACACTTCGATGCTGCGCTTCACCACCTGACGCATCGCCGAGGTGGGCCGCGCCGTGGTGATCAGGCCGGCGGCGTGCCACGTGGTGCCGGACGTGAGTTGGTTGCGCTCCAGCAACACCACCTCGTTCCAGCCTCGCCTGGCGAGGTGGTAGGCGACGCTGCAACCCACGACGCCACCGCCGACGATGACGACACGAGCGCGATCCGGCAATCGGGTTTCCATGCGACGCATTCTGCTAGGTCGACCCATCCACACACCGATCTGGGTGCCAGTCTTTTCCCAAGAGCATCTGTGAGACGAGCGTGGAACCCAGATCTCCTGAGGAGGCGCCAGTGAAGAAGCCAGCTGCGACAGCGGTACGGATCGCAGTACACGACCTATTGCGACGCCGTGCCGCGATGGCTGCCCCGCCGAACCGCCTGGCAACCCGAGAGCGAAAGTACGTGATCGCGCATCGCCACGGGGCTTTGGTCCCTAGCCGGGCGAGCGTCGACGTGCTTGCGTATGGAGAATTCGCCTAGCTCTGCACGGGGAGATCGAACATGGCCCAAACGTCGTCATCCGGCCCGTCATTTCAGCACCTTGCACTGATGGTGCGCGACATCGACAAGTCGCATCGGTTCTACACCGAAGCCCTCGGGTTCGAGCAATGCGGAACCCTCGATCCGCAGGTGACGGTCCCCATGGTCGGGATCCCGGTCGACTTCCGCTTCTACCGCGGAGCTGCCGATCGTCATCACGACTTCGCGCTTGTGCAGACCCCCGACCCATCGGCGTTCGAGGCGGCCAACACCGAGTGGAGCATGTTCGACAACAAGGTCGGCATCAACCACATCGCCATCTGCTACCCGTCCCGGGATGAGTTCCTGGCGCGTCTCCAACATCTCCGCGAGGTCGGTGTCGAGTTTCGGATGCGCGGAAATCACGGCATGACGCACAGCGTCTACGTGTCGGACCCCGATGGCAACGGGATCGAGGTGCTGTACGAACTTCCGGAAGAGATGTGGGTCAACGACGTGAATGCCGCGCTCAACTACTTCGACCCTGTGCCACTCGACGGCGACGAGTCGCTCGAGGACAGCACCGAGAACCCGGTCTTCTCGAGGAACTGAACGACGTGATCACACCGTGCGATCATCGAGGAGGAAGACGGGGTGGCGCGGTGCGATGGCAGATAGTTGATCGTCGGTGGATGTGGCGCTCACACCATCGAAGAACACACCGACCTCGGCCTTCCAGCGCTTGAGATAGGCGCGCAGGATCTCAACCTTGTCGGCGTCGGCGATCTCGGTGGCTACCCGGTGCTGGCGCTTGCGGCCGAGGAGCAGATCGAGCTCGCCGCCGACGGCCCGCACGTTGCGAACCCACTGGCCCTCACCTCGGGGCGACACGAGATACTCGTGCCCGTTGTGACGGAGGAGGTTGACAGGCACCCGGCGCGGTGTGCCCGACGTGCGCCCCTTGACCTCGAGCTCCCGGCTGCCCCAGACGCTGAGGCCGAGGCGGGTGAGACCGGCGACGGCCCGGTTGAAGACGTGTTGGGTGAACCAGCCAGGTCGGCGGTAGTGAGGAGCGGTCTCGGTCATCGTCGCAGAATATTCGGCCGAAGTGCGTAATCCCGATGCACTATTTCGCATCGCGACTACGCACTTCCTCGGGAGCCGTGCCGGGCGAGCCTGTGGGCGAGACTGGTGCGGTGGTGGTCGTGGTGTTGTCGTTACTTGCTGCGTCGGCGTTCGGTGCGTCCGTTGCCCTCCAGGCTCACGAGGCGACCGCGGTGGCAGCCCGTCGCTCGTTGCGGTTGGGCTTGTTGGCGAGCGTGGCGACCCGCCCACTGTGGTTGATCGGACTGGCCGGCGACATCTGCGGCTTCGCGTTGCAGACGGCAGCGTTGTCGTTCGGGTCGCTGGTCGTCGTCCAGCCACTGCTGACGCTCGGCTTGATCGTCGCGTTGGGTGTCGGAGCTCGTCTCGCACACCGTGCGCTGCGCGGGTGGGAATGGCGTGCGGTGGCAGGCGTACTCGGGGGCCTCGTCGTGTTTTACATCGCGGCCCGGCCGACGACACAGAGCGACGCGGTCGCCTCGGCCCAAGGTTGGTCGACGGTCGGCGCGATCGTCGGCGCTACGACGATCGTCCTGCTGGCGGTTGGTCGAGGCGCGGGCTCGACCGGGAGGGCCGTGATGTTCGGTGCTGCGGCCGGGTGCGCCGAGGCGGTCATGGCAGTTGTCTCGAAAGCCTTCGGCGACCGGCTCGGCGGGGGTGTCATCGGCGCGCTGGAAAGTTGGGAGCCCTACGTGCTGATCGTCTGTGGGATCGTGACGCTGCTCATCGTGCAGAGCGCGTATCAGTTGGGACGTTCGACCGTGACGTTGCCGGTGATCACGGTGACCGAGCCCGTCGTGTCGATGGTGATCGGGGTGGGCCTGTTTCGAGAACACTTCCACTTGGGCATCTTGCGCGGATTGTTCACCGTTGCAGGCTTGGGGCTGGTCGTGCGTAGTCTGGTCGTACTGGCGCGGGACCCGGCGCTGGCTCCTACTGGCCAGGATGGCAGGACGTGAAGATCGAAGCAGCACGCATCGTGTTCGGTGATGACGACCGAGCCGAGATCCTGCGACGCGTCGACGAATCGCTGTGCACCGGAAGCCTCACGTTGGGGCCGCACACCCTCGAATTGGAGCAGCAGTTCGCAGCCCGCCACGGCGCGGCGTTCGCCGTGGCGACGAACAGCGGTACTAGCGCGCTCGAGATCATCTTCCGCACCCTCGGCGTCGAGGGCAAGGAGGTCGTGGTCCCGGCGAACACGTTCTTCGCGACCGCGGCCGCAGTCATTCACGCCGGCGGCCGGGTTCGCTTCGCTGATGTCGACCCGGCAACGTTCGCTCTCGATGTCGCCTCGCTGGACGCGGCGATCACCGCGGACACCGTCGGCGTCGTCCACGTGCACATCGGCGGTCTGGTCAGCCCGGAGATCGCGGCGATCGCCGAGTTCTGCCGGGATCGGGGTCTGTGGTTGGTAGAGGATGCGGCGCACGCCCACGGGGCGTCGTTCAACGGCCGGTCCGCTGGAACGTTCGGCGTCGCCTCGGCCTTCTCGCTCTACCCGACGAAGGTGATCACCAGCGCCGAGGGCGGCGTGATCGTGACCAACGTCCAACGTTTCCGCGACGAAGCCATGTTGTATCGAGATCAGGGCAAGGCCGGCTTCCTCGGCGGCGATCACGTGAGGATGGGATACGCGTGGAGGCTGTCCGAGATCCACGCGGCGATTGGTGTGGTCCACCTCGCTCGGCTCGACGAGTTCATCGCCCGCCGCAGTTCGATCGCCGCGCTCTACCGGCGAGAGCTGGCCGCTGTCGACGGCATCCGGCCGCTGGCCCTTCCCGACGGATGCGTCTCCAACGTCTACAAGTTCATCGCCCTACTCTCGCCCGGCGCCGACCGTGCCGAGTTCAAGCAGTCGCTGCGGCAACACGGCGTGTCGGCAAGCGGCGAGGTCTACGCCCGCCCGCTTCACGATCAACCGATCTTCGCCGACGTGCAGCACGGCCCGCTTCCCGCGTGCGACGACGTGTGCGCCAGACACGTGTGCCTCCCACTCCATTCCGACATGACGGAAGAAGAAGCGATGTACGTCGTTTCCAGCGTCAAGAACGTGCTGTCAGGCGATGACTGACGCACTGCACATCGCGGTCACCGGCGGCTCGGGATTCATCGGGTCCAACGTCGTCGATGCCCTCGTCGCAGCGGGTCACCGCGTCACCGTGCTCGACGTACGACCGCCCCATCGCAGTGACGTCGGGTACATACCGCTCGACATCACCGACGTCGATGCCTTGACCGCGGCGTTCGACGGTGTCGACGTGGTGTTCCACCTCGCCGCCGTGTCGAACATCAACGACGCATTCGATCACCCGCTCGAGACCATCGCCGTCAACGTGTCGGGCACCACGAACGTCTGGGAGGCCGCGCGGCGTTGCGGAGTGCGGCGGGCAGTGTTCGCAAGCACGGTGTGGGTCTATGCCGGCGCCCTCGGGCCCGGTCCGTTCGACGAAGAGACGCCGTTTCACCTTCCCGGCGCCGGCCACATCTACACCAGTTCCAAGATTGCCGCCGAGATGGTGGTGCACAACTACCACGAGCTCTACGGGCAGCCGTTCACGATCCTGCGCTACGGAATCCCATATGGGCCGCGCATGCGCGAGGCGTTGGTGATCCCACAATTCATCCGGCGTGCGCTCGAGGGCACGCCCATCACCATCAACGGCGACGGCAGCCAGTTCCGCAACTACGTCTACGTGGCCGACCTCTGCGACGCCCACATCCGCGCCCTCGCTCCCGCTGCCGAGAACGAGGTGATCAACCTCGAAGGCACCGAGCCGATCACGGTGCTGCGCCTCGCCGAGACGATCCGCTCGATCATCGGCGACCGCGTCGTGATCGAACACGTGCCCGCTCGGGTCGGCGACTACGGCGGGAAGGAGGTCTCGGCAGCGAAAGCGTTGCGCCTTCTCGGTTGGACCGCACCGACACCGTTCGAGGAGGGGATGCGGCGCACGATCGAGTCCTACATCGAGGGCCGCAACGGCCCGCCCGGCACTCCAACCGTCCCATGAGCCACCGTCCTGCGGCAGCGCTCGCGGGTTGCATCGGCGGCGCGGCGGTTCTCGCCCACATGTTGCCGAGCGTGCTGGTACTCGGTCAGTGGACACAGGCCCGGTCTGCGCCTCGGCAGCGATGCATCTGGCGCGGCAGCGACTGCGCCCGGGTTGCCCTCACGTTCGACGATGGGCCCCAGCCGGGCATGACCGTGAAGGCGCTCGATCGTCTCGACTCGCTCGGCCTGAAGGCAACGTTCTTCTGCCTCGGTCAAAACGTCGTGCGGTTCCCCGACCTGACACGAGAGATCGCCGCCAGGGGCCATGAAGTCGCGACACACGGTCACGTGCACCAGTCGCACTTCCGCCACTCCCCCGCGTGGGTCGCCGCCGACCTGCACCGCTCGATCGATGCCATCGTCGACGCGGGGCTGCCGGCGCCTCGCTGGTTCCGCCCGCCGTACGGACACGTCACTGGCGGCACGCTGATGCATGCCCACCTGAACGGACTGCCCGTCGTGTTGTGGTCGGCGATGGGCAAGGAATGGGTCGAACCGTCGGCGTCGGCCGTGGCGCATCGCGTCGAGCGATCGCTGTCTCGTGGCGCGATCGTGCTGCTGCACGACGCCGAGATCAACCCCGGGTCGACAGAGCGGGTGACCGAGGCGCTGCCGCACATCGCCACCGCGCTCAGCGAACAAGGCTGGTCGTCGGCGACACTCGGCGAACTGATGTCGGTCGAATGAGCACCCGCAACGTGTTGATCCTCTCCGGCCGCTTCGGCAAAGGACACGACACCGTTGCGGAAGCAACTGCCGCAGCGCTGGCCCCACTCGACGTCGATTGCCACATCCTCGACGCGGTCGCACTGCTCGGGCGATCCGGCGGCGCTGCCGGTGATCGGATCTTCCGCACGTTGCTGTCCGTGCCCGCGGTGTACGACTCGTTGCACTTCAGCCAACTGCGCACCGGTGGCCGGCTGGCGCGGTGGATGGATCGCACGGCGGTGAACGCGATGTATCCCCGGTTCCTCGATGAGGTGCGACGGTTCCCACCGGATCTGATCGTGTCGGTGTTCGCGACGGGTGCCGGCGCCGCGGCGCGCTACAAGATCGATCACCCCGGCACGGTCACGGCGGTGTTCATCACCGACTCGTATGCCCACCGGTTGTGGGTGCACGAGGGGACCGACATCTTCCTCACCACGTCGGCGCTCGGGGCACGCTCGGTGCAGGGATTCCTTCCCCGAGCCCACGTCGAGGTGGTCACCCACCCCACCAGACCGGCGTTCTACGCAGCACCCGACCGAGCGGCCGCCAGGGCCGCGCTCGGCGTACCGACGGAGGCGCGTTGCGTCTTGTTGATGTCTGGCGCCTGGGGCATCGGGCCGCTCGCCGAGTGCGCCACCCAGTTGGCCCAGGCCGGGATCTGGGTGCTCGCCGTGGGTGGAAGCAACGAACGACTGGTTCGCCAACTACGGCTCGTCGCCACCGCCAACCCGCGCGTGATCCCGTTCGGCTTCACCGATCGAGTGCCAGAACTGATGGCCGCCAGTGACGCGGTGATCACCTCGTCCGGCGACACGTGCCGCGAAGCGCGCGTCGTCGGCCGAGGCCTGATCCTGCTCGACGTCGTCCCCGGGCACGGCCGCGAGAACCTCATGCACGAGCTCGAGCTGGGCGCGGCCGTCGTCAGCACGTCGGACCCGCGAACTCTCGTGCTCGCCGCGCAAGCCGTCCTCGAGAATCCACAGGACATCACACCGGTGCAGAGCCCCGACCGTTGGGAGCACGAGCTGCGCGCCGCGCTCGCGTCCGTCGGATTCGATTGACGGAGGGCCCGACGAAATCTTCTGCTGGTGTCGAAATCGACGTATGCCAGTCGTCGGAAACGTGTACCTACGGAGTTCCGTAGCACTCACACACACAGGAGGAATCCGATGTCGAAGTACGTACTTGCCTACCACGGCGGAAGCATGCCCGAGACCCCCGCCGACCAAGAGAAGGTCATGAACGCCTGGATCGCGTGGTTCGTCGAACTGGGTGCCGCGGTGATCGACGGCGGCAATCCAACCGGTCGATCCAAGACGGTCTCCACCGACGGCTCCGCCACCGATGGCGGAGGAGCCAACCCAGTCACCGGCTACAGCCTCATCACGGCCAACGACCTCGACGGCGCAGTTGCACTTGCCAAGGGATGCCCGATCCTGGCGGCCGGTGGATCTGTCGAAGTGGCCGAAGCCATCGACATGTGACCGCGGGCGTCGCTGCAGTGTTCAGTTGTTCGACTACGTCTGTGGTGGCAGCGACTGATATGCGTCGAGCAGCGCTGTCGCTCCCGAGTTGATCTTGGCCGTGATCTCGGCGGTCGGCGTCGCCGAGCCGCCGTAGATCGCCGAGCTCTGAGCGGGCTCGCCGCGATGCTCGTTGGCATAGGCAACCGCCTCGGGAATGTCGTCGATCCAGGCATCGAGGACGCCCGCCTGAGTCTGCGGACGAGTGACGGCCATGTGCACCGCGCCTGGGTACTGCTGACCGTTGAGCCGCCATCCTTTGGCTCGCATCGCGTCGTTGACGTGGTAGATGTCGAACTCGTCAGAGGTGAACGAGAAGCAGAACGATGGGTTGCCAATGATGCGGAGCTCGGTCTGGGCGCGCACGGCGTCTTGCATCGCGTACGCCGTGTCGAAGATTCGCTTGGCGTACTTCAGGTACCCCTCGCGTCCGAGTGAGACCAGCGATGCCCACGTCGCCGCGAGCAAGCCGCTCGAGCGAGAACCGTCGATTCCGGGCGATGCATACTTGCCTCCCGACCAGTCGGTCATGAAGAAGTACTGACCGTTGCGCAACTCCTTGTTGCGAAACATCAGGATCGACGTGCCCTTCACGCTGTAGCCGTACTTGTGCGTGTCGGCCGAGATCGTCGTGACGCCGGGATGGCGGAAGTCGAACACGGGGATGTCGAAGCCGAGCATCTCACCGAATGGCAACAAGAAGCCGCCGAGGCATCCGTCCACGTGCAGGCCCACACCGCGACGCACCGCCAGAGCGGAAAGTTCCTCGATCGGGTCGATGGTCCCGTAGCCGTAGTTGCATGCGGATCCGATGATCGCTGCAGTGTTGGTATCGATCATCGAGGCCATCGCGTCGACGTCGACCTGAGCGGTGTCGGGCCGAACTGGCACGTGGCGCATCTCCATGCCCAACAAGTGGCATGCCTTGTCGAACGCCGGGTGGGCAGTCTCGGGCTTGACGATGTTCGCCCTGGCGATGCCGTTGCGGGTGGCCTGCTCGCGGTAGGCGAGCATGGCGTGAAGGATGCTGCCACTTCCACCGCTCGTGAGCATCCCACATGGGTCGCCGTCACTCGCCGCCGAGGCGTGCATCAAGTCGAGACCCATGGCGATGATCTCGCCCTCGAAGCGTGTTGCGCTGGGACACACGTCGCGCTGCAGCGCGTTCATGTGGCTGTACATGGAGTACGCCTCGCCCATGAACTCGTAGTGCTCGTGATCGCCGCAGTAGAACGAGCCGGAGGCCTTGCCTGTCTCCCACTTGGCGTCTTCGAGCTCGGCCATCTCGCGCAGCTCTTGAAGGATCACTGCCTTGTCGCGGCCTTCTGACGGCAGGCCACGCATCACTGGATATCGATCGGCATACGGGTAGTAGGTCATCGGGTTCCTTTGTCTGAGTTCATGAACGAAGGCGGGATATGGGTTCGGCGAGAATGGCATGCAGATCGCGGTACACGGCCAGGCGCTCGTCCCAAAGTTCGCGGACGGAAGCGTCGGGCTCGTACCGGGCGCGGACGGGTACGAGCGCGGCGACCTCATCGAGGCTCAGCTGACCGGTGGCGATGAAGGCCATCAGGCCGGCGCCGCGGGCATTGGCATGAAGTGGGTTCTCCAGTTGCTCGATCGGCCGGCCGAGCACGTCGGCCATGATCGATGCCCAGAGATCCGACTGGGCGCCACCGCCAACAAACCGGATCGTCTCGAACGGTGCGCCGAGTGCGGCGGAGACCTCGTCGGTGAGCCAGCGCATCTGCATCGAGGTGCCCTCGAGCATGGCCCGGGCGACATCCGCGCTGGTCGTGTCCAACGAGATGCCGAGGAGTGCTCCCCGGTGCCGGGAGTCGGGCGCCGGAGCCTGTGCGCCGAACAACCACGGCAGAAACATGACCCCGCCCGAGCCCGCCGTCGACTCGCTCGCGAGGCGCAGCGCCTGCTCGAAGGCAAACGGAGGGGGACCGTCACCAGGATCGCCCCCGGTTACCTGGCTCAGGGCAGCCTCCAGGATCCTCCCGCCGACGCCACCCTCGGCGACAACGTAGTAGCGGTCCTCGAGGGCGCTGGGCATGGTCACGATGAACCTGGACGTATCGACGTGCCGCACCGGATGATGAGCCACGAGCACACCCGTCGTGCCCATCATGATCGTTCCCTGGCCAACCTCGAACGCCCCCGAACCGAACGCGGCGGCGATGCTGTCGTTGGCACCGGTGACGACCTCCACGTCGCGGCGCAAGCCGAGCTGTTCGGCGACGTCGGCACGAACGGTGGCGAGCACCTGCAGCGAGCGGGTCAGCTCGGGAAGGCGGGTGGCGTCGATACCAGCGCGGTCGACGAGCTCGGCCGACCAAGCTGCCGCTCCGAGCTGACGGTTGTCGGTGAGCGCGAACGGCATGGCCGAGTTCGCCGTTGCCGCGATCCTTCCGGTGAAACGGGCATTCAGGTAATCCATCGGTTCCAGGTACGCAGCCGTACGGCGGTGGACGTCGCGGTCATGGTGGAACCACAAGATGTGCGAGAGGGAGATGCTCGGCCGGAAGCCGTGGATCTCCTCCCAGCGCGAATTGATCATGTCGCCGTCATCGCCCGCCGTGAGCGCCTCGGTGTACTGCTCACCGCGCCGGTCGAACCACATGTGCAAGGGAGCGACCGGCAGCCCCTTGGCATCGGCCGGGACGACCGACATCCATTGGCTGGTGACGCAGATGGACCGGACGCCGCCCGCAGCGGTTCGGCCCGCAGCGTCGAGCGCTTGGCGACAGGCGGTGAGCGTCGACGCCCAAATGACCTCGGGATCCTGCTCGGCGAGCCCACCTTTGCCATACGTCGTCGGCAGGCGCATGAGCCCGGAGCCGACCACATCGCCAGCGGGTGAGATCACTGAGGCCTTGCACGCTGTGCTGCCGAGATCGACGGCCAGCGCGTTCATTGCACGGCGTACCGTTCGAGATAGCCCACGACTGCGGAAACCGTCTCGCGAACGATTTCGCGGTCGCCGGCCGGATCGATGCGGAATGCCAGATCGAGCCCCTTGTCGATGATGCCGATCACCATGTGCAGCGCCAGCTCGGGGTTGACACCGACGAGATCGAGACCGTGACGACTGAGGCGCCGATAGGCGGCGGTGGCACCGGCGAGATCGTGCTCGCGGTTGACCTCGATCATCGCGGTGCTCTGGAAGCGCGAGAACCACAGCACGCGAAAACCGGACTCTACCTGGTAGAAGACGAAGAGCGCGTCGACGACCGCGCCCAACACCTCTCGCCAGTCGTCGTCGGGTCGGGCGTCGTGCACGGCCTCGGCGATCGGGGTCACCTTGTCGAGGCTTCTGGTGACGATCTCGTCGAAGATCGATTCGCGGTTGGGGAAGAAGTCGTAGAGCCATCCGATCGAGACGCCCGAAGCCTTGGCGATCATCCCCGTGGTGATGGCCTCGGGCCCGAGCTGATCGATCAAGAGCGCTGCGGTGTCGAGCACGGTTTCGACGCGGCGCCGGCTGCGCGCCTGTGTGGGCACGCGCCGACGAGTGCTCTTCGGAGGTTCGAGGAGCGCCAGGATCGACTGCTCGGTCAAGGTCGCCCGCCTCGAACTTCGCCATTGAACCCGAGCCGCATTCGGGTTATTCTGCCACGGAAGTCGACGCGCTTCATCAAACCTGGGGGTACCGGGGTACCGGAGCAGCGACGATCACCGGGGAGGCGGCCACCGCCGCGATCACACAGGGGGAACGACAAGTGCGTCGACACGTTGAAGGTCGGAACTGGTCAAAGGTCGTCGCGTTCATCGCTGTCGGGGCGATCATCGTGGCGTCGTGCGGCAGCAGCAAGAAGTCGGCAACGACTGCGGCGCCAACTGGCACAGGCAGCCAGAGCACGACCGCTCCGAGTGGAACCACCGCTCCGAGTGGAACCACCGCTCCTGCCGGAACCAATGCGCCATCGGGCGGTGCTCACGAGCTCGTCATCGACCGCGACATGGACATCAACTCGCTCGACATCAGCGCCAGCTACTGCGACACGTGCCAGATCTTCAACACCGCGGTCTACGAGACGCTCATCACCGTCGACCCGGCCGATCCCAACAAGCTGCTGCCTCGCCTGGCCACGAGCTGGCAAGCCAACACCGACAACACCGTGTTCACGTTCAAGCTCGACCCGGCGGCCAAGTTCGCCGACGGCTCGCAGGTCGAAGCCAAGGACGTGAAGTTCTCATGGCAGCGCCTTGGGAATCTGAAGGGATCGGCTTCCTACCTGATGGCGGGCATGAAGAGCATCGACGACTCCGACCCGACCACCGTGGTCATCACGTTCGACGCGCCCAACTCGGCGTTCTTGCCGATCGTCGCGGCCAGCTACCTCGGCATCATCAACAGCGATGTCGCCACGGCACAAGGTGCGACCGACGCAGCCGACGCCGCCACGGCCGACAAGGCCGGCGATTGGTTCCTTGCCCACTCGGCGGGAAGCGGTCCCTACCAGTTGGAGTCGTACACGCAGGGCGACAAGCTGGTGCTGACCCGCAACGACAAGTACTGGGGCGCGAAGAAGCCGGCGTTCCCACGGGTCACGATCGCCGAGGTGAAGGACTCGTCGTCACAGCTGCAGCAGCTGCAATCGGGCGACGCTGACATCTCCATGCAGATCTCGGTCGACGCGGTCGGGCAGTTGCAGGGGAACGCCGACGTGACCACGAAGATCGTCGATTCGTACAACTACGTGTACATCGCCCTCAGCCCGGGCGCGGCGGGCGGCGAGAAGCTGCAAGACGTCACGGTTCGCAAGGCGATCAAAGAGGCCATCGACTACGACGGCGCGATCCAAGCGCTGGTGGCGGGCAAGGGCAAGAAGCAGGCATCGCCGATCCCCAACGGGTTCATCGGTAGTGCGGGACTGCCACTGCCCGAGTACAACCTCGACGACGCCAAGAAGCTGTTGAGCGCCGCCGGGCTCGCCGATGGGTTCGAGCTCGACGCGACGTACCCCGATGCCAACGTGTACGGCGTCGACTTCAACCTGATGATGCAGAAGATCCAGCAGGATCTCGCCAAGGTCAAGATCAACCTCAAGCTGACCCCGATCCAGTTCACCGATTGGATCACGCGGATCAATGCCAAGGGAATCCCGGTCACCGCTGTGTACTTCGCGCCCGACCACACCGACACCAGCCAGTACATCCAGTACTTCGGGTTGATTCCCAACTCCTTCTGGGCCGGCAGCGCCGGAGGCGGGGCAGCCGGCAAGCCAATGGACAACCCGAAGGAATCCGATCTGTTGAAGCAGGCCCTCGGGTCGTCGGGCGATGCCAAGGCCAAGGCATACACCGACGCCGGCCAGCAGATGATCGACGACGAGATCATCATTCCCATCGTCAACACGCAGCTTGTGCTGGCCTCGCGGACCAACATCACCGGCATGCACTACAGCGCCTGTTGCAACTTGGATCTGGGTTTGCTCGGTCTCGCCGGCTGACCAGCACGCCTGGCAGTCTTCCATCGTGAGGCGGTTCATCGTTCGTCGAGTCGCGGCCATGCCCTTCCTGCTGCTCGGGATCGTCACGATCGCGTTCTGCATCTCGCGGTTGATCCCGGCCGATCCGCTGGCGTCGATCGTGGGCGTGCGGCAGATGGCCAATCCGACCATCGTGGCCGCGGCCAGGCAGAAGTGGGGGCTCAACGGCTCGATCCTCGAGCAGTACTGGGTCTTCCTCAAGAACCTCGTCAGGGGCGATCTCGGCATCTCTTTCCGCACACGCAAACCGGTCACTCACGATCTGCTCGACCGGTTGCCGGCCACGCTCGAGTTGGCCGTCGGCGCGTTGGTCGTCGGCGGGGTCGGCGGAGTTGCACTCGGCGCATACGCGGCGAGCAAGAAGGACAAGATGGCCGACCACCTCAGCCGCGGCTTTTCGTTGCTCGGCTCGTCGTTGCCGGTGTTCTGGATCGGTCTCGTCTTCTTGTTCGTGCTGTACGCCCGTCTCGGGTGGTTTCCGGGCCCGGGTCGTTTGCCGCCTCGCACCAAACCGCCCGGCCACGTCACCGGCTTCTACACGATCGACTCCCTGCTCGACGGCAACTTCACGCTGTTCCGTCAGTGTCTCTGGCGTCTGGTGCTCCCGTGCTTCGTGCTCGGCTGGGCGTACATGGGTCAGCTGTCGCGCCTGGTTCGAGCAGCGATGCTCGACGAGATCAACTCCGACTACGTGCGCACGGCACGGGCCAAGGGCCTCGCCGAGCGGCTGGTGATGCGTCGACATGTCCTACGCAACGCGTGGTTGCCGACGTTGACCATCCTCGGTTTCTCGTTCGCCCAGTTGCTCACAGCGTCGGTGCTGACGGAAACGATCTTTCAGTGGAACGGGATCGGCTCGTACGCGGTGCAGTCGGCGAACACGCTCGACTTCCCCGGGATCAACGGAGTCTCGCTGTTCGCCGGCCTCGCCTTCCTGCTGGCCAACTTGGCCACCGACGTGCTCTATGCCGTCGCTGATCCGAAGATCCGATTGGCATGAGCTTGCTCTCGACCGCGCCACGGCTGCTCGTCGACGTCGCACCACGGTCGACGTGGAAGTCGCCGTGGAAGCGCGTCACGGTGATCGCCGGCATGACCGTCACCTCGTTCTGGCTCGTTGTACTGATCACCCTTTCCTGGTGGGCTCCGTACAAGCCCCTCGACGCCGTGGGCGGGCGACTGCAGGCACCGAGCTGGCACCACCTGTTCGGAACCGACGCGCTGAGCCGCGACGTGTTCACACGCACGCTCTACGGTGCGCGTCAAACGCTTCCGGTCTCCGTCGGGGTCATCGTGTGTGCGGTCACCATCGGCACGGTCCTCGGCTCGCTCGCCGGGTTCTTCGGTGGCTGGATCGAAAGCGTCGTCATGCGCCTCGTCGACGTTACCTTGGCCTTTCCACCGATCTTCCTCGCCATGGCGGTCGCCGCGGCCCTCGGCCCCGGTCTGCAGAACGCGTTCTTCGCGATGGTGATCGTGTGGTGGCCGATCTATGCCCGGCTGATACGTGGCCAGGTGCAGGCGGTCAAGCACCGCGACCACATCCAGGCGGCCGTGTCGATCGGTGCGACGCGGTGGAGGATCCTGCGCAAGCACGTTCTGCCACTGTCGTTCACGCCGGCGCTGATCAACGCCACGCTCGACCTCGGCCAGGTCGTCATCCTCACCGCCACGCTCAGCTTCCTGGGTCTTGGCGCCAAGCCACCCTCCCCAGAGTGGGGGGCGATGATCACCGACGGCGCCCAGTTCTTCTATCAGTGGTGGGTCGCGGTCGCCCCTGGCATCGCCATCCTCACCGTGGCGATGTCGTTCAACTTCCTCGGCGATGGTCTGCGCGACGCCCTCGACGTGAGGGCGAAGCGGTGAGCGATCTGACGACGCCTCCACTGTTGGAGATTCGTGACCTGCACGTGCGATTCGCCGTCCGCAACGGACAGGTGCACGCCGTGCGCGGCCTCGACCTGACCGTGCATCGCGGTGAGGTCGCCGCGGTCGTCGGCGAATCCGGCTCGGGCAAGAGTGCCTCCATGCTGGCGACCCTTGGTTTGCTCGACATCAATGCGTCAGCTTCGGGCTCGGTGCGATTCGACGGCACCGAGCTGTTGGGGGCACCACCGCCGGTGTTGCGATCGATACGCGGAGGTCGAATCGGCATGATCTTCCAAGACCCGATGACCTCGTTGAACCCGGTGCTGGACATCCGCCGCCAGATCGCCGAAGCCGTCATCACGCACCGGCAGGTCAGCCCACGGCAAGCGGAGTCCAAAGCGGTCGAGCTCCTGGAGATGGTGTCGTTCCCGGATGCCGTCCGGCGGGCGAGGTCGTATCCACACGAGTTGTCCGGTGGTATGCGCCAGCGGGTGATGATCGCTATGGCGCTGGCCAACGACCCCGACATCCTCATCGCCGACGAGCCGACCACCGCCCTCGATGTCACGGTGCAGGCACAGATCCTCGATCTGCTGCGGTCGCTGCGCCAGTCGCGCGAGCTGGCCATCGTGCTGATCACACACGACCTCGGTGTCGTCGCCGGCCTTGCCGACACGGTGAACGTGATGTATGCCGGTCGCATCGCCGAGTCGGGCCCCGTGGTCGACATCTTCCATCGCCCCCAACACCCGTACACCATCGGCCTCCTCGCCTCGTTGCCGCGACTTGATCGACCGGATCGAGAGCTCACCCCGATTGGTGGTGTCCCCCCGAGGCTCTACGAGGAGCCCGAGGGTTGCTCGTTCGCGCCGCGCTGTCGCTACGCGGTCGAGGCATGCCACGAGGTCGAACCCCCACTCGAGCGCGTCGAAGCGTCGATGGTTGCCTGCAGCGTGTTGCCGATGAGATCAAGAACGGCGGAGGGCTCGCTGTGACGTCGACGTCGATCGAAGCCCCATTGGTGCAGGTCCGCGATCTGGTCAAGGAGTTTGAGGTACGCCGCTCGTCGTGGCGAACGCAGGCGACAACGTTGCAGGCCGTGTCGGGGGTGTCGTTCGACATCAGCGCCGGCGAGGCCCTGGCGCTGGTCGGTGAGTCCGGCTGCGGCAAGAGCACCACGGCGCGGTGCGTGCTGCGACTGACCGAGCCGACCAGCGGGTCAGTTCGCTTCGACGGTGTCGAGCTCACGGAGCTCTCGTCCGGCGAGCTCCGCAAGGCGCGCAAGCGGTTCCAGATGGTGTTCCAGGATCCGTACACGTCGCTCAACCCGAGGATGACCGTGGGCGAGATCGTGGGCGAGCCACTCCTGGTGCACGGGGCCAACGCCGCCGAGCAGCTCGCTCGCGCGGCCGAGCTGCTCGAGCAGGTCCAACTCGGTGCCGATGCGGCCGACCGTTATCCGCATCAGTTCTCCGGTGGTCAGCGGCAGCGGGTCGGCATCGCCAGAGCGCTCGCCCTTTCGCCCGATCTGATCGCCCTCGACGAACCGGTGTCGGCCCTCGACGTCAGCATCCAGGCCGAGATCATCCGCCTGCTCCAACACCTCCGCGACGAGCTCGGCTTGGCGTTTCTGTTCATCGCTCACGACCTGTCGGTCGTTCGCCATCTCAGCCACCGTGTTGCCGTGATGTATCTCGGCAAGATCGTCGAGGTCGCCCGTACCGCAGACCTCTACAGCCGGCCGGCTCATCCCTACACGAAGGCGCTGTTGTCAGCGGCGCCCATCCCGGATCCGCTGATCGAACGAGACCGGGTTCGCATCGTGCTCACCGGTGATCCGCCGACCCCGGTGAACCCGCCCAGCGGTTGCCGCTTCCGCACGCGTTGCTGGCGCGCAGAGAGCTTGTGCGCCGAGGTCGAGCCGCCGTTGATCGACATCGCTGAGGGCCACAAAGTGGCCTGCCACTTCAATCTTTGGAGCTAGTGATCGCCGCGTGACTACGCCTGCATCTCCTTGATCAGTGCCTCGATGCGGTCGCCGTACGACTGATCGGCCCTGCGGAAGTAGGAGATCGACCGCGCCCTGATCTCTTCATGATCGACGGTGCCGAGGCTGCCGGCGATCGCTTGCACCAGGCGCTGCTGCGCATCGGCCGGCATCAGCCGATACAGATCGCCGGCTTGCGTGAAGTCGTCGACCTCGCGGCGCACGACCTCGTAGTGACCGGTGACTCCGCTGGCCTCGAGGCCCTTGTAGAGCTCGTCGTTGCTCTGCACCGGCCCGTCGAAGCTGTTCGGTTCGTAGTTCTTCTGCCGACCACCGTTGTCACCGATGCGCATCGACCCGTCGCGGCCGTAGTTCTGGCCGTGATCGAACGGACATCCCTTCGGGCTGTTGACCGGCAGCAACGTGTGGTTGACGCCGAGGCGGTAGCGGTGCGCGTCGCCGTAGCTGAACAAGCGGGCCTGCAGCATCTTGTCGGGTGACGGGCCGATGCCCGGCACGAAGTGACCAGGATCGAACGCGGCCTGCTCGACCTCGGCGAAGTAGTTGTCGGGGTTGCGGTTCAGGGTCATCGTGCCCACCTCGATGAGCGGGTAGTCGGCGTGGTTCCAGACCTTGGTGAGGTCGAACGGATCGACGCGATAGGTCGCCGCCTCGGCCTCCGGCATCAGCTGCACCTTCAACGTCCACGACGGGAATTCGCCGCGTTCGATTGCCTCGAGCAGATCGGTGTGCAACGCCTCGGGGCTGATCCCGGCAACATCGACCGCCCGCTCGATCGTGTTGCATTCGATGCCCTGGTTCGTCTTGAAGTGGTACTTCACCCAGTGCCGTTCGCCCGCCGCGTTCACCCACTGGAACGTATGCGAGCCGTACCCGTTCATGTGGCGGAGGCTGGCCGGCAGCCCGCGATCGCCGAACAGCAAGGTGAACTGGTGGGTCGAGGCGGGACTGTGCGAGAAGAAGTCCCACACGTTCTCGGCCTCCTGCTTGTTCGAGTACGGGTCGTACTTCTGCGAGTGGATGAAGTCGGGAAACTTGATCGGGTCGTTCAGGAAGAACACCGGCGTGTTGTTACCGACGAGGTCGTAGTTGCCCTCTCCGGTGTAGAACTTGATGGCGAAGCCGCGAGGATCGCGAGCCGAATCCGGCGCGCCGCGCGAGCCGGCCACTGTGCTGAACCGGATCAGCAGCTCCGTTGTCGTGCCGACACCGTTGAAGAGCTTCGCCCGCGTGTACTCCGACATGTCGTTGCTGACCACGAACTCCCCGTGTGCACCCGAGCCGCGGGCGTGCACGACGCGCTCAGGAATGCGTTCGCGGTTGAAGCGGGCGAGCTTTTCGAGCAAGTACTGGTCCTGGGCGACGATCGGGCCGAATTGACCCGCAGTCTGTGAGTTCTGGTTGTCGACGACGGGGGCACCGGATTCTGTGGTGAGTTGCTTGGCCATGGGACCAGCTTGCTCTGACCGGATTGATTTGTCCAACGCATCGTTATTACTGATCCGATAGCTTCAGGTTATGAGCATTCCGGCAACCGGTCGTCCCACGCTGCAACAGCTGCAGTACCTCGTCGCCGTTGCCGACCACCAACACTTCGGGCGCGCTGCAGCGGCCTGCTTCGTCAGCCAGCCGGCATTGAGCTCGCAGCTGCGCGAGCTGGAAACACGGCTGGGGGCGACGCTGATCGAGCGCTCGGCGCGGCGTGTCCACGTCACCGATACTGGCCGGCAGGTGGTGGAGCGGGCCCGGGCGGTATTGCTCTCGGTCGATGAACTGCGAGACATTGCGCGCGGCGAGCTCCACGGAATCGTCGGTCCGTTGCAGATCGGCGTCATCCCCACGCTCTCGCCGTATCTGCTCCCGCAGGTCGTCGCCGTCACTCACAAACGGTTCGCCGACGCCGAGCTGCAACTTTCCGAACTGACCACCGACGACCTCGTCGCCAGCCTGCGTCGAGGCACACTCGACCTCGCGCTCCTCGCCACTTCGATCGACGACGCCGACATCAGCGAGGCGGTTCTCGGAATTGACGAGTTCCTGGTCGCGTTGCCACCCAGCCATCCACTCGCCAACGGCAAGGGCCCGCTGTGCCTCGGCGACCTCGCCACGACCCGCATGCTGCTGCTCAGCGATGGTCACTGCTTGCGCGACCAGGCCGAGGCGGTGTGCTTCGAATCGTCGCTACCCATCGCCGACGTTCACGGCACGAGCCTGACCACCGTGATGCAGATGGTCGCAGCCGGTCAGGGAGCAACACTGCTTCCCACCCTCGCGGCGCGCTTGGAGGCACGAGCCGACAGCGGTGTCGCCATTCGTTCCTTGACTGCGCCGGCGCCGAGCCGCAAGGTGGTGCTGGCATGGCGCAAACGTTCACCGCGGGCGGCGCACTACGAACAGCTGGCTGACTTGCTGCGTCCGCTTCTGGCGTAGAACGCTCAACGTGCCGTGTAGCCGGCGTCGGCGAGGTAGAACGCGCCGGTGACGATCGATGCATCGTCGGAGCCGAGGAATGCAACCACCCCGGCGATGTCGTCGATCGTCGCGCAGCGGCCGAGGGCGTGCTCGGCATCGAGTTCGGGCCAGACCTCTTCTGGAATGGCCGGCACGGTCAGCGGAGTGCGCACGTAGGTCGGCCCGACGGCATTGATCCGGATCTGCTTGTGCCCCCACTTCAGCGCAGCAGATCTGGTGAGCCCGACCACCCCGTGCTTGGAGGCGACGTATGCCGACGTCAGCGGATGAGCAACCGCACCGACCATCGAGGCGATGTTGATGATCGATCCACCGTTCGCTTCCATGTGCGGCACTTCGGCGCGCAAGCAGTGGAACATGCCAACGAGGTTGACCATGATCGTCTGCTTCCACGCCTCGAGGGGGAACTCGGTCAGCAGGTGCATGCCGCCGCCGATGCCGGCACTGTTGACGGCGACGTCGAGCTTGCCGAACCGTTCGACGACCGCATCCACGCCGCTCACCACGGACTCGGCGTCGGTGACGTCGACGTGCGAGTACATCGCCGCGACGCCATAGCTCGACAGGCTGGCGGCAACGGCATTGCCACGCGTCGCATCGAGGTCGAGCACGGCGACGCTCGCACCTTCACGGGCGAACCGGTTCGCAAACCCCTCACCGAGGCCCGAGCCGCCACCGATCACCGTCACGACCCGACCTTCATACCGTCGAATGCTGTTCGCCACTGCGCCCTCCACCTACTGGCCCGACGAGTCACCATAGCAATCACCAAATTCAGGTGGTGACCTGCGTGAACCCGTGGAATCGCAGCCTGCCGCGACCAATCCGGCGACGGAGCGATTTACCATTCGTTGACTCGACAGCATCAGTCACTTGACGTTGGCCTCGGTACGGTGCAACGAACCACGGCCCTGAGAGGACGCTACGTGCTCACCGCAGACATCCAGATCGATCAGGGCACCTCAACCGTGCCGGACGGCGGATCGACGCGATTCTGGTCCGTTGATCCCCGGATTGCCGGCGTCGTACCCGCCGTCGTCATCTCGATTGCCTACCTGACCCTTCGACCGGCATCGGCCGACTTCGCCAGCGGCGACTTCCGGGCGCGCCTGTTCCGCGAGGGCGCCTACATCTGGGACAACCATTGGTTCGGTGGCCACACGCTTCCCGGCTACGGGATCGTCTCGCCGATGCTGGGCAGACAGCTCGGCGTGGTTCCGGTGGCGATCGTGTCGCTTCTCGTGGCTTCGTGGGCGTTTGGCTCGATCGTGGCCCATTGCAAGCGCGTCCAGCCGACGCTGCCCTCGCCGACGCTCGCCGCGATGCTGTTCTCGGTGGGTTGCGGTCTGAGCCTGTGGGGTGGCCGCCTCACCTTCGGACCAGCCGTCGCCTTCGGCACGTTGTGCGTGGTCTTCTTGCAGCGTCGCCGGGTGGTGTGGTCAGTGATCGCCGCGCTGTTGTGCGGTATGTCGTCACCTGTGGGCGCGGTGTCGCTCGCAATTGTCGTGGTTGCCTGCTGGCTCGTTCGAGCGTTTCCTCGGCACATGCTGGTGCTGGTCGGCGTCGCTGCGGTCGTGCCGGCCGCCATCGTCGGCCTCACGTTCCCCGAGGGTGGGTGGTATCCGTTCACCTCTGGAAGCCTGCTGTTGTTGAGCGGCGTCCTTGCCACCATCGGCTGGTTCGGTCGGCGCAGCCCGGTGGTGCGCATGGTGACGATCGTCTATGCAATCGTCGCCATCGGCGCGTTCGTGATCCGCTCACCGCTTGGCGGCAACGTCGTTCGCCTGGCGTGGCTGGCCGCGGCGCCGGCTGCGGTGCTCACGGTCACCCGGTTCCGCCGGACGCTGCTGCCGATGTTCGTGGTCTTCACCGTGATCTGGGGATGGTCGTACGTCAGGCTCGGTTTCGTCGCTGCCGACGCGACGACTCAGCCGAAGTACTACGACACGTTGGCCGACTTCGTTCGAGCGCAGCCTGGAGGTGTGCAGCGTGTCGAGGTCGTGGCAACCCAGTCCTCGCGGCAAGCCGACGAGTTGGCCCTCAAGATCAACATCGCCCGCGGATGGGAGACACAGCTCGATCGCCAGCTGAACCCCGAGTTCTACAACGGGCTCACCACCGACACGTACCACCGTTGGCTGCAGCGCAACTCCGTCAACCTGGTGGCGCTCCCCACGTCGGGTCTCCAACAGCAATCGCTGGAGGAACAAGCGGTCATCGAAGCCGCCCCGAGCTACCTCCGGCTGGTGTGGTCGAGTCCGCGGTGGCATGTCTATCGCGTGATCGACAGCACCGCGCTGGCCGACAACGGAGCCACCGTCACGTCGGTTGGCGCCGAATCACTGACCCTCTACGCACCGCGTGTCGGGGTGACCACCGTGCGATTCAGATACACGAAGTGGTACGAGATCACCATCGGCGACGCCTGCATTTCGCGGTCGGCCGACGGCTGGTTGCAACTACACGTCTACCGACCCGGCACGATCGTCGCCAAGGTCTCCTTTACGCTCGACACCGCCGCCGGCGACGACGAGGCCTGTTCCTGAAACGCGGCCCTCGGCCGCTGTAGCCGCGGCGCTAGTCTCGATTCGAAGTTGCACTTGGGGCTCCGGGGGGTTGGCAATGCCGTTGACGATGTCGCACGCGGTCGGCCCCGTCGAGCCGCAGGTGCGTGAGCTCACCTTGGGTGGGTTGTTGACGTGGGCGGCAGAGACTGCCCCCGATCGGCTGGCGTTGATCAGTGGGGTGCCCGATCCATCGGCGCGCCGGGAGTGGACCTACGCCGAGTTGTACTCCGCCTCGGTGCGCACGGCACACGCGCTGTTGAAGCGGTTCGAACCGGGTGAGCGCGTCGCGGTCTGGGCACCGAACATCCCAGAGTGGATCATGATGGAGTTCGGTGCCGCGTTGGCCGGCCTCGTGCTGGTGACCGTCAATCCGGGATTCAGGCAGCACGAGGCGGAACACGTTCTCAGGAACTCGCGAGCGGCCGGCGTCGTCGTGTCTCCCGCGTTCCGCGGGAACCAGATGCTGGCAATCGTCGAGGAGGTGCAGCCGCGCTGCCCGGAGCTACGCGAGGTGATCCGCTTCGACGAGTGGAGCACCTTCCTCGAATCCGGCGCCGACTCACCAGCGCCGCTGCCGACCGTCGATCCCGGCGACCCAGCCATGATCCAATACACGTCGGGCACGACGGGGCTCCCGAAGGGAGCGCTCCTGCATCACCGCGGCGTGGTCAACAACTCCGCCCACACGCTGGATCTGATGGAGGTGGGCGACGGTTGCGTGTGGCTCACCACGATGCCGATGTTCCATGCCGGCGGATGTCTGCTCTGTGTCGTCGGAGCAGTATCGAGGCGAGGCACACAGGTGCTCGTCGAGTCGTTCGATCCAGCGCTCGTGTTGGAGCTGATCGAGACGTATCGATGCGACGGCATGTCGACGGTGCCGACCATGCTCATCTCGATGTTGGAGCATCCCAACTTCGATTCGACCGACCTGTCGTCGCTCACGCATTTGTCATCGGGAGCCAGCACCGTACCGGCGCCGCTCGTGACGACCTTTCAAGAGCGGCTCGGCGCAGCGTTCACGATCCTGTTCGGTCAGACCGAGTGCTCGCCCATGGCGACGATGACCACCCGGCCGACTCCGTCGCCGACAAGGCCGGCACCATCGGGCGTGCGATGCCGAACACCGCGGTGAAGATCGTCGACCCGGTCACGGGCGAAACCGTGCCGATCGGCGCAGTCGGCGAGCTGTGCACCCGCGGGTATCACGTGATGCTCGGGTACTTCGAGGATCCCATCGCCACCGCCCGGACCGTCGATGCCGATGGGTGGCTGCACACCGGCGATCTCTGCTCGATGGACGAGCGGGGTTACTGCAGGATCGAAGGTCGAGAACATCTATCCCCGTGAGTTGGAGGAACTGCTGTTCGCCCACCCAAAGGTTGGCGAGGTTGCCGTGATCGGGATACCCGACGACAAGTGGGGTGAAGAAGTGGCCGCGTTCATCCGCCCGATCCCGGGCGAGCGTGTCGACAAGGCCGAGCTGTTCGCCTACGTGCGCGCGCACCTCGCGCCCTACAAGACCCCCCGTCATTGGTTCGAGCTCGACGCCTTCCCCATGACCGGGTCCGGCAAGATCCAGAAGTACAAGCTCCGTCAGATGTCGGCCAACGGCGACCTCGCCGAGCTGTGATCCGGAGACCGCGAGCGCCGGCAGCCACGCAACGTCGGACAGGGAATGCCAGTGTCGACGTTCCACAACATCAGGAGGGACGGTCGGGCCACGCTGATACGCGATGGTGGCGGGTTTCTCGTCAAGTCGAGGGGTGGATCGAGGCCGGCATCCAACGGGATGAGTATCCTCTATTTGGAGCTTCGAGGGGAGCGATGACCGAGACGACGAAGAGTTCGACCGCAGGTGGCCCCCCACGCTTCTACGTGCTGTCGGCGCTGCCCAGCGGAGCGCTGATCGCGGGCACCTGCGGTCGAGGCATCGCCCGCTTAGGACCCGACGACGAGTCCTGGACCGCGACCACCGATGCTCCGCGCGTCGTGAACGGCCTGGCGATCGCTGCCGACGGCACCCTCATCACCGCCTGCGCGTCGACCGGCCTGCATCGATCTCTCGACGACGGCCGGTCGTGGACGCCGCTCGCGCTCGAGGACGAGAACGCGTACTCGGTTGACGCCAGCGGCCCGTTGCTCGTCGGCATGATGAAACGCGGCCTACGTGTTTCGCACGATGGGGGCCGCACGTGGACCAACCCGGCGCCTGCACTCTGTGC
>JANYKU010000120.1 GCA_025358075.1 Ilumatobacteraceae bacterium
GAGACCGAACCCACCCTGGCCGCCCAGTCGGAGCTCATGGCCGACTTCGCGAACGTCTGGCAGACGGCCGACAAGATCGTCTACTCCACGACGCTGGACGCACTCTCGACTGCTAACACGCGGCTCGAGCGCCGCTTCGACCCCGATGCGGTCCGCGCCATGTTGGCGTCCGCTACCAGCGACCTCACGGTCGCCGGGGCGACCCTCGCCGCGCACGCGTTCAACGCCGGGCTGGTCGATGAGTGCCAGCTCTTCATTTATCCGGTGCTCGTCGGTGAAGGAAAGCCCGCATTCCCCAGCGACACCCGCGTCCAGTTGGACCTGCTGGAGGAGCACCGGTTCGGCAACGGTGTCGTGAACCTCCGCTACCGCATCCAGAGCTGACCCTCCAGTCGGAGGCGCGCCGGTCGCCGTCGCTTCGACGATCCAAACTGGGGGAAGGGTCTGAGGCGACGAACAACCGATGCTGGAAGCGGCGGAGCTGGCCGCGCGCGTGGGCATGTTTCGAGTGTCGCCCAAGGTGACCCATAACGCCGGCTCTGGGGCGCGCCAGATCATCGCCCTCACCGGCACCTCGAGGGCACAGGTGTCCCACGCAATGACAAGTCCCCGCTGCACCGATGCGACGCCGAACGCCGGCTATGGGTGCGCTTATGCGGGTGATCGTGGGCGTTCTCCGACGTTCAGGCCGCGCATTATGCGCTCGCGTGCGCCCGGCGACCTCGCGACCGGCGTCGCGGAGGTCATCGGCGGGCGCGATTACCGGAATAACCGCGAGCGATCACCGGAACAACCCGAAGCCCATTCTCGAACACGACGCTCGCCGAATCGGCTCGCAGCCGTGATCTGGAGCGCACGTTCTGCTCGGCTCGCGTATTTCCCGGCGGGCGCGGAACAGCAGTTCGGCTCGGGGAAGGTCGCTCGCGGACGGTCCGAAGATCTGGGTGCCACGCTCGCCGGTTCCACCTCGATGTCGGAGCGTGGCGCCCAGATCTGCTCGACAGCGCCGAATGCCCTGGCGCGCCGGCGCAAGCACGATCACGCGCTCAGAACGACGAGCGCCGAGCGGCAGTTCGGGCGCCCGTTTCAGTTGTGGCATTCGTACGGGTGGTCGCCAATGGGGGAGGCTTGGACTGTCCGCGCATTTTGTACCTTCTCCAAGATCGCGAGTTCCACATGGCGGCAGATGTGGGTGGCTTCGCCGAGCGGCGTTTCCGAAGCGACTGTGACGACGGCTTCGATCGTGAGTCTTCGGCCGCTCCATCGTGCCCTACTAGTAACAGCCGTAACGCCCTCGACCGCAAGGGCCGCAGCGCACGACTGTTCGATGATCTCAGGGTCGACGCCATCCATGAGGCGTCGGGACAGATCACTCGTGACTTCCCAACCAACGTGCGCAATGAAGAGGGTGACTGCGATTCCAGCGACAGGATCGCCCCACCACGCGCCAAGCGCAACCGCGACCAATCCGGCAAGCGCTCCAGCAGATGAGATCGCATCGAGCCAGGAATGCCGGGCGTCGGCGATCAATGTCGCGGATTGGATCTGCTTGCCGACGCGGAGCTTGTAAGCGGCGACGACGCGGTTCGCGACGATGCCGATCAGGGCACCGACCATGCCGACACCGAGATGATGGGTCGACCCGTGATTCGTCAGCTTGTCAACGCTCTCGACACCGGCGAACAACGCGCTCACCCAGATCACAACGGCGATCCCCAGCCCGGCAAGGTCCTCGGCCCTGTCATAGCCATACGGAAACCCGTTCGACGGTGAACGCTTGGAGAACCGGAACCCCACAAAGACGAGCACGCTGGTCGAAACGTCAGACAGGTTGTGGAGCGCGTCCCCAAGCAGGCCGACGGAACCGGTGAAGAGCGCGAGGCCCAATTCTGCGAGTCCGGCAACGCCGAGACCAACCGCCGAGTACCCGACCGCCCTATCAGCAGCACGACGGTGTCCAACCTCGTCGTGCGTTTTTGTCGAGCTGGTTGAGCAAGTCACACCGCCAGGCTAAGACGCCTCCCGCAACATGGCGTCAGGTGCAGCAACTTGCCACCGACCGCCATCCTCGATCGACCAAGCCATACAGTCGGCCGCGCCCACCCTCACACGAAACGCCGGTTGCATATCAGCGCCAGAGCTCCATCAGGGCAATCTGCGCTGCTTGTCCAAGGGGTCCCTGAAGTCCTGACCGAATCCAGCGTCACCGCATCGACAAAGCTCTCGAGGTGCTCGCTCGGCTTGGATAGCTAGCGTCCGGGCGGTGATGGAGTGGAGCACGGGAGCAGTTAGGTTCACATCGTCAGTAGATGGAGCAAGGGGGTTGGATGGACGCGGGGGATGCAAGGTACTCCGCCGTGGTCGATGAGGTGTTGCGTTCGCGCCGGACGGTGCGCGCGTTCGAGGTGGACGAGGTGCCGATCGAGACGGTGATAGACTTGCTCGACGTTGCCCGTCATGCCCCGAGTACCTTCAACACCCAACCCTGGCGTGTCCACGTCCTCCTCGGCGACGCCAAGCGCGAGCTGAGTGCTGCTCTCACGCAGGCGCACGAGGCGGCGACGGGTTCCGCGCACGCGGCGATCCCCCGCGCCGCACCGCAGGAAGTGCGAGCGCGGCAGGGGGACTTCTTCGCCCGCTACTACGCGACAATCGGCATCGATCCCAACGACGCCACGGCACGTCATCAACAGACCGCCCGAAACTACGCATTCTTTGATGCGCCGGTCGGGCTCATCTTCACACTCGACTCATCACTGACGCACCACAGCTGGCTGGATCTCGGACTCTTCATCCAGAACTTCATGATCGCAACCCACGCGCGAGGGCTCGCACGATCGCTCAGGTGTCGTTCGTGCGCTACGAGCCGGTGATCCGCGCCGTGCTCGGCCTTCCCGATGGAGAAACGGTGGCCTGCGGCATGTCGATGGGCGTGCCCGATCGCTCCTCGGACCTCAACCGCATGAGCATGCCGCGTGAGCCCATCTCAAGCTTTGTCACTTGGCATGGAACCAGCGGGTCGGGGAACCGCCTTGGCGGAGGGCCGCAAGCCGGTTAGCCGCGCCCGGGGTACCAAGGTCCCGACGCTCACGCGCCCAAGCAACCCGCCCAGAACTGCCGATCGGCGTGGCGAGTGCGTCGGTCAAGTGGTTCGTCGACCCAGCATTGCGAGAAACTGAACCGTCGGTGATGGGTCGTCCGTGGCGATCAGGTCAGCGCTGAAGAATGGCGGTTGGCGCATCGCTTCGATCACGGGTTGTGCTTGCGCAGTCGCGTGTGCGACCAGGTCGTCGTCGAGGTGATCGTCGACATCGCCAGCCCGTGCCAGGTCCCATGTGTGTGCCAGCGTGTCGACGACGTTCCATGCGAGGAAGTTGTCAATCGTCTCCTCGGCTCGAAACGTTTGCATGGTGTTGTCGAGCACGCCGGGTGCGTCGACCGCCTCAAGCACCGATTCCCGTGCTGCAGCCCAGGCCCGCAGTGGATCGCTTCCCACAAGCTCGCCGGGCATGCCGTATGGGTTGAGCGTCGGCTCGATGCCGCGGGCCAGCGATTCGACATAGCTCTGGACGGCGATCACATGACCGAGCACGTCCCGCGCGGTCCACCCCTCACATGGCGATGGACTCGACCATGCGGCACCAGGCATCGAGCGCACCACGTGATCAAAGCCATACAGCGCTTTGGTGTAGACGCGGAGGTTGTTGGTCATCGGCAGAGAGTATCTGGTCCCGGATCACACCCCGACCTGGACCTGTGGCGAGCGCATAGCTGCCGCTCGGCGCTCGTTGTTTTGCGTCGGCCGAGGCCCTTGCGTTGTCGCGCCGGAGCGGGCACTATGCGCCGGTGCGGAGACTCGTCAGGATGTTCGCAGCGCTGGTTCTGATCGTGACGGCGACCGCGTGCTCGAACGACGAGGCCGACCGCGAACACTGCGGCGTCGGTGCCTCCTGTTCCACGACGGCTGTGATTGACACCACCACGTCGGCGACGAGTCAGCCGACGGACACGACATCGACTGCCACATCATTTTCTCGGACGGTGTCGGTCCAGGGGCTGACCTTCACGATCCCAGCGGAGCTGCGATTCCGCACTGATGGTTTCGCCAGCACCGGCGAGGCGGTCTCTGGGTTCTACGCCAACATTCCACTCGGGCCAGCGTGCTCGCCCGGTTGCGGCTTTTCGTCATTCAACCCACTCCCGGCGGGAGGGGTGGTGGTCAGCCTTGGAGTCCTGTCCGGTTTCGGGGCGGGAGGTCCCGACCCGGCTGCCCCAGCGCCGAACATTTCGATCGCTGGTCGCGCCGCGGTGTTCTCGGCTGACAAGCCGGGCACGTGCGGCGGTGATGAGACCATCAATGTTCGGATTCCCAACCCGAGCGGGAATGAGTACATCGTGCGCGCCTGTCTGCGCGGACCGGATCTGACCGCCGCGGAGAAGACAATCCAGTCCGTACTTGCCTCGGCACTGCCTTCCGGCCCATAGCTGCCGATCTCGCGCACCGTCTGCGATCACCCGAGTATCCGCGGTTCTGAGCGCGGGATCGTGCTTGCGTTGGTGCGCCATCAGGGCAATCCTCACCCTGGAGGCCATATGTTCGATCGCGCCCGTTGGACCACAATCGCGGCTGCTGTCGCATTCACGGCTGTCGCAGGCATCGGCCTACCGAGTGCGAACGCGATCGTACCGAGTGGTCAACGCACCGATTTCGTGCCGATCACACCGTGCCGACTGTTCGACACGCGACCCGCCACCCAGGTCGGCCCGCGCAGTACTCCCCTCGGCAACGCCGAGACCTACACCCAAGCTGTTACCGGCACCAACGGCAACTGCACCATCCCCGCCGAAGCCACCGCGATCGCGATGAACGTAACCACCGTCAACGGCACCAGCGGCAGCTTCCTCACCGTCTGGCCCGCCGACGCAGCGCAACCGTTGGCATCCAACCTCAACTGGATCGCCGGCGCGCCAGCGACCCCGAACAAGGTCGACGTCAAGCTCTCCGCCGCCGGCAAGGTGAGCCTCTTCAACCTTTCTGGCAGCGTCGACGTCCTCGCTGATGTCGTCGGCTACGACGCCGCCGTCGACTCGTCCGTCCACAGCGACGTCTACGACGAGTTCTCGATGGTGTTCACCACCACCAGCTCAACCATCGTGATGTCGCAGGTACCCGGCGCCTGTCTGGGCAACAGCGGATCGACAGGCGTAGCCGGTCGTGTCCCACTCGTCGTTCCGGTGGGCGCCCGCTTGATCTCCGTCGATGTCGCAATGTTCGACGGGCCCGCTCTCGTTGTCGGCCAATACACGGTCTTCTTGGTCAGAGATACTCTTGCGGGCAGCTCCCAGAGCCCCCTCGCTATCGCCCCTGCCGTGCTCGGCGGCGGCCAAACCAACATCATCGTGCACCATGTGATCACGCCGACCGCCACCGAGATCGTGGCGAGCGGTGAATCGTTCCAGCTCCAGATCGGATCGTTCACGAACAACGACAACGGTTTCTGCCAAGCAATCGTCACCTACGACACCAACGGCTGACCTCGCCGCCACCGTTCACCATGCGCTACGGGAGTGTCGGAGCAGCCGTCGTTCTGCGTGGCGCGTTATGTGCCGTGTCTGTTGAGGGCGGGCCGCATCAGGGTCGTCTGTGCTCGTAGCTGCTGACGAAGGCACGCAACGTCTGGTGCCATTGTGGCGTTGCCGTCCGAACCCCGATCGGCGCTGTCGGTAGGTCATCGAGCCAGCATTCGAGGGCACGAACACGCAGATCGACGAAGTGGTCAACGGAACGACGGTCGACGGTGTGGCTGTCTTCGGTCTCGTATCCGCCCAGAAAGGCATTCTCAAACGTTCGGTAGCGCTCGATCTCGTCCTCGATGGTCGACGCGAACAGGACCATGTACAACGCATTCGCGATCTCGAACGAGCGTGGCCCGCAGCAGTCGCGGCTCCGGAGAGTTCCAGCACGCTCATGGCCAAGTCCACTCGGCGAGCCTCTCACGAACGAAAGCGGGTGTCCCGTACACCACGGTGAGGTCGGTGCCGCCAGTCGCCTATGACGGCTCTGGCCGAACTACTCCGAGGGTCGCACCACAAGCAGCGCAAAACGCGACACTGACAGTCGTCGGCTCCCCGTCGCGTCGCGCCGAGATCAGCGTCTCGCTCAACGTGTCATCGAGCAGTGCATGACAGTTTGGGCACCATGGCCGCACCTCCTCGACCGAAGGCTGGTCGTCGACGAGCACAGCAGGAATGTCGACGCGTGTGGTGACAAACGCGTCGCGAACGTGATCGATGTCCACGCCGAGTCCTCGGAGCACCTGACAGGCCAATCCTTCGACGTCGAGCACGCCGAGCAGAACGTGCCCGGCGGTCACCTCTGGTTCTTGTTGTTTGCGCGAGAACCGACCTGCCCGTTCGAGAGCCCGCCGTGCCCGGGGCGTGAACGGCAACGCTTCACTGTTCGACAATCCAGTGCCGGCTCCCAACGCTTCGACCACCTTGTGACGCGCAGCGACGAGACTTACGCCGGCCGCTCGCAGCACCTCAGCCGGCTCACCGTCATCGTCCGATAGCACTCCGAGAAGCAGATGTTCGGTGCCAACGTGTGGATGATCGAGCTGTCGCGCCTCCCTCGTCGCCAGTGAAACGACACGTTGAGCCCCGACGGAGAAGTTCTCAAGCACGACGCAACCGTACGACACAAACGCGAAGACTGTGCTCGACTGAACGAGCGGCAGGCACGGGTTCACTTGCGCTGGAAGATCAACACTCCGGCATGCTGCGTCGACACAGAGGCGCCGTTCGGCACTCGTTGCGGCCACCGGGCTTGGTGGCGTTATGCGCTGCATGTTCTGCATCCCGTTTCACGGGATATTCGGGTGATCGGATGATGTCGTCCGGCCAGCGAGTGGTCAGAGGTTGAGTCGCATCACGGGACGGCTGGGATACGTGCGGCCAATCTCACTGAAGCCTGCGGCAACGAAGAGGCGCATCGTCCCGGTGAAGAGCGCCGAGCCGCTCGTCCGTTCGGCCTTGAGGGCATCAGTGTCGACCGGATGACCCTCAACCGCGGTCGCGCCATGCTGCTCGGAGTGGGCAACGGCTGCGTCGAGCAATGCGCGGGCCACGCCGATGCTGCGAAATCGCTGTTGGACAGCGAAGCACGTAACCCACCATGCGCCGTCATCGTCGGTCAGCACGCGACGCAACGCCCGATTGGCCAAGACCCCCGGTAGCTGGTGTCGGGGCATCACCCTTGTCCACCCGGCCGGCAGCCCATCCACGTACGCGATCAGGCCAGGCGGGATCGAGGCTGTCGACACCTCGAGCTGCAGTGCTGCGCGGTTGTCAACGGCCTCGCTGCCGTCGAGAAAGCGTCTGCACCAACACCACGACGGGTCCGCCCCACGGCGCCCAAACGCTGACACGACATCGTCCCACAGCGCTGGCGAGCTCGGAGCTATCTCGACGGTCACCGCGCCCACATTGCCCGACCCGAAGGCCCAGCGCCAGCACCAATCGGCTTCCCGCCGCCGCAGTCCGATTTCGTCCACCCGGCGCGATCTGCGCTGCCGCACTCACCCCGTCCATCTCGAGGCCGGACCCGACCCTCGGGCTCGGCCGCGTCAGTCAACCAACATCGGTCCCCGCATCGAGCTCGATCCCAACGTGTCCACGTTCGCGGCACGGCATCCCACGCACCGGACGCGACGTGTCCGCTGCGACCTGGGGGGCCCGCAGACGTTCGCCAGAGGTGAACTTGGACACCGTGGCGCAAGCGGGTGATCTCCTATCGTGCACTCGCTGCCCGAGCAGAGATCGAAACCTGAAGGAGACGACGTGACTACCCAGACACCGACCCGAACGCTCCAGGATGTCCTTGACTCGGTTCCCAACCTCGTCGACTACCTGTACAGCAACCGCAAGGGATCGGTCCTCAAGGACGCCGTGCTGCGCCAGCCCACCGAATTCGTCGCTCCGGAGTTCACGACGTGGCGTGACGAGCAACGGGCGTGGCGCGAGGGGATTGCGTTCTACGACCAGTCGTTTCACATGACGACGACCTACCTGCGCGGCCCAGACGCGCAGCGCCTCCTGTCCAGCCTCGCTGTGAACAGCTTCGAGACCTTCGGTGTCGGCCGCTCCCGACACCTCGTCGTCTGCAGCCCCGACGGCTACCTCATCGGCGACGGGATCCTCTACAGCGTCGCCCCCGAAGAGATGGTGCTGGTGGGTCGGGCGGCCGGCCACAACTGGGTGCGGTTCTGCGCCGAGACCGGCGGTTGGGATGTGTCCATCGAGGCCGACGAGATCTTCTCCCACAATCCCAATGGCCGGCGCACCGTGTACCGGTATCAAGTGGAAGGGCCTCACGCGCCGGCGCTCGTCGAACAGCTCACCGGTGCTCCTCTACCCGACGCGCCGTGGTCGCACATCTTCCCCGTCTCCATCGCCGGCCATCAGGTCTGGGCCCAGCGGCACACGATGGCCGGCGGCCCGGGGTGCGAGTTCTTCGGGCCCTGGGATGAGGGTCCCGCGGTCAAAGAGGCGATCCTGGAGGCTGGATCCGCATTCAACCTGCGCCGGGTCGGGTCGCTCGCGTACTTCACCAACGCTCTGGAGCTGGGCTGGATCCCACGGCCGGTGCCGGCCATCTTCACCGGCGACGGGCTCCGCCCCTTCCGTGAGTGGCTGCCGGCGACCAGCGAAGAGGCAACCTGGGCTCTCGGCGGCAGCTTCAATGCACCCGACATTCAGGATTACTACTTCACGCCGCGGGAGCTCGGGTACGGCAATGTGATCAAGTTCGACCACGATTTCGTCGGGCGAGAAGCGCTCGAACGGACGGCGGGCGACGACCATAGGCGGAAGGTGACGCTCGTATGGGACCCCGCGGACGTTGCTCGAGTCGTCGAGTCGTACCTGCGGCCTGAGGAACTCCCGGGGCTCTACATCGAGTTCCCGCGGGCAACGTATGCGACATGGCAGTACGACGCGGTCCACGACGACCAGGGACGAACGATCGGGGCCTCGACCTACACCGGCGTCAGCTGGAACGAGCGGGCGATGCTCTCACTCGCGGTCGTCGAGCCCGAGTACGCCAAGCCAGGGACACGCGTGTCGGTCATCTGGGGCGAACCGGACGGTGGCGCCAAGTGCCCCTGGTTGGAGCCCCACCGCCAGATGGAGATCGGTGCCACGGTCGCCCCGGCACCGATCGGGAAGAAATAGCGGCGATCGACCGCTACTGCGTGGTCGAGCGATCTCGGCGGGCCACGACGGCCCGAGCTCGGCCCGACCCACTCACGCGCGCGGCAGGACCTTGCCGGGGTTCAGCCAGCCGATTGGCTAGTCCGCTGACTCGAGCTGACCGCGCGGAGAAGCTCGGCTATACGCCAGATGCGCCGCTCTGTGCGCCGCTTCGAGGTGGACCGGAGTTCTGCGTCGTTGTCATGCATCCCGCAACGGCACCTCGAGGGCACAGGTGTCCCACGCAATGACAAGTCCCCGCTGCACCGAAGCGACGCCGAACGCCGGCTCGGTGCGCTGTTCTCAGCGGCGAGCTGCTTGGGCGCGATTTCGGCACTGCGGGTTCCGTTTCCCCGCCCATGCAGCGTCCATGGGCGCGAACTTGGCACCTCCAGAACAGGCACCTCCAGTACCGGTACCGCGCCCAAGGCAGGCGGCGCGGTCGCGCACCGAACGGCGCATCGGCGCCGGCGAAGCGTCCCACAATCCCGTTCCCACAAACGCTAGCACCGCATCCCAGATCGCCGGCTCGGGGACGCGCCCAGATGCGCCGTTCGGCACTTCTGGAGCGTCGGCCGGCGAGCGTTGTTCTGCGTCGCGGCTCTGTGTGGTCTTCACGGACTCCGGGGCGGTTCAAGGCGACTTCGATGCGCTCATGTCCAGCCGACAAGCGCTACGCCTCGTCCAGCTGTCCATCCTCGACGCGATAGACGAAGCCGCGAATGTGTTCCTTGTGTTGGATGAACGGATTGATCTGGAGTCGCCGAATTGACTGACGAACGTTCTGGTGAGGATCTTTGAAGCCCTCGAACGCCCACCCCGGGCGAAGCCCGGTCTCCGCTTCAATGGCATCTTTGAGCGTGTCGCCGATCAGCCTCTGCATTCCGCAATCGGTATGGTGAACCAAGAGGATTTCGCGGGTCCCGAGTAGGCGCTGAGACAGCACCAGGGAGCGGACCACATCGTCGGTCACGATCCCACCTGCGTTACGGATGATATGTGCGTCACCGTGTGCTAGCCCGAGCATCTCAAAGATGTCCATTCTGCTGTCCATGCACGCGACCACCGCCAATCGCCGGCGCGGTTGCAGGGCAAGATCGTGGTCGACGAAGCTCTCGACGTATCGAGCGTTGTGCGCCAGCAGCTCATCGGTGTTCGGCGCGAACGAGTCGTCGCTTGCGGACACGTCTGGAGAGATTAGCCATGACAGGAAGCCCGAGCCAAGGGCGTGCGAGCTCGACGAGCGGCCTAGTGCAGCAACACTCGGTAGTTGCTCGACAGCAGCTCGCCGATCCGGCGCTCGACGTCGTCGGCCAAGGGCGGTCGACGGGCGCCAGATGCGCCGTTCGGTGCGCGTTCGGGTTGACGAGGTTGTCGATCTACTGCGCCGCGGCCATGGTTGGTTACATCGCCAAGCATCAGAGCTCGGCCCAGGGGCTCGCCGACACCACAACGACCTTCATCGCTGGTCGGCTTGCGGCGACATCGCTCTCGGCAGAGGGTGTGGTCATCCTCGTGGCGATGATCGCGCTGCTACGACAACGAGGATCGCCACCGCCAGACACCGGCGGGCGACTCTGACACCAGCCAGCGGGGCGCATTCAAGGCACTGCGCGACGCCGATCCCGTCGCAGGGTCAGCCAGATCACCCCGCCGACGGCAACGACACCCCCAACGCTGATGATGCGGTACAGAAGCACGGCACTGAGGGCTTGTATGGCGCGGACCTTGGTGGCAGTGAGTGTCGCCGTCATCAACGACTCGACAAGCCCGATCCCACCCGGCACGAGAGGAAGGGCCAGGGCTGCCTGGCCCGCCGAGTAGGCGACCAGTAACCCAGCGGTTGTCGCAGGGTGAAACGCAGCGCATCGCTGAGCGACGCTTCCAGTCAACCCAGGCGTGAGGCAGCGTGAGGGCAGGGCAATGACGGCGTGGCTCGCGCACAGCCAGACGGCGAAGTCTGCTGCGACCGCGGCCAGAGCGAATCCGGCGACGAACAACCAGTCCCGCCAGCCCAAGCGAACGGCTCCGAGCTTGGCGATGCGCTGGTCGACCCGCACGTCGGCGCTGGGCCGATCACCGCGGCGCCGCCAGAGCCAGTCGGTGACTTGGACGAGTCGGATCCACGGGCTTCGGACCCGCTGGGGTGAGCGGGCCAACACGACGATCACAGCCAAGACAACGACCAACAGGGATGCTGCGAGCACCGTGATCCACGACGTACCGGTGGCGGTGAACGCCCCCCAGGTAGCCAGGGCCAGCATGCCAACCGTGCTCGTAGCGGCGACCACCCACAACGCCGCTGCAGCATTCGCGCCACGACGACGGATGTGACGGTAGGAGAAGACGGACGCGAACGCGGGACCGCCAGGAACGGCGAGTCCGATGGCGTTCTGAGCCAGCACCAAGCGAGAAGTCGCGGCCAAGCCCATCGTGGATCCGGCGTGCCGCAGGAGCCGGAGCTCCATCACCACCGAGCACGCCTGCGAGACCACCTCGAAGACCACTGCGGCAACCAGCCAGCGTGTCGCCGCACCCTGAAACCGAACGACGGCCCGGTTGATCTCACTGAAATGGGCGACGATCAACCACACCAGATATGCGACCGTCGCGATCCCGATCGCGACGCTGACAGTTCGACCGCGGCCTCCGCGGTTGATCGATGAAGGATCGGCCGAGCGCGTCGGGTCGGCAAGGGTTCCCGCCGAGTGCCCGCTCGCGTCGCTGTTCACGCGGCTACCCTACGAGGAGGATCGGTGCGCCTCGGTGCGGCCAGCCTGCCCTCACCTGAAGACGTCTTCAGGTGGCTTCAGGGTCGTCGTGCCCAATTGGGCGCAACATCCTGCTTGTTCCGACCGACAATGAGGGCTGCCGTGACCGATGTGGGTGAATTCGTCGCTGGCACCACCGCGACCCTGGTCATCCCGGCGGGAGGTCGTGTCGTCGTGGCCAGCGATCTCTACCTCCGTGCGATATCGGACCCGTCGTCGGAAATGACCACGACCGAGTTGGCCCGACGCCTCGAGCGATGGGTCGAACCAGGCGCACTCGTACTGGCGGGGAACACCTTCGAGCTGCGCGCAGAGCCGAACAACGCACCAGCCAAAGCCCTCCGCTCACACCCCCGGCTGCTCGCCGCGCTGCAACGCTTCGCGGCAACGCCGGGCCACGATGTGGTGATTCTCGCCGGCGACCACGACCGAGCCATCAGCACGGACGATCGGATTTCCGGCGAAGTCCGTCAACTGCTCGGAGCGCAAGTCGCTACGACGCTTGACCTCGAGATCACGACCGGCGTGGCGATCGAACGGGTGCGGATCGAGCACGGAGATCAGCTCGGCTCGACCAACAACAACGACGCCCGCCGACGCTCCGTACTACTCCACCAGCAGGGCTATCGGGGGTACATCTCCGGCCATACCCACCGCGCCGAATTGATCGACCTCGACGGTTGCTTCTACGCCAACGCGGGATGCAACACCCGCGTGCTCGACGTGCTGCAAACCCGCGCCGCCTTTTCCTCGGTCTCACGATCCGCTCGTCGATCCGGCTGGGTGGAACTCGAGGCGGGTGCAGAACTGCACGTCGAGCTGTGGCTCGCCCACTCACCGACCACGACGATGACGCGGCGACACCGACTGATCGTGCGATCTCAACCGGAGCTCCCGCTCCGGCCGGCGATGGTCGCATCGTTGGCTGCGCATCAAATGTGGCCCGAGCCGCCGCCGGTCGCCGACGGGCGGCGCGTGAGGCGGATCGCCGCTACTGCCATCGCCGCGGTCGGGCTCGTGGATCTCGTCTCCGCGCTGACGCCACCGATGAGGAGCCGGCTCGCCGGCATCAACCAAGTCATGCCATTCGCCGTGCCGGAGTCGGCGACGTTTGCCACCGCGGCGCTCGGCTTGGTGCTCTTGCTCCTCGCCGGCAGTGTCCGCCATGGACGCCGCCGCGCCTGGTCGGTGGCGCTCTACGTGCTCGCCGCCTCGATCGTCGCCAACCTGCTCAAAGGCATCGATTTCGAAGAGGCCGTCGTCTCGTTGGCAGTCGCGGCCTATCTCATCTCGACCGGAAAGTACTTTCGAGGCGCCGCCAATCGCGGGTCGACACGGGCCGCCGGCCTCCTACTCGCAGCCGTCGCCGCCGGCGCTCTCGTGGCGTCATGGCTGACCGCATTGTTCACTCATGCCCCCGTGGCCGGCGTGATCACAGGCTTTGCCAGTCGATTCGTCGGTGTCGGAGGCCATCCGCTGCCGGATGCTCTTGAAGATGTCAGCGCGGCGTTGACGGCGATCGGCCTCACCACGTTGGTCGCCGCGGCCTGGCTGCTCCTGCGCCCCCGAAGGTCGATCGAAAATGATCCGAACGTCGACGCCAAGGCCTGGGATCTCGTGCAGCTCCACAGCAGTGGGACGTTGGATTACTTCGCACTTCGCGACGACAAGGCTCGCTTCATCTGGGGTGACACCGTCGTGCCGTACGCGGTCCGCGGTGGTGTCGCTGTCGTATCCCCCGATCCAATCGGCCCATCCGATGAGCGCTCCGAGGCGTGGACTGCGTTCCGACGCCATGCCGCCGAGAACGGTTGGTCGATCGCGGTGATCGGCGCCGCCGACAACTGGCTTCCCGTCTACCGCTCCAACGGCATGACGGTGATCTACGCCGGCGACGAAGCCGTCGTCGACGTCAAATCGTTCAGCCTCTCCGGAGGGCGCAACAAGTCGCTGCGTCAAGCGGTCAACCGGGTGGCGGCGGCGGGCTACCACATCGAGTTCTGTGATCCCGCCGACCTCGACCCGACGCGCGCATTGCAACTCACCGACATGCTCGCCACGAGTAGAAGGGGCGATGTGGAGCGTGGCTTCTCCATGACGTTGTCGCGGCTCTTCGACCCACGCGACCGTGGCCTGCTGCTGGCCATCGCGATCGATGCGCAGGGCGATCCGGCGGCCTTCTGCCAGTTCGTTCCGGCGTCCGGGATCAACGGCTACTCCCTCGACATCACCCGCCGAGCCGCCGGCGAACATCCCAACGGGCTCGTCGACTTCGTGATCGTCAACACCATCGAACATCTCCGCGGTCTCGGGGGACGCGGTCTCGCCCTCAACTTCGCCACGATGCGCGCCATCCTCGCCGGCGAAGTCGCCGATACCTGGTTGAACCGACGAAATCGCTCCTTGCTCGACCGTCTCGGGCGCGACATGCAGATCGAAAGCCTCTGGCGATTCAACGCCAAGTACGACCCAACCTGGGTGCCGCGCTATGTCATCGTCGACGGACCCGATCAGGTCCTGTCAGCCGTGCTCGCGGTGGCCTCCACTGAATCCCTGTGGGAGCTCCCAGTCGTCGGTCGCTTCCTCAAACCGGCGACACCGACGCGTCGACGACGCCACGTCGGACCACGCCGCCGCGGTGTCTGAAGACAACTTCAGCGGGCTTCAGGTTGGCTAGCGCGTAGGCGGCGCATCGTGGCGATCACAACTCCCTGTCCCGCCACCAAAGGACGATTCCATGAACACGACCGCCTCCTGCACCGGATCTGCCGCCGACCTTCCAAACGCCGCAGGATCACGCCTCGCGCGGTCGTGGTTGGGTCGGTCAGTGGCAGGCGCCGGCCTTGCACTGATCCTCGCCGCTTGCGGAGCCTCCGCCTCGGCAACGCCAGCGGCAACTGGCGTGCCAACTGGCACGGTCGCTGCCGGCGGCGCCGCCGCGCCAACCACGACTGTCGCCGGCAATTCGAATCGTGCTGCTAGCCAGGCGTATCGAACGTGTCTCACCCAGCACGGCGTGACCCTGCCGACACGACCCACTCAACCACCCAACGCCACCGTGCCAACCGGTACCGGCGGTGCCAACGGCGGAGGCTTCGGCGGAGGTGGGTTCGGTGGCGGTGGCGGTTTGCAAGCAGTGATCGCCGATCCTGCGAACGCGGCTGCGGTCGCTGCCTGCAAGTCACTTCAGCCAGTCGGCGGCTTCGGCAATGGGGGCAATCGCGGCCAGGCCTCGCAGGCCTACTTCTCGTGCCTCAGTGACAACGGCGTCACCGTCCCGACCACGGTCGCCGGTGGACCTCCGCCATCGATCGACCGGACGACCCCGGCGTTCACCGCGGCGAACGCGAAGTGTCAGGCCTTGCTGCCAAAACGGGGCACCAACTCATCGACCACGACCACGACAGTCGCGGGGGCCTGACCATCATGAACATCAAGAGAGCACTGATCAACAGCACCCTCGGCCTGGGCGTCGTCGCTCTGGCGATCACCGGATGGGCGACCATCGGCAAGGCGGCCCCAGCAGGCTCTTCCACATCCTCAGTGGTGACTGCTCAGACCGGCAATGTGTTGTCGAGTGTGAGCGGAACCGGCAACGTCATCGTGCCGACACAGCTTGCCGTCAACTTCGATTCCGCGGTTTCGTCCGCCAAGGTCAGTCAGGTCCTCGCCAAGGTCGGTGACATCGTGACTGCTGGTCAGCCCCTCGCCAAGGTCGACGACACGTTGACTGCGCAGGCGTTGGCAGCGGCCCAAGCGCAGGTCGCATCGGCGCAGGCCGCACTCGACAAGGCGCAGAATGCAGTCACTCCCGCGATCGTTGCCCAGGACGCCGCGGCGG
>JANYKU010000148.1 GCA_025358075.1 Ilumatobacteraceae bacterium
CCGGCTCCTTGTTCTGATCCTCAGTCGAGGATCAGAACAAGGAGCCGGGCCAATGCCCAGAAACGACAAGAGGGTGAAGATCACCCTCGAGTGCACGGAGTGCAAGCGCCGCAACTACATCACGATGAAGTCGAAGGTCAACGACCGAGAGCGACTCGAGATGAAGAAGTACTGCTCGAACGACCGCCGCCACACGACGCACAAAGAGACCCGCTGAAGACTCGCTGACCGCGGGTCGAACCTCGACGGGTGGCTGGTAGCGTTACCAGTCGCCCTTCCGAGGGCAGTAGCTCAGTTGGTAGAGCATCGGTCTCCAAAACCGACGGTCGGGGGTTCGAGTCCCTCCTGCCCTGCCCACATCCCTATGGGAGCAATCAATGTCACTGGATGACCTCAACCGAGAGCAGAAGCGTTCGCTGAAGAAGATGGGCGCGCTGGACGAGCAGGGCAGGCCGACGCGCGCCCCCGCTCCTCAGGCTCGGCAGAAGAAAGAGCGCACCACTCCGGCGCTCTACCTCCGTGAAGTGCGCGACGAGATGCGCAAGGTTGCTTGGCCGAAGTGGCCGGAAGTGCGCCGCTTTTCACTGATCGTGCTCACCACGGTCATCATCTACACCCTCTTCGTCTTCGGTCTCGACTCGCTGTTCGGCGTGCTCTCCGGCTGGTTGTACGACACCTGATCATGAACGACGAACTGCTCACCGAAACTGATCCAGAAACCACTCCACTCGAGGAACGGCCCATCGACGACGCTGCGGCCGAACCGGTGGAGACCGACGATGTCGACGACACTGTCGACGCCTCGTTCGACCTGTCCGAAGACGCCGACGAATCCACCGACGAAGCGGTCGAGGAAGAGATCATCGACGATCCCTGGACGCGTCCGGGCCAGTGGTACGTCGTGCACACCCAGTCGGGCTACGAGAAAAAGGTCACCGCCAACCTGCATGCTCGCATCCAGAGCATGAACATGGAGGACAAGATCTTCGAGGTCGTCATCCCGATGGAGGAAGTCGACGAGTTCAAGAACGGTCGCAAGCAGACCGTGCAGAAGAAGGTCTTCCCCGGCTACCTCCTTGTTCGCTGCCAGATGGACGACAACAGCTGGTATTGCGTCCGCAACACCCCTGGCGTCACCGGGTTCGTCGGCCAGAACAAGCAGGGCCAGAAGCCCACACCGCTGTCGCGCCGAGAGGTGCAGACGTTCCTCGCCGCCAAGGGCGACGGTACCGGCGGAATGCCGAGCCGCAAGAAGCCGAAGCTCGACTACGAAGTCGGCGAGAGCGTGCGGGTCAAGGAAGGCCCATTCGCAGATTTCGCCGGCACGATCGCCGAGATCAACGCCGATCACATGAAGCTCAAGGTGCTGGTCAACATCTTCGGTCGCGAGACCTTGGTGGAGATGGACTTCAGCCAGGTCTCCAAGCTGTAACCGCAGCAGACGTTCGAATACCACCCAAGAATTAGGCAGGAAAATCAGTCATGGCAAAGAAGAAGGTCAGTGCGATCGTCAAGATCCAGATCCCCGCCGGCAAGGCCACACCGGCCCCACCTGTCGGCACGGCGCTCGGGCCTCACGGCGTGGGCATCATGGATTTCGTCAAGCAGTACAACGCGGCTACCGAGTCGCAGGTCGGCACGATCATCCCGGTCGAGATCACGATCTTCGAAGACCGCACCTTCACGTTCGTCCTCAAGACGCCGCCGGCACCCGTGCTGCTGCGTCAGAAGGCCGGGCTCGCCAAGGGATCGACCGAGCCGGGCAAGACCATCGTCGGCACCGTGACCGAGGCCGACATCGAAGAGGTCGCCAAGATCAAGATGCCCGACCTCAACGCCTACGACCTGGAAGCTGCCAAGCAGCAGATCCGTGGCACCGCCCGCTCGATGGGCCTCAAGGTTTCGTAAGCTCTTCAAGTTCTATTAGGCATCGCTCGACCGGGACGACCTCGCCCGGCGGCGCTCACACCGAGGGAGACAGACAATGTCAGGGAAGAAGTTCGCAGATTCGGTCAAGGCATTCGATCGCGACCAGCTGTTCACGCCAGGCGAGGCGGTGACGCTGGCCAAGACGCTGGCCAAGGCCGGGTTCGATGAAGGCGTCGACATGGCCGTGCGGCTCGGCGTCGATCCGCGCAAAGCCGACCAGATGGTTCGTGGCACCGTCGCGCTGCCGGAGGGCACGGGCAAGAACATCCGCGTCGCCGTGTTCGCCACCGGCGAGGCAGCGCAGGCAGCCCGCGATGCCGGAGCCGACATCGTCGGCGCCGACGATCTGGCCGAAGACATCCAAAAGGGCATCATGAACTTCGACTTGGCCATCGCCACGCCCGACATGATGCCGCTGGTCGGCAGGCTCGGCCGCGTGCTGGGCCCTCGCGGCCTGATGCCGAACCCCAAGACCGGCACCGTCACCCAAGACGTGGCCAGAGCGGTCGCCGAGTTCAAGGGTGGCAAGGTCGAGTATCGCACCGACCGGTACGGCAACGTGCACGTCACGATCGGCAAGTCCAGCTTCGAGCCGGCCGCGCTGGAGACCAACTTCCGTGCCGTGCTCGACGAGTTGCAGCGCGCCAAGCCGGCCGCCGCCAAGGGCCGCTACCTCCGCAAGATCTCGGTGTCGTCCACCATGGGCCCCGGTATCAAGGTCGACACCAACCGCCTGCGCCCCGAGGTCGGACACCCGGACTATCGGGCGTAACGTACCGGCGAACTGCCGGTAGTCTTGCCGTACAACAAAGCAATCGCTCGCCAAAGACCGCTGGTCCCTCACGGATAATGGGTTCGCCCACCAGCCGAGGTGAACTCCGATCGGATCGTCTGGCACTGCGCCGTTCGCTCCTCGCGGTGTTCGCTGCAAAGCGAGCACCCGAGTAGAAGCGAAAGGAGGTGTACATGACAACTGAGAACCCACGCGCCGAGAAGGTCGCTGTCGTCGACGAGGTCACTGCCAAGCTGAACTCAGCCCAGGCGGCGATCATCACCGAGTACCGCGGCATGAGTGTCGCCCAACTGGCAACGTTGCGACGTCAGCTGCGCAACAGCGGCGGTGAATACAAGGTGTACAAGAACACGTTGGCTCGCTTCGGCGCCGCCAACGCCGGCCTCGACGGTCTCGCCGAGCTACTCACCGGGCCGAGTGCGATCACGTTCGTCAGCGGCGATGCCGCCGGCGTCGCCAAGGCATTGAAAGATGCCGCCAAGTCCAACCCGTTCCTGATCATCAAGGGCGGCACGATCGCCGGCAAGACGATGTCGGCATCCGACATCGAAGCGCTTGCCGATCTGCCGAGCCGCGACGTACTGCTGTCGATGCTGGCCGGTGCCTTCAAGGCCCCATTGGTCAAGACCGCAGGTCTGCTGCAGGCGTTGCCTCGCAACTTCGCCTACGGGCTGAAGGCGCTGATCGATCAACGCGAAGCAGCCTGACCGCTCGTCGCGTCACCCCGCACCAACGATTCCAACAACACAAATTCGCTCACACACCAATTCGTAAGGAGAACAAACAACATGGCAATCACCAAAGACGACGTCCTCGACGCCATTTCCGGCATGACCGTCATCGAGCTCAAGGAACTGCTCGATGCGTTCGAGGAGAAGTTCGGCGTCACCGCCGCGGCACCTGTTGCCGCAGCCGCCGCCGGTGGCGCCGCCGCCGCAGCACCGGTGGAAGAGGAGAAGGACGAGTTCGACGTCATCCTCACCGCTGCCGGCGCCCAGAAGATTCAGGTCATCAAGGTCGTCCGCGAGCTGACCAGCCTGGGCCTGAAGGAAGCCAAGGATCTCGTCGACGCCGCCCCCAAGCCCGTCCTCGAGAAGGCCACGAAGGATGCTGCCGAAGCTGCCAAGACGAAGCTGCTCGAAGCCGGCGCCTCGGTCGAAGTCAAGTAGTCGCCGGCGGTTCCGCCGCCTCACGCGAATCAACGGCCCGGGCGTGTCCCGGGCCGTTTCGCGCCCCGTTGCTACGCTCACCGTCATGACGCCTCGACGCGTGGACCCGTCGAACGAACTGGCCGTGCTCGAGGCGATGGACGACGTCATGCAGAAGGCCTACAAGGGGACGTCGTTTCGGGTCGGCATCGATCGCTTCGCGGCTGCGCAACCCGACGGACTGGTTGTGATCGAGTCCGACGGCAACGTTGTCGGCACGGGTTGTTGCATCGCCTACCCCGACGGTGGCTTCGGTTGGATCGGCCTCGTGGCGACGCTGCCCGGGTATGAGCGCCGCGGGATCGCGACCGCCATCACCGACTACCTCGGCGACGTGTTGGCCGGCTACGGCTGCTCGTCGGTGCTCGACGCCTCGGCCTCGGGCGGCCCGCTGTACGAACGCATGGGCTTCGCCGACCGTGGCTTGACCAAGGTGTTGGGCTTCGCGGGCGAACGCTCCGGCCCGACAGGGGGAAGCGAACGCTGCGTCTCGATGACCGCCGACGACTTCGAAGCGATCGTCGAGTTCGATGCCGTTCGGTTCGGCGGCTCACGGCCTGCGTTGTTGGCCAAGCTCGTCGATCAACACCCCGGTCGAGCACTACTGCTCCGACGACACGAGACGGTCGTCGGCTACGTCGTTGCTCAGGAAGCCACGCTGGCGCCGGTGATTGCCGACGATGCGGAGTCGCTCGAGTGTCTGATCGAGGCGGCGCTGCAACTGGAGTGGTCGTCACCACCACGGATCAACGTGCCGCCCGAGAGCGAACACGTCGATTCGTTGCTGGCCCTCGGGTTCGAGCCGCTCCGAGAGCTCCGCCACATGCATCGAGGCATCGACGCGCTGGCCGGTCGCCGGCAGCGGGTCGCCGGGCTGGTCAGCCTCGGCGAAGGGTGATCAGGCGTCGAGTCGGGGTCGGATCTCGCCCGACTTGGCAACCTCGGCGTACCACAGCGCGCTCTGCTTCGGCATGCGCCGCTGGGTGGTCATGTCGACCTCGATCAGGCCGAACTTGGGTCCATAGCCGTGGGCCCACTCGAAGTTGTCGAGCAGTGACCACGCGAAGTACCCCTCGACCGGAACGCCGTCCTCCATTGCCTGGTGCACCTGGCCGAGGTGGGCGGCGATGTATTCGAGCCGGTCGTTGTCGATGACCCGACCGTCGACGCGATCGGCGTCGGGCATCGCCGCGCCGTTCTCGGTGATGAGGTAGCGCTGGAAACCGTGCGTCTTGTGCAGGCCGCGCAGCAGGTCGCCAAATGCAGACGGGTAGATCTCCCAACCCATCGCCGTCTCGGCTCTACGGTCGGGCTGCTCACCTTCGAGGGCTCCGACGACCTTGCGGGAGTAGAAGTTGACGCCCAGCGTGTCGATCGGTCGAGCGATCAGCTCCATGTCGCCGCTGCGGACCTCGGATCGATCCCACGCCAGACGATCGACGGTGTACGGCGGGTACCCGTGACCGCCGATCGGGTCGACGTACCACCGGTTCTCGATGTCGTTGACGATCTGCTGCCGATCGATCGCGGCCGGCGAGTCGCCGACCGGAGTGACCGGCGTGAAGTTCAACACGATGCCGACGTTGGCGTCGCGAACGACGCTTCGGATGCGCTCCATCGCCAGGCCGTGAGCGACCAGCACATGGTGGCTGGCGGCCAACGAGTCGCGCAGTGAACTTCGCCCGGGAGCGTGCTCGCCCGTGAGATACCCGTGGTTGGCGACGACGAACGGCTCGTTCAGCGTCATCCAGTTGCCGACACGGTCGCTCAGTCGGGCGGCGACGACCTCGGCGTAGTCTGCAAACGCTTCGGCGGTCGCCCTGACGGGCCACCCGCCCTGGTCTTCCAGCGCCTGGGGGAGGTCCCAGTGGTAGAGGGTCGGTAGCGGCCGTAGCCCGTGGGCGAGTAGCGAATCGACGAGTCGGTCGTAGAAGTCGAGACCCAGCGTGTTGACCTTGCCGCGACCCTGCGGGAAGATCCGCGGCCAGGCGATCGAGAATCGGTAGGCGTTGAGGTTGAGACGCTGCATCAGGGCGATGTCTTCCTCGAAGCGGTGGTAGTGATCGCAGGCGACCTCGCCACTGCTGCCGTCGGTGATCGCGCCGGGCCGGGCGCAGAACCGGTCCCAAATGCTCTCGCCCCGACCGTCGACCGAGGCAGCGCCCTCTATCTGGTACGACGAGGTGGCCGAGCCCCACAGGAAGTCGTTGGGAAACCTGCGACCTGCTTCAGCTGTCGAAGCGCGCTCTTCATCCACATGTACAACGGTCATCAGCCAGTTCCCCGGGGTTCGATGGGCGTGCTGGATTGACAGCCGCTCTCCTCATTCGTAGCATGGAAGCGCTTCCACGGCAACAGCCAATCTGGGCTTGATTTTTGGGGTGTGCGGGTGTTACAGCAGGCGTCACGGCAGGTCACACTGGAAGATGTCGCCCAGTTGAGTGGCGTTTCGTCGGCGACAGCCTCCCGCGCACTCAACGGACGACCGGGTGTGCGCGACGACGTGCGGGTGCGGGTGTCCGAGGCGTCGGACCGCCTTGGGTTCCGTCCGAACCGGGCGGCGCGCAACCTGGCCAGTGGGCGTTCACAGGTGATCGGGCTCGTCATCCCTTCCGCGGAGCTCCGCGTCGATCCCTACGGTGCGTCGATGACGCATGCCGTCGGCCGGGCAGCAGCACAGCGCGACCACGGGCTGATGCTGCACCTCGCTGTCGACGAGCCGGGCGACACCGTTCATCACATCTTGCGCGACGGCTTGATCGATGGTCTGTTGATCAGCACCGTGGCCTTCGGGCATTCGTGGGTGGAGGAACTGCTCGACGCCAGACTGCCGACCGTTCTGATCGGCCGTCACCCGACACGTCACGGTGTCGGCGGGGTCGATGTCGAGAACGTCGAATCGTCGGCCGCAGCCGTCACCCATCTGTTCGAGCAGGGTTGCCGGCGGGTTGCCACGATCACCGGCCGGCTCGAGCGCGCCGATGCCCGCTTGCGCGTTCAAGGCTTTCGCCTGGCTCATCGGCGAGCTGGGCGCGAGCTCGACGAATCGCTGATCTTGCACGGTGACTTCTCACGGGAGTCGGGCAGCGTGGCTGCCCAGAGTGTCATCGAGCTCGGCGCCGACGGTGTGTTCGCGGCCAACGACGAAATGGCGCAGGGAGCCATGTGGACGTTCACCCGAGCGGGTCTTCGGGTCCCCGACGACATGGCGGTCATCGGCTTCGATGGCACCGCCTTCGGCGAGTTCATGAACCCGACGCTCAGCACGGTGTCGCAACCGTTCGACGACATCGCCCGCACCGCGGTCGACGAGTTGTTGGCCGGCATCGCCGGTCGCGCCCGGGCGACGCAGCCGATCCTGCTCGAGCCGCAGCTCGTCATCGGCGGGTCGTCGTTGCGCGTCCAGCCGGCCACCTCCTGACCTGGGCTTTCACCCGAGATCCTTGACAGCGACGGGTTTCCGGCTTACCGTTCGCCCTCACAAACGACCCGTCTGGCCGAAAAGCCAGCTGCGGTTGACGTTGTCGTGCTCCGCGGGTAGCATCGGACACTGCCGTGCGTCTTGTCTCCTGCTATCGCTATGCCCAGCCGACCTTGCGCGCCCCGAACCTGTTGATCGCCGTCTCCCCGTCTGCTGCCAAGGAGTAATTGTGGCTTCTCGATCCACGTCCCGCGAGCGTTATTCGTTCGCCAACCTGTCGGAGCCGCTGGAGCTGCCCGACCTGATCGCCGTTCAGCGCGAAAGCTTCGAGTGGTTCTTGAACGAGGGCCTCGCCGAGACGTTCCGCGACATCTCGCCGATCAAAGATTTCAGCGAAGCACTGCAGCTCGAACTGGAGTTCGAACCCGACGACGAGGATCTGCGGCCACCGCCGAAGTTCTCGGTCGACGAGTGCAAAGAGAAAGACATGACCTACAGCGCGCCGATCTTCGTGCGCGCCAGGTTCATGAATCGCAACACGGGCGAGATCAAAGAGCAGACCGTCTTCATGGGCGACTTCCCGATGATGACCGACAAGGGCACGTTCATCATCAACGGCACCGAGCGTGTCGTCGTGTCGCAGTTGGTGCGTAGCCCCGGCGTCATCTTCGAGCCGGGCGAGCGGTTCCGCCTCCGCAACCTCAGCAAGCATCAGCTCGTCAAGGGCACCGTTCACCCGTATCGCGGCGAGTGGCTGGAGTTCGACGTCGAACACAAGCCCGGCAAGGACGTCACCGCCGGTACCAGGGTCGCCCGCAAGCGACGCATGGGCATCTTCACCTTGCTCAGGGCATGTGGATATGACGAAGAGCATTCCCCGGGCTTCCTCGAGCGCTTCGTAGCGCAGTTCGACTTCCTCGAAGGTCAGTGGGAGAAGGAGAAGCACATCGCCCCGACGCAGAACGAGGCGTTGGTCGAGATCTACAAGCGTGCCCGCCCGGGCGAGCCGCCGACCGTCGAGTCGGCCCGCGCCTACTTCCGCAACGCGTTCTTCGAGAACCGTCGCTACGACCTCAGCCGTGTCGGCCGCTACAAGCTCGATCGCAAGCTCGGCGGCGAAGTCGCCAAGCTCGACGATCTGTTCGGCAAGGGCACTCGTGAGCTCGGTGCGTACTTCCGCAGCGAGGGCGACGACCCCACCAAGCGCAGCATGAACAGCGATCCCGACGATGCCGACGTGTTGCGTCCCAACGAGATCGTCGCTGCCGTCAGCTACATGCTTCACCTCGTCAAGCAGGAGCCCGGCTACCGCCTCGACGACCAGGACCACTTCGCCAACCGCCGCATCCGTAGCGTCGGCGAACTGATCCAGAACCAGGTGCGCATCGGCCTCAGCCGCATGGAGCGAGTTGTCCGCGAGCGCATGACGACCCAAGACGTCGAGGCCATCACGCCGACGACGCTGGTCAACATCCGCCCGGTCGTCGCCGCGATCAAGGAGTTCTTCGGAACCTCGCAGCTGTCGCAGTTCATGGACCAGGTCAACCCGCTCTCCGGGCTGACCCACCGTCGCCGCCTGTCGGCCCTCGGGCCTGGTGGTCTCAGCCGCGAGCGTGCCGGCTTCGAAGTGCGCGACGTGCACTTCAGCCACTACGGCCGCATGTGCCCGATCGAGACGCCGGAAGGTCCGAACATCGGTCTGATCGGTGCGCTCAGCACGTTCGCCCGCGTCAATCCGTACGGCTTCATCGAGACGCCCTATCGAGTGGTCAAGAACGGCAAGGTCTCCGGTGAGATCCGCTACATGGCCGCCGACGAGGAAGAGAACTACGTCGTCGCCCAGGCCAACACCCCGATCAACGCCGACGGCACGTTCAAGGACGAGCGCGTGCTCGTGCGCCGCAGCCCACAGGCCGCCAGCCTCGAAGACCTGCGCAAGATGCTCGAGGCCGAGAGCTTCTTCGGTGCCACCACCGACATCGCCTCCGTGCCTCCGATCGAGGTTCAGCTGATGGACGTCAGCCCGAAGCAGATCGTGTCGGTCGCTACCGCCTTGATCCCGTTCCTCGAGCACGACGACGCCAACCGCGCCTTGATGGGCGCCAACATGCAGCGCCAGGCAGTCCCGCTGGTTCGCGCCGAGGCTCCGTACATCGGCACCGGCATCGAAGACCGTGCGGCTCGCGACGCCGCCGATCTCATCCAATCCACTGGCGAAGGTGAGGTCACCGAGGTCAGTGGCTCGTCGATCACCGTCATGTACAAGGCGAGCGACGGGCAAGCCGGTGGCAAGCGGGTCTACCCGCTGAGCAAGTTCCGCCGCAGCAACCAAGACACGTGCATCAACCACCGTGCCCTCGTCAAGGAGGGCGACAAGGTCGTCAAGGGCACGATCATCGCCGACGGTCCCTCGACCGACCATGGCGAGCTGGCGCTCGGCAAGAACCTGCTGGTCGCCTTGATGCCCTGGGAGGGCTACAACTTCGAGGACGCCATCATCTTGAGCGAGCGTCTCGTGAAAGACGACGTGCTCACCTCGATCCACATCCACGAGCACGAAGTCGATGCCCGCGACACCAAGCTGGGTCCGGAAGAGATCTCTCGAGACATCCCCAACCTCAGCGACGACATCCTTCGCGACCTCGACGACCGTGGCATCATCCGCGTCGGCGCCGAAGTCGGCCCGGGTGACGTCCTGGTCGGCAAGGTCACCCCGAAGGGCGAGACGGAGCTGACGCCGGAAGAGCGCTTGCTGCGTGCCATCTTCGGTGAGAAGGCCCGCGAGGTTCGCGACACCTCACTCAAGGTGCCTCATGGTGAGAGCGGCAAGGTCATCGACGTGAAGGTCTTCACCCGTGAAGACGGACACGAACTGCCACCCGGCGTCAACGAACTGGTCCGCGTCTACGTGGCCCAGAAGCGCAAGATCTCGGTGGGCGACAAGTTGGCCGGCCGTCACGGCAACAAGGGCGTCATCTCCAAGATCCTGCCGATCGAAGACATGCCGTACATGGCCGATGGCACCGCCGTCGACATCATCCTCAACCCGCTCGGCGTGCCGAGCCGCATGAACGTCGGTCAGGTGCTCGAAGCCCACCTCGGGTACGCGGCGCGCTGGGGTTGGACCGACGTCAAGCGAGGCAAGACGGTCGGCGATCCGCCCATCCGCGGCACCGAATCGAAGACTCGTCCCAACACCAAGCCCAGTACCTTCATCGCCACCCCGGTGTTCGATGGTGCGCACTGGGACGAGGAAGAGGCCGCCGGTAAGCACCCGACGATCCAGTCGATCTTCGAGAACCTCAACGCCGAAGGCGTCGATGGTGTTCGCATGATCCAGCTCGATGGCAAGACCCCGCTGCGCAACGGCCGCACCGGCGAGCTGTACGACAACCCGGTCACGGTCGGCTACATGTACATCTTGAAGCTGGCCCACCTGGTCGACGACAAGATCCACGCCCGCTCCACCGGCCCATACAGCATGATCACCCAGCAGCCGCTTGGTGGTAAGGCCCAGTTCGGTGGCCAGCGCTTCGGCGAGATGGAGGTGTGGGCCCTCGAGGCCTACGGCGCGGCGTACTGCTTGCAAGAGCTGCTGACCATCAAGTCCGACGACGTGCTCGGCCGGGTCAAGGTCTACGAGGCGATCGTCAAGGGCGAGAACATCCCGGAACCGGGCATCCCCGAGAGCTTCAAGGTTCTCATGAAGGAGATGCAGGCGCTGTGCCTCAACGTCGAGGTGCTCGCCGATGACGGATCCGAGATCGAGATGCGTGAGATGGACGAAGACGTCTTCCGCACCGCCGAGGAGCTTGGCATCGACATCAGCCGCAACGAGCGCGGCACCGACGAGGACGACCGCGAGCGCGAAGCACGACGTGCAGCCCGCAACGCCTCCTACTGAGCATTAGACGAGAACTGACGAGAAGCGACGAACGAGAACCGAGAGACCGATGCTTGATGTGAACATGTTCGACCAGCTGAAGATCGGGTTGGCCACGGCCGACCAGATTCGACTGTGGTCACACGGTGAAGTGAAGAAGCCCGAGACGATCAACTACCGCACCCTGCGTCCCGAGAAGGACGGCCTGTTCTGCGAGAAGATCTTCGGGCCAACTCGAGACTGGGAGTGCTACTGCGGCAAGTACAAGCGGGTGCGCTTCAAGGGCATCATCTGCGAGCGCTGCGGTGTGGAAGTGACGCGTTCGAAGGTGCGCCGCGAGCGCATGGGTCACATCGAGCTCAGCGCGCCCGTCGTGCACATCTGGTACCTACGCGGCACGCGTAGCTGGCTTGCCTATCTGTTGGCCGGCATCGAGCCGAAGGAAGAGCTCAAGGCCAAGCAGCTCGAGAAGGTCATCTACTTCGCCGCCAACCTGGTGACGTGGGTCGACGAAGACACCCGTCACGAGAACCTGGCCAACCTCGAAGCCGAGTACCTCGAAGAGCGTGACGCGATCCGCAAAGAGCTCGACCTGGCCATCGATCGGCGCATCAAGGACGCCGAGGCCGAGGCCGAGAAGGCCGAGTCGGAGGGCGCCGATGCACGCAAGGCCCGCAACGCCCTCGACAAGGAACTGGCCAACATCCGCGAGCGCTACGAGATGGAGCTCGATCTTCTGGCCCGCACGTGGGACGAGTTCAAGAGCCTGCACAGCCGGCTGATCATCGACGACGAGTTGCTGTGGCGCGAACTCCGCGACCGCTACGGCGACTACTTCGAAGGTGGCACTGGCGCCGACTCGATCAAGTCGCTGATCGACCGCATCGACTTCGACGTCGAAGAGGTCAAGCTGCGTAGCGCGATCGATCACAACGCCAGCGGCCGCAAGCCGTTGTCGGCCCAACGCCGGCAGAAGGCCATCAAGCGTCTGAAGATCGTTGCCTCGTTCAACCAGCGCGACGACCACGGCCGCCGGCTCAACGACCCGAAGGCGATGATCCTCGACGTCGTCCCGGTCATCCCGCCGGAGCTTCGCCCGATGGTGCAACTCGACGGTGGCCGGTTCGCCACCAGCGACCTCAACGACCTGTACCGCCGCGTCATCAACCGCAACAACCGTTTGAAGCGCCTGCTCGACCTCGGCGCACCCGAGATCATCGTCAACAACGAGAAGCGCATGCTGCAAGAGGCTGTCGACGCGCTGTTCGACAACGGCCGTCGCGGTCGGCCGGTCACCGGGCCGGGCAACCGTCCGCTGAAGTCGCTGTCCGACATGTTGAAGGGCAAGCAAGGCCGCTTCCGTCAGAACCTGCTCGGCAAGCGCGTCGACTACTCCGGTCGTTCGGTGATCGTGGCCGGTCCGACCCTGAGGCTGCACCAGTGCGGCTTGCCGAAGTTGATGGCGCTCGAGCTGTTCAAGCCGTTCGTCATGAAGCGTCTGGTCGATCTCGAGCTCTCGCAGAACATCAAATCGGCCAAGCGCATGGTCGAGCGGCGTCGCCCGCAGGTGTGGGATGTGCTCGAAGACGTCATCAAAGAGCACCCCGTGCTGCTCAACCGAGCGCCAACGCTGCACCGACTGGGCATCCAGGCCTTCGAGCCCGTGCTGGTCGAGGGCAAGGCACTCCAGATCCACCCGCTGGTCTGCACCGCCTTCAACGCCGACTTCGACGGTGACCAGATGGCCATCCACGTGCCGCTGTCGGCAGAGGCTCAGGCCGAGGCACGCGTGTTGATGCTCAGCGCCAACAACATCTTGTCGCCGGCATCGGGTCGCCCGATCGTCACCCCGTCGCAGGACTTGATCATCGGTGGCTACTACCTCAGCGAGATCATGGATGACTCCAAGGGAACTGGCCGCGTGTTCCGCCACACGTGGGAAGTGCTGCGTGCCGTCGACGAGGGTTCGCTGAACCTCCACTCGCTCATCACCCTGCGCCGCCCGGCGATGGGCGGCCGTCCGGCCGACACGTTCGAGACCACCGCAGGTCGCCTGCTGTTCGAAGAGGCATTGCCAGCCGACTACACCATGCGCTTCGGGCACATCGATCATCTCGTGAAGAAGAAGGAGATGGGGGTGATCGTCGAGCGACTCAGCGACCACTACCCCAAGTCGGCAGTTGCCGCCGCGCTCGATGCCCTCAAGAACGTGTGCTACCGCTACGCATCGCAGAGCGGCCTGACCGTGTCGATCGACGACGTCAAGACCCCGAAGGCCAAGAAGGCACTCCTCGACGAGTACGAGGCTCGCGCCGACAAGGTCGAGAACCAGTTCCGCCGCGGCATCATCACCGACGGCGAGCGCCGTCAGCAGGAAGTGCGCATCTGGACCGACGCCACCGCTGAAGTGCAGAAGGCGATGGAGCTCGAGTTCAAGGCGCAGCGGTTCAACCCGATCGACATGATGGTCGGCTCGGGCGCCCGCGGCAACATGACCCAGATGCGTCAGATCGCCGGCATGCGTGGCCTCGTCGCCAACCCGCGTGGTGACATGATCCCGCGTCCGATCAAGAAGAACTTCCGTGAAGGGCTCGAGACCCTCGAGTACTTCATTGCCACCCCCGGCGCCCGTAAGGGCCTGGTCGACACGGCACTGCGAACCGCCGACTCGGGTTACCTGACCCGCCGTCTGGTCGACGTTGCTCAGGAGTTGATCGTGCGCGAGCCCGATTGTGGCACCAGCCTTGGTCTGTGGCTCGAGCACGTTGCTCCCGACACTGCCAACAAGCGTGCTTACCTCGAGACCAAGTTGTTCGGTCGGGCGCTGTCGCAAGACGTCACCCTCACCGACGGCACGCTGATCGCGCGTAACACGATCATCGGCGACATCGACATGGCCGCGTTGCGCGACGACCCGAAGGTCAATCGCGTCCGCATCCGTTCGGTGCTGACGTGCGATGCCGAGCTCGGTGTGTGTGCGCTGTGCTACGGCCGTTCGCTGGCAACGGGCAAGTCGATCGAGCTCGGCGAGGCTGTCGGCGTCATCGCCGCCCAGTCCATCGGCGAGCCCGGCACACAGCTGACCATGCGTACGTTCCACACCGGCGGTGTTGCCGGCAAGGACATCGCCGGCGGTTTGCCCCGCGTCGTCGAGCTGTTCGAGGCCCGCACGCCTCGTGGCTCGGCCCGTCTGGCAAGGGCCAGCGGCGTGGTGCGCATCGGCGAGGACGAGGGCAAGGGCATCCCGGTCACGGTGATCGACGACCAGGGTGAAGAGCACCAGGTCGTGCTGCCCACCGGAAGCCGGGCCATCGTCACCGACGGCCAAGACATCAAGGCCGGCGACCCGATCACCGACGGTCCCTTCGACCCGAAGGAGATCATGGAGATCAAGGGCATCCGCGAGACCCAGACGTACCTCGTCGAAGAGGTGCAGAAGGTGTACCGCGACCAGGGCGTGTCGATCAGCGACAAGCACATCGAACTGATCGTGCGTCAGATGACACGACGCATCGGTGTGCAGGAGCCGGGCGACACATCGTTCCTGCCCGGCGAGCGTGCCGACGCCAAGGTCTTCCGCGATACCAACCGGCGCATGGTCGAGGACGGCAAGAAGCCGGCCGAAGGCCGACCGGAGCTCATGGGAATCACCAAGGCGTCGTTGGCCACCGAATCGTGGTTGTCGGCGGCATCGTTCCAGGAGACGACCCGAGTGCTGACCGAGGCCGCGATCGACGGCAAGGGCGACAACCTCATCGGCCTCAAGGAGAACATCATCATCGGCAAGCTGATCCCAGCCGGTTCCGGGATGATGCGCTATCGCGAGTTCGACGTCAGCGCACCCGAGTACCAGCCGATGGCCTACTTCTCGAGTGACGTCGACGAGGATCCGGCAGCCTGGCTGAGCAACATTCACGGCACGTACTCCACCGACTCGGTCGGTGGCGACGCGGCCGAAGGCTGATCCACAGAGCGTTGGGTGCGATTCTCGCACCCAACGTTCGCGGCGCGTGTTGCCCCTGTCACCCGCTGCCTCTAACATTGCAGGGTCCTGCGTTGGATCACCGACGTGGAAGTTTTGACTAACCGTTCGCAAAGGTAGACGCGTGCCCACCATTCAACAGCTCGTCCGGCAAGGTCGCAGCACCAAGTTCTCCAAGACGAAGACGCCGGCCCTGAAGGGCTCGCCGCAACGTCGCGGTGTATGCACCCGGGTGTATACCAACACCCCGAAGAAGCCGAACTCAGCGATGCGCAAGGTCGCTCGCGTGCGCCTCACCAGCGGTGTCGAGGTCACGGCCTACATCCCTGGCGAAGGCCACAACCTCCAGGAGCACTCGATCGTGCTGGTCCGCGGTGGCCGCGTGCGTGACCTGCCGGGTGTGCGCTACAAGATCATCCGCGGCGCGCTCGACGCCGCCGGCGTGAAGAACCGCAAGCAGGCCCGCAGCCGCTATGGCGCAAAGCTCGCGAAGTAAAGGATTGTTGACTCATGCCTCGTAAAGGTCCTGCACAGCGTCGCGAGTTGACTCCCGACCCGATCTACCGCTCACTGCTCGTTGCCCAGATCGTCAACAAGGTGATGCTGCACGGCAAGCGTTCTGTCGCCGAGAAGATCGTCTACGACGCGTTGAAGATCGTCGAAGAGAAGTCGGGCGCCGAGCCGATCGCCACGCTGAAGCGAGCGCTCGACAACATCAAGCCCCCGCTCGAGGTCAAGAGCCGCCGCGTCGGTGGCGCGACCTATCAGGTGCCGATGGAAGTTCGTCCGCGACGTGCGTCGACACTGGCCATTCGCTGGCTGGTCGACTTCAGCCGCGCCCGCCGGGAAAAGACCATGGCCGAGTGCCTGGCCGGCGAACTGCTCGATGCCGGCAACGGGTTGGGTGCCTCGATCAAGCGTCGCGACGACATGCAGAAGATGGCCGAGAGCAACAAGGCGTTCGCCCACTACCGCTGGTGAGCTGTTAGGAGGCATCAATGAACTTTCCGACAGATGCCGTGTTCAAGGTCGTGACCGGCTTCCATCGCGCTGTGTTCGACGTGTCGAAGGGCAAGCTGCTGGGCAAGGCCTCCGGCATGCCGGTCGTCAAGTTGACGACCATCGGTCGCAAGTCGGGTCAGCGTCGCTACACGATGCTGACCAGCCCATTGGTCGAGGGCGACAACGTGGTGCTCGTCGCGTCAAAGGGTGGCGACGACCGCAACCCTGCCTGGTTCGGCAACCTCGTGGCCAACTCCGATGTCGACGTGGTGATGAGCGGCTCGAACCGGAAGATGCGGGCCAGGGTGACGGAAGGCGACGAGCGGACGCGTTTGTGGGAGGCGCTCACCGCCAAGCACGCCAACTACGCCGGGTACCAGCGCAAGACCTCTCGACAGATCCCGGTTGTGCTGCTCGAGCCTCGCCCATGACACCGGCAGCCCGCCGCGTGGTCTGAGCTCTCAGAGGCGACGCATCGTCCCGTAACCGTTGCCACGGATGCGGATGTCGTACTGGCGCTGTTCCCAGTGCATCCCGGCGAAGGTCATCTCCATGTTGATCTGCCCGGAGAGCTCCGCAGAGTTGCCGACCGGTACTGCGTCGCCGAAGTTGCCGGTCACGGTGAAGTTCGTGCCGGCACTCGAGTAGTCGAGCACGGCCCAGAGGTAGGCATCGTGCAGGTACAGGCCGGGATGGTCGGCTGACGTGCCGCCGTACTGCCAGATGACGCCGAGCCGCAAGCTGGTTCCCGACGACGCCCCGAACCATTCCCTGGCACGGTTGGTCAGGTTGACCGAGTAGGTCAGCGACCCCTCCTGGGCGTTGCTCCAGTCGAGCTGCCCCGGCTGCACCCCGCTCGGGCAGGCGAAGGCCCGTGCACCCATGGCCTGGCTCTGCCCGCTGCCGAACAGCGTCGCCACATCCTTGACTGCATTCCAGACATCTCCGATGTCGCCCATCTCAGTTGCCTCCCTCGGGGCTGGGGCTCTCGCCTGCGGCGCTGGGTTCTCCTGCGCTGCTCTGGCTGGAGCTGCTGCTGGCGCTACCTGTGTACTGGGAGTCGTCCATCACTTCGGCCTGCTCGGCGTAGCTGGTGTCGTCCTCGACCGAGTCGTAGTCGGGCTCGAAGTACGGCTTCAGCCGCTCGTCGAGCTTGCTCTCATCGCCGGGTTCCACTCCGGTGTCGCCGACCGGCGTCAGATCATCGGCGGTCACGTCGCCGGTCCCGGCGGGTGCCTCGGCTCCTGCTGGTGCCTCGGCTCCTGCTGGTGCTTGGGCACCTTGCACGAGCTGCCAGTTCTCGCCGTCCCACCAGTAGTGGCCGTCGTCGGACAGCTGTGCACCTTCCGGCATGTCACTCATCGATTCTCCCTTCGCAGAAAGCGGACTCAGCACGTTCATGGTGGGCCGCGGAGTGGCGATTGTCCTGCCTAAAAAGGCGGCTGATCGGGCAGCGGACCGTGGTCGCCTTGCTTCGGGGGAACGTACGATTGCAGCCATGTGCCGCAACATCACCACCCTCCGCGGACTCGAACCTCTGGCCACGCCGCAAGAGATCGAGGCCGCCGCCCGTCAATACGTGCGCAAGATCAGCGGTGTCCAGAAGACGTCTCCGGCCACCGACGCCGCGTTCGAACGTGCGGTGCTCACGATCACGCAGGCGTCCGCGCAACTCCTTCGCGAGCTGCCGCCGCGCAAGCAACCGCCGCCCACGCTTCCGCCATTGCGGCGGATCGCGCTGGCCAAGGCCGCTACCGTCGGCTGACCGCCGCGGGCTCAGAGCATCGGCACTCGGTCGAACCACGGGTCGGCCTCTTCCAACTGGGCAGCCAGTTGCAGAAGGAGGGCCTCTTCGCCGGACCGTGCCATGAAGTGCGTGCCGATCGGCAGCCCGTCGCTGTTCCAGTAGAGCGGCACCGACATCGCTGGTTGACCGGTGCCGTTGGCGAGCGCAGTGAACGGTGAGTACGCCAGCACCCCGTTCGGGCCCATGCGGTAGTCGAGAAAGTCGTCGTTGTCGGGCTTGAACCGCCCGATCTCGGCCGGCGGTTCGGCCAGTGTCGCCGTCAGGAGCATGTCGAAACCGAGGTGACCGGCGAACAGCCGAGCCGTTCGGCGGCCGATCGTATGAATCGTGCCGACGGCCTCCAGGTACTCGGCGCCGGAGATCGTTCGACCGAGGGCTACCGCGCCACGGGTGACCCCGTCGATCTCGTCGTCGGCCAACGGTCGGCCGAGCTCCGCCTGACGGGAACGCACCGTCAACTCGGTGCCACAAGCGACGATGTTGGTCCAGGCGCGCATGAATCGGTGGATGTCGATCTTCGGGTCGGCCTCGACCAACTCGTGGCCGAGCTGCGCACACAGATCGGCGGTGTGAGCGATTGCGTCACGACAATCGGGGTGAACGGGATCGCCGGTGAATGACAACATCGAGTAGGCGATGCGTAGCGGCCGAGCCGGGGTGGCGATCGCGTCGAGCAACGAGCCGTGGAGGGGAGGCGCGTAGTACGGGGCGCCGAGGTCGGGACCATGGGTGGCGTCGATCAGCGCGGCGGAGTCGCGCACGCTACGGGTGAGAAAGCCGTCGATGGCCATCCCGGCCCATCCCTCGCCGGCCGACGGCCCATCGGGCAACCGGGCGCGCGTCGCCTTGAGCCCGAACAGACCGCACGACGACGCGGGGATGCGTACGGATCCGCCTCCATCACTGCCGTGAGCGATCGGCACGATGCCCGCCGCAACGGCGGCGGCAGACCCGGCCGATGACCCGCCGGCGACTCGATCGAGGTTCCACGGGTTGCGCGTCGGTCGGCCGTAGGCGGCGCCCTCGGCGGTCGGACCGATGCCGAACTCTGGGCTGGTCGTGCGGGCGAACGTGACCAGTCCAGCGCGTTCCAGCCGAGTGAACAGCTCACAATCGACGGTGTAGCGGTAGTCGCGATACAGCCGGGAGCCCATGCAGGTGGGGAAGTCGACCGCTTCGCAGCCGAGGTCTTTGATCACGAATGGAACACCGCTGAACGGACCATCGGGGAGTCCCGCGGAGATCGCCCGACGGGCCCGGTCGGCCTCGACGTAGACGACGGCAGCGATCTGTTGATCGGTGGCCACGGTGTGCTCGAGGGCAGCCTCGAGCAGTTGGCCGGCACTCACCAGCTTGGCCCGAACCAGGTGCGCCAGGCCAAGCCCGTCGTAACTGCGGTACTCGTCATGGCGCATCGCCGACCAACGTAGCCGCGACGGCCCGACCACCTGGGTGCTGATTGGCGCCGTGCGTGTTTGTTCTTGGAAAGACCTTGAGAGTCGGAGCCGAGCTGTCGATAGTTGTTCGTGACGTGTGTGGAGGTGGAGTCGGATCTGTCGGCTGGAACCAGTGCGACGGAGGGGATCGATGCCGGTCGATCACAGTTTGCTCGTTGGGGACTGACGAGCCACGACGTGCTCGTGCTCACTGCAGCGGTGCTGTTCTGTGTCGGAACTGGACCGTTCGAATTCCGGAGCTGGACGCTGCGCATGGCCACCCTGCTCGCCGGCATGCCACTCGGAGTGGTACTGCTGGTCCGTCTGGCGTGGCGCCGCGACAAGGTCGCAATCGCCGCGGTGGGTTTTCTGGCGTGGGCCGTGGTCGGGGCGCTCGCCTCGGGAGCTCCGTGGCGGTCGTTCCTCGGACAGGTCGACGGCAACTCGCAGAGCGTGTTGATCTTCTTGGGCGTGTTCGGGTTCTGGGCGTTGGCTCGGAACCTGTCGGATCGCGGCCGCGCGCTGATCGGGCCGGTGATCGTCGGAGCGTTGGGTGTCAGCACGCTCATCGGTGTGTTGCAGGTCGTTCTCGACATACATGGTGGTCCGCTCGCCTCTGTTGGCGGCCGCGCCAATGGCCTGGAGGGAAACGCCGCGTACTTCAGCGCCCCATTGTGTGGCGCGGTCGCCTGGTGCGCGACCATCTCGGAATCGGCCACCGTCGCTCGCTCACGGCTGCTCGGCCTGGCGGGTGTGGTGTTCTTCGCCCTGGGGATCGGTCTTTCGGGAACACGAGTGTCGATCATCGCCATCGCGGTCGTGATTGCAGTGCTGTGCTTCCGAGCGAGGAACTTGCGCTCGCTGCGCGTTGCCGGAGCCGCGATCGTTGGGCTCGGTTCTTCCTTGGTGATGCAGCAGCTGTTCCTGTCGAGCGCGATCCGCAGCGGAGCGAGCTCCGTCGAACGGTTCTCCTCGGTTGGTACCGAGGGAAGGATCGAGGTGTGGAAGGCCGGCCTGTCGGCGTTCCGCGATCGTCCGATCCTGGGGTGGGGGCTCGGACGAGTTCGTACCGGGATTCAACATCACTTCACGCCTGAGTTCGTACGTCGTTTTCAAACGGATGACACCTCGCTGGCCTGGACCGACGTCCACAACTTCGTCGTTCAGATGCTGGTCGCGGTGGGAATCGTCGGGGTCGTGCTGTTGACCGTGTTCGTCGTGCTCGCGTTCCGCAAGGTCGATTTCGGATTGTCGCTCGCCGCCGTGGCGATCACCATCAACTGGATGCTGCAACCGGCGGTGGTCTCGTCGCTAGCGATTGCCGCCATCTTCCTCGGTGCCGCGGCGACGCGCCTTTCCCCGATCGTGAGGACCGGGCGTGGACGTCGTGTGTTGCCGGTCTCGGCGATCGTGGTCGGGCTGACTGCGGCATTGGCACTGGTTGCTGCCGACGTGCATCTCAGGCACGCGGTGCAACAAGGTGATCCGGCGGCAATTCGCTCTGCTGCAGCGTGGTACGGCGACGACCCGTTTGTCATCGACGAGTTCGTTCTCGGCTCGTATCAGCAACATCTGGCCAGCGATCAACCCGCCAGGGTGGCGGCAGCTCGCCGCGCGGTCGCGGCGGAGCCGGACGTGCCCACCTGGTGGAATGAACTGGCGATGACGCAGTGGGACAGCGGAGACTTCGCCGGAATGCGCGCATCCATTGAGAAGGCGCTCGAATTGCAGCCCAACCACGTCAGATCGTGGGTGCAACTGACCGCCTACGCCAAACATGTCGGTGATGTACAGCTCGAGAACGTCGCCCGAACGCACGCCTGTCAGCTGGGTGCGCCGGTCTGCCAGCGGCCCTGATAGTCCGCGGAACGCCAGGGTCGCGCCGATATCATTGAACACCGTGCCTATGGCCAGATTGGCAGAGCGCGTCCCCCCGGCGCAGGTGCACCCAGCGAGACACACGCAGAGAGAGAAGTAGAGAGATGGCTAAGCGCGAATTCCCCCTCGAGCGCACCCGCAACATCGGCATCATGGCCCACATCGACGCGGGCAAGACCACCACGACCGAGCGCATCCTCTACTACACGGGCAAGAGCTACAAGATCGGTGAGGTTCACGACGGTGCGGCGACCATGGACCACATGGCCCAGGAGCAAGAGCGGGGCATCACCATCACCTCGGCGGCGACCACGTGCATCTGGAACGACCACCGAATCAACATCATCGACACCCCGGGTCACGTCGACTTCACGATCGAGGTCGAGCGGTCGCTGCGCGTTCTCGACGGTGCCGTCACCGTCTTCGACTCCGTCGCCGGTGTCGAGCCGCAGACCGAGACGGTGTGGCGTCAGGCGAACAAGTACAAGGTCCCGCGCATCTGCTTCGTCAACAAGATGGACCGCATCGGCGCCGACTTCTTCCGCACGGTCGCGATGGTCAAGGACCGTCTGCAGGCCACTCCGGCAGTCATCCATCTTCCGGTGGGCGCCGGCGGTCCCGAGTCGAACAAGCCGTTCGCCGGTCTCATCGATCTCGTCAAGATGAAGGCCCTGATCTGGCACGACGAAGAGCTCGGTGCCAAGTGGGACGAACTCGACATCCCGGCCGACATGGCCGAACAAGCCGCCGAGTATCGCGAGCAGTTGCTCGAGACCATCGCCACCAGTGACGACCACCTCATGGAGAAGTACCTGGCCGGCGAAGAAGTCACCGAGGCCGAGATCAAGGTGGCGCTGCGAGCCGGCACCCTGGCGTTCGACTTCGTGCCGATCCTGTGCGGCTCAGCCTTCAAGAACAAGGGCGTTCAGCCGATGCTCGACGCGGTCATCGACTTCCTGCCGAGCCCGCTCGACATCCCGCCGACCCAGGGCACCAAACCGAACCATGAGGAAGAGATCCTCTACCGCAAGCCGTCCATCGACGAGCCGTTCGCCGCGCTGGCGTTCAAGATCGTCGCCGACCCGTTCGGCAAGCTGACCTACTTCCGCGTGTACTCCGGGCTGATCAACAAGGGTGACGAGGTCTACAACTCCACCAAGGAGCGCCGCGAGCGCCTCGGCCGAATTCTGCTGATGCACGCCAACCAACGCGAAGACCTCGACGTTGCCATGGCGGGCGACATCGTTGCCGGCCTCGGCTTCAAGGAGACGACCACCGGCGACACGCTCTGCGACCGCAGCAATGCGATCATCCTCGAGCGGATGATCTTCCCCGAGCCCGTGATCCACGTGGCCATCGAGCCGAAGACCAAGGACGATCAAGACAAGTTGGGCAAGGCGCTCAAGTCGCTCAGCGACGAAGACCCGACCTTCCGTGTGCGCACGGACGAAGAGACCGGCCAGACGGTGATCTCGGGCATGGGCGAGCTGCACCTCGAGATCCTCGTCGACCGCATGCAGCGCGAGTTCGGTGTCGTCGCAACGGTCGGCAAGCCGCAGGTCGCCTACCGCGAGACGATCACCAAGGTCGTCGAGTCGGTCGAGTACCGCCACATCAAGCAGTCCGGTGGTTCCGGCCAGTTCGCCGTCGTCAAGATCACATTGGAACCGAACCCTGGGAAAGGGTACGAGTTCGTCGACAAGATCAGCGGCGGCAAGATCCCTCGCGAATACATCAACCCGACCAACCAAGGCATGCAGCAGGCCCTCGACTCGGGCGTGCTTGCCGGTTACCCGACGGTCGATGTCAAAGCAACGCTGGTCGACGGCCAGTACCACGACGTCGACTCCTCCGAGATGGCGTTCAAGATCGCCGGTCAGATGGCGTTCAAGAAGGCCGCGGAGATGGCCAAGCCGGTGCTGCTGGAACCGATCATGGCCATCGAGGTCGTCACGCCCGAGGACTACATGGGCGACGTCATGGGCGATCTCTCCAGCCGCCGTGGCCGCATCGAGGGCATGGAGGCCCGCGGCAACACCCAGGTCATCAAGGCCCAGGTGCCGCTGTCGGAGATGTTCGGTTACTCCACCGACCTGCGTTCACGCACGCAGGGTCGGGCCACGTACACGATGCAGTTCGCTCAGTACATGGAAGTTCCGCCCAACATCGCCAGCGACATCGTCAAGCGCGTTCGCGGCGAATAGAGAGGTCATCAGCATGAGGAAACAAGTGGTAGCCACAATGGCGGTCATCCTTGGCCTGGCCTCGTGCGGCAGTAGCGGTGGCGTCGCGGCAACCGCGAGCAAGGGCGATGCGTTCTGCAAGCTTGCCGCCAGCGCCAAACAAGACAACGACACGTTGAACGCGCTCGACTTCTCGGATCCGACCAAGCTCAAGCTCGACCTCAGCGCAGCGATCGATTCGCTCAGCGCGGCCGTCGCCAAGGCGCCGACGGACATCGTCGTTACCGCCCAGCAACTGCTCACGTCGGAAGAGCTCGTCGAGAAGCTGCTGAAGGACAACAACTACGACATCGCCAAGATGTCGTCGAGCGCCGAGGGCAAGAAGGCGCTCGACGACATTTCGAAGTCGACGGTCCCCGACGACTTCGACAAGTACCTCACCGACAAGTGCGGGATCGCATCGTCCAACACCACGCCCTCCGATACCACTCCGTCGTCCGATACCACGCCGGCCGGCAGCACGGCGACCTCTGACACCACGCCCGTCGACACCACGGCCACCGGTGGCAGCACGGTCGACACGATCGTCGATCTTGGTGAGGGCGCAGATGCCATCAACAAGTTCCTCGACTACTACGAGCTCGGCAACAGCACCAAGTTGACCAGCGCCGAGCGCACGTGCCTCGTCGATCAACTCGTCGGCAAGGTCACCGGGTCGCAGTTGAACCAGGCGATCGCCGGCAATTCGAGCGCGGCGCTGGAGCAAACCCTCGGCCTGGCGTTCATCACCTGCCACGTCACTGTTGCAACCTCCACGCCCTGAACCACTACGACGTCGTCATCGTCGGTGCCGGCTCGGCGGGCTGCGCGTTGGCGGCACGGCTCAGTGAGGACCCCGGCCGGTCGGTGCTGCTGCTCGAGGCAGGAGCCGACTTCGCCGGTTCGACGTCATTTCCCGCAGAGCTGCTCGACGCGTCGGCGATGGCCGGTGCTGCCGATGGACACGCCGCCAACTGGGGGCTCGACGCTCGGTTGACCGACTCGAGGAGCATCACGGTGCCTCGCGGCAAGGTGATGGGTGGGTCGAGCACGGTCAACGGCGGAGTCTTCGTCCGCGCGACGCCAGGCGACTTCGATCGATGGGCTGTGCTGGGCAACGATGCATGGTCGTTCGCCGCGGTCCTGCCGTTCTTGAAGCGGCTCGAGGATGATCGCGACTTTGGCGATGACGAGTTTCACGGTCGAGGCGGACCGATGCCGGTCACGCGATCGGCGCCGTCCGAGCATCATCAGTTGAGCCAAGCGTTCCTCGCCGCGTGTGCGGACCTCGGATTCGCGGAGGAGCTCGACAAGAACGGGCCCGGCGCCGCGGGCTATGGCGCCTTGCCCCGCAACATCGTTGACGGAGTTCGGGTGAATGCCGCAATGGCCTACATCGCGCCGCATCGCGACCGGGCCAACCTCACGATCGAGAGCCAAGTAGTGGCGCGGCGGGTGGTGTTCCACGACCGCCGGGCCGTCGGAGTGGAGGTCGAGCGCTCGGGCGCCATCGAGACCTTCAACGGCGCCGAGATCGTGCTGTGCGCGGGCGCGGTGATGTCGCCACACCTGCTGCTTCTCTCGGGAGTCGGGCCCGCCGAGCAGCTGCGACACCACGGCATCACCGTTGTCGCCGACCTGCCCGGCGTCGGCACGCGGTGCTGCGATCATCCTCAGGTCTTCCTCGGCTTCGAGCCAGCGCAGCCCATCCCACGGCGGGTGACGGCCGGTGTCGTCGAAGTCGGGCTCGACACCATGGTCGATGGCGCCCCGGTGGCACTGATGCCGTATCTCGCCCCGATGGCCGAGCTCGTACCTGGGTCTGGTGCCTCATCGGTGGAGTTGGTCATCGGCGTGTTGTTGGAGCGTGCGGCGAATGCCGTCGAGATTGCGCTCGCCTCCGGCGATCCGCGGATACCGCCGGTCATCGACTATCACTCTCTCGAATCGGTGAGCGATCGGGCCAACCTCAAGGCGGCAGCCGAGATCGGCTTGGCAATCCTCGACTCGCCGGCAATGAGTGGATTGTGCGTGCGGCGCACCGCGCCCGCCGCCGGTGCCGACCTCGATGCCTGGATCCGCGAGAACATCACGACGGCGGTCCACCTGTGCTCGAGTGCCCCCATGGGCCCGGACGCGGACCCGCTGGCCGTGGTCGATCAGTACTGCCGGGTTCGCGGCGTCGACGGCTTGCGAGTCGCCGATACGTCGGTTTTGCCATCGGCGCCGTCTCGCGGACCGGCGTGCACAGCGGTGCTGATCGGCGAGCGGGCCGCGGAGTTCTTCACGGCAACAACAGCTTGATCGCTCCGGCTGCGGAGAGCACCAACACCCCGATCAGAAACGCTCGCTCGGGAAGCTTGTGGAACAGTGCGCGGCCACCGAACAACCCGACCAGAACCGCCGGCATCAGCACGGCGTCGAACGCCAGGTTGGCGCGGGTGAAGAAGCTACCGCCGCTCGACCATTCACCGAGCGCGAGGTACACGGGGACCTTGGCGATGTCGTAGTTGTTGTCCTTCAGCAGCTTCTCGACGAGCTCTTCCGACGTGAGCAGTTG
>JANYKU010000156.1 GCA_025358075.1 Ilumatobacteraceae bacterium
TCACTTCGACCCGAACCAGTTGAGCCAATGCGTTGCGGGCGTTTCTGGTGACGCCGCGTCTCCACGCAGTTGCGAGGACACTCGCAACCACAGCCCCTACCTCTTGATCGACATACACCCGGGCAACATGACGCGTGAGCATCGGCTGGTGCTCGTGGACAAACTCGGTGAACGCTGATGCTTGGCTATAAGTTTCATCACGTGCCGGACGGGGCATAAAGGTCACCGAGAACGATGACTGATTGCACCCACGAACTGACCAACTCCGCGCCGCCGCATCGGCGGAGATTAGGCCTAAGACTGGCGATTCGTAGACGCTAGATTGAGTGCTTTCCGGATAACTTGAAGTGCTACAGGAAACAGGATACTCTTTCCAGATGACCATTGACACGCTGGATGGCTCACCCGAGACCGCCATCCGCAACTACTTGCTCTTCCTCGAAGACCCTACGAAGCTCGTCGACCACGAGTTGATCGAGAAGCTCATGGCCAAGGTGAAACAGGCTGGAGATCCGATCGAGCGCCTCATGGCCTATGCCGAGCTCGAGCGGGCCCAGCGGACTGACAACAACAAGTACAAGCTCGACTTCATCCTTCATGCCAAGGGTTGGGCCGAGGCCAATGGCGTTGGTGCTGCAGCCTTCAGGCAACTCGGTGTCAAGGATGATGTACTTCGTTCGGCGGGGCTCGTATCGACCGACAGCCGGCGAGGTCGCAAGCAGCGCCGTGAGACCACTTCGGGCCGAAGCTCGGTGTCGGTCGAGACAATCAAGAATCACGTCCGGTCGGTTCGTGGAAGGTTCACCTTGGCGGATGTATACGCGGGCGTTGGCGGTAGTCCCATGACGGTTCGCAAGGGCGTGCAAGAACTTGTCGACACAGGAACAGTGAAGCGGCTCGGTCCCTCGACCGAGTGGAGCGGCCGAGGGCGTGCCCCGATCGTGTTCGAGGTCATCGCGCCCTAGGCCAAGAGCACCGATCTTCCGTCGATGTGACCCAGGTGGTCCACCGTCGTTGTAGCTGCTAGTTCACCCATCACGATCCTTCGCCTATGTCGAAAGGAAGGATGAGAACATAACAAATGGTTGATAGCAATGCGATGGGGTAAAAGTTGTTGCTACGACTATTCTGACATCGCGGCACGTTGAGGCTGCTGCGGTCCGTTTTCAGCCAGACACCCGACGCGGTCAACGGCGATGGTGGCACAGGTGTTCGATCTCGTCGCCGATACACCTGGCACGTTCGAGGTCATCTCGAGTTGACTCCTGGTCGGGGTGAGAGGATTTGAACCTCCGGCCTCCACGTCCCGAACGTGGCGCGCTAACCAAGCTGCGCTACACCCCGTAAAGTGCTTGAGCAATCTACCCGACGGCGGTCGGTACTTCCTCAGCCGTTTGCCATCCGGCTGCTTCAGCCGCTTCGGCGACTTCGACAGGTGGGGCCAGGATCGCCCGCGCCGCTCGTTTCAGGCTCAGCGGGTTGAGCGGCTTGACCAGGTATCCATCGGCCGCGCAGCGCTTGGCCAGGTGGACGTCGGCCTGGCGGTCGAGCAGCATCAGCACCGGCACATGCGGCAGCGTGCCGGCACTCTCGTCGAGACGCAGGCTCATCGTGACGGCCATGCCACCCATCGAACCGATCTGCAGGTCGAGCACCACGAGATCGGGTGTACGCAGCTTGACGACACCGGCGACATCGCGGCCGTTGCGACAGACCGTGAACGACACTTCGGGCCCGCCGAGAGCGGCAGCAATGTCGTTGAGAACGTGATCGGCATCGGTTCCCACCAGGATGTGCACGGCGCCGACCCTACTGGCTCGCGCCCGCGGGTGCGGAACCGGTGAACAGCAACGCCCGGATCTGGTCGAGGCCGTCGAGGTCGTGAACGTCGCCGGGCAGCAACGGCACCCACGTCGGTAGTCGATCGGTGTCGGCGACAAGTGGGGCCACGTATTGGTGCTCGGCGACTGAGCGCGTGTGCAGCTCGGCCTGGTTGTCGAAGAGCGCCACCTTCGGTGCGCTTCGCGGTCGCCGCCCCTCGGGCTCGCCGAAATCGGGAGTCGCCCGGTTGACGATGATCGCGGCAACGCCGAGACCCTTCTCGGTCAGGCGGCGGGCGAAGAAGCGAGCCTCTTCGATGGTGTCGACGCGTGGCGATGCCACCAGTACGAAGGCGGTGGTGTTGCCGTGAAGGAGATCGATCACCTCGTCGGCGCGGTTGCGGAACCCGGTCTGCATGCCATCGAACGCCTGGAAGAAGGCGACGGCGTCGGCCAGCACCTCGGTGCCGATGACCCTGCCGATCGATCGCAGTAGCGGCTGGGCGACGATGCTGAGCACGCGCAACCCGCGCCGAGTCGGCATCATCATCAGCTTGAACACGGGATGATCGATGAAACGAGCAAGCGTGCGCGGCGCATCGAGGAAGTCGAGTGCGTTCCGGGTGGGCGGGGTGTCGACGATGACGAGGTCGAAGCGGTCGTCGAGGTGCAGGGCCAACAGGCGCTCGGCGGCCATGTACTCCTGCGTGCCGCCCAACGAGCCGGCGATGTTGCGGTAGAAGCTGTTGGTCAGGATGCGCGTCGCCTGATCGGGGTCGGCAGCGTTGGCGGTGACGAGTCCGTCGAACGTGGTTGCCGTGTCGAGCATCAACGCCCACAGCTCGCCGGGGCTGTCGATCGGCAATCGAATGGGATCGTTGGTCAAACCTCCCGGCACGCCCAGCGCGTCGGCGAGGCGTTTGGCGGGATCGATGGTCACGACCACGCATCGCCGTCCGTCGCGTGCCGCCTGCAGACCGAGTGCCGCAGCCGTCGTGGTCTTGCCGACGCCGCCCGACCCGCAGCACACCACGACATCGGCCGTCGACATCATGGCGTCGAGCTCGGTCACGACTGGACTCCAAGTCCAGCGGCCAGCTCGGCGACCGAGGCCTTGTCGAGCACCGACGAGGCCAACAGGGGAAGGCGCACCTGCGCCAGCTGGAGCGTGTCGGTGAGCCGTTGCGTCTCGCGTCGATGGAGCTCGCGTCTGGCGTTGCGGAACTCGGCGGCGGCGTGCAACGCAGAGCCGGAGGGGGCAAGATCGAGCTGCAGATCCTCGCCCTCGTCGTAGGCGTTGACGACGACGGGACCGAGTCGCAGGCCGGCGTCGTCCTTCAGCGCATGGGCGGTCTCGACCACCTCGTTGACCGGCGTGGTCTCGGGCAACGTCACCAGGATCACCTGGCTGCGCGCCGGGTCGGCCAACATCTCGGCGACCTCGGCGGCCTGGCTGCGAATCGGCCCACCACGCACCAGTTTGAGGAGGTTGGCCGGTGCCATCAAGAAGGTGATGGCGTGACCCGCCGCGGGACCATCGACCAGGATCAGGTCGTAGCTGCGGCTCTGTTCCACCTGCTTGATCTTGCCCAGCACGACGATGTCGTCGATCCCCGGCGCGGCCGTGGCGACGACCTCGATCACGCCACTGGTGGCCAGCCGTTTGGCGACCCGACCCAACCCGTGGGTCTGGAGGTACTCGGCGAGCGCAGCCGGCGGGGTCAGCGCCAGACATTGCACACCGGCGCCGACCAGCGTTGCCAGGGTCGGCTTGCCATCGAGCTCGACCACCAGCACACGAAGTCCTTGGTCGGCTGCCGCACGAGCCAAAACGGCAGTTACCGTTGTTTTCCCGACTCCCCCCTTGCCTGCAACGATGGCAACGTGGGCATCGGTCAGGAACTGCAGCGGATTCACGCTCTTCGGAGGCACTTGTGCGCAGGCTAGCGATCACCATTCTCATCGCGCCCTTTATCGGGCTGGCGGGATTGTCGCTGTTGCCTCCCTCCGCGCACGCCTCGACCCCGCCGACCACCACCACACCCGGCGCCGCCGAGGAGACCGATCCGTCGAAGCTGGCACCCGTCGACGTGCTGCAGGTCTCGGGGATCTTCGACAAGATCGTCGTCCGCTCGATCGTCGCCGCCATCGAGCGCAGCGAGACCGACGGGTCGTCGGCACTGATCCTGCAACTCACCAGCCGTGGCGCGGTGGTGACTGACGCGGAGATGACGACGTTGTTGCAGCGCGTCGCCGACGCCAAAGTACCGATCGGGATCTGGGTCGGTCCGTCGCGCTCGTCTCGTGCCTATGGCCTGCCCGCGCAGTTGATGGCGGTCGCCGACGTCACGGCCATGGTCGGTGGCAGCCGCATCGGCTACATCAGCACGCCGCTCGAGGTCAACGGCAAACCGATCAGCTTCGGCGCGGCAACGGGCGAGTTGGTCAACGGTTCGATGACGTTCAACCAGGCGCGAGCCGCCGGCGTGCTGAAGCTCGACACCACGGATCAAGGAGTGCCGACGGTTCGCAACATGGTGCTCGCCATGGATGGCAAGACCATCGACGGTCACCTCGTCAACACCGTCGTCAAGCAGCTCAACGACAAGGGCGAGGTGCAGAACATCTCCACGGTTCCGGTGTTCAGCGGGCTCGGCTTGATCGATCAGGTCATGCACACCGTGGCCAGTCCGCCGATGGCCTTCCTGCTGTTCATCATCGGCATCGCGCTGCTCATCTTCGAGTTCTTCACGGCCGGCGTCGGGATCGCCGGCGGTGTGGGCGCGGTGTGCGCGCTGTTCGGCTGTTATGGCCTCAGCTCGTTGCCGGTGCGACCGGTCGCGTTGGTGCTGCTGCTGGCGGCGATGCTCGCGTTCGCCATCGATGTACAAGTCGGCATTCCCAGAACCTGGACCGGCGTCGGCATCGTGTTGTTCATCATCGGCGCGTGGTATCTGTATCGGCCGGTGCCCGGCAACGATCTGCGGCTCAGCTGGATCACCCTCGTCGTCGCCGTCGGCGGTGTGATGCTGACGTTCATCGTCGGAATGCCATCGATGGTTCGCACCCGATTCGCCACGCCGACCATCGGGCGCGAGTGGATGATCGGCAACGAAGGTACGGCAACGACATCGATCGATCCCGACGGAGTGGCACTGGTCAGCGGTGCGCGGTGGCGAGCACGAACCAATCGGGCGACGCCGATCAAGGCCGGTGCCACGTTGAGGGTCGTCGCCATCGATGGAGTGACGTTGGAAGTGGAGCCCGAAGAAGGTGCCGCGCGTGACTACCGTGAGCGGCGTCCCAAACAGTAAGAGTTCTTGAGCCGTGATCGTCGTCAACCAGCGCACCTGGGTGCAGGGCAAACCCGCCGCGTACAGCGTTGCGGGCGAAGGCATGCCCGTGGTGCTGCTGCATGGTTGGGCTCTCGCCCAGCACACGTATCGCAAGGTGATCGAGGCGATCGCCGAGCAGGGATGTCTGGTGATCGCCCCGTCGATGCCGGGCTTCGGCGGCACCGGGGATCTGGTCGGAGATGCCTTCTCGATGAGCGGTTATGCCAAGTGGGTCGCCGACCTGCTCGACGCGTTGGAGATCGACGAGCCCGCCGTGCTGGTCGGTCACTCCTTCGGCGGCGGTGTCGCTATCAAGCTGGCTCACGACATGCCGTCACGTGTGCGCTCGCTCGTGCTGGTGAACTCGATCGGTGGTTCGGCGTGGCGCAGCGGGCGCACGTTGCGCAGCGCTGCCGAACGGCCGTTGTGGGACTGGGGCCTGCACTTCCCCGGCGATGTGTGGCCGATGCGGCAGGCCACCCGGGTGCTTCCCGTGGTCTTCGAAGACCTGCTCCCCAATCTGTTGCGCAACCCGCGTGCCATCGTCAAGGTTGCCAACCTGGCGAGGCGCGCGGACCTTCGCGCCGAGCTCGAACGGCTGCGCGATCGCGGCATCCCCATCACGATCCTGTGGGCGTCGCGCGACGGCATCATCCCGCGCGAGTCGTTCGAGGCGTTGTGCGTTGCCTCCGGTGTCGAAGGAACCGTCATCGACGGTTCACACAGCTGGTTGCTCGCCGACCCTCAGCAGTTCGGCGAGGTCATCACCAACGATGTCCGCGTCGCCCAAGCGGCGCGCGACCTCGAACGAAGTCTCGATCACACCAAGCAGCGCGGGCTCAGGAGGGTTCCGACGCTGCGCCGCCGGGCAAGCGCGGCCCGGCCACCCGCACGTCGCCGCGACGCCGAGTGACACCGCGAGCGTCGAGCTCGTTCACCAACGGCAGCGCGTACTTGCGGGAGACGCCGAGATCGTCACGCAACTGGGCGACGGTGAACCCCTCGGGTGACAGCTCCAGCAGGCGGGCCGCAGCGGCGGCAACCTGTTCGATGGTGGCGGGGTGGAAGTACACGCCATCGCGTTCGACGATCAACTTGCGCCGCAGCAACTCGCGCAGCTGCGCCTTGTCGACGCCGGATGGGTCTGGTGGTGCGACGCCGCCCGCAAGGAGAGCAGCCACGAACGGATGGTCGTCGAGCGGGTCGCGGGTGTCGGCACGTCGGGCTCGGCCCGCCTCGACCTTCACGCCGTCGAGAAGGTTCACGACCCAGCGTCGGCGATCGTCGAGCTCGGCGACGTCGAGACCCAACTCGCCGGCGGCCTCGATCCTCGCCGTCACCTCGACCTGCGTTGTGTGCAACCAGTCGGGCGAGACCAGGTGACGGCCGAACGTCGGCTCGCGCCGCTCGCCGGTGATCGCCACGAGATCATCGACGTCGATCCAACCGCGCTCGGCGATCATCCGATCGATCGACCGGTCGGGTCTGGCCTTCGAAGCGGGCAACACCGGGGCGACGTCGAGCACCTCACCACCGCCCACCGTCTCGTCACGCCCCGATTCGCGTAGCACGTACCGATCGCCGGGGATCAGTGGAAGCGGCCTGGCGAGGTGCAGGCGAACCAACCCGTTGCCGCCCGGCTGGATCGAGTCGGTGCCCAGCACCCGCACCTTCACGGGAACCTCGCCGGACCCGATGTAGGCGAAGTAGGCACCGCGACGGGTCACCTCGTGCCGAACCGCCGGCAGCACATGCAGCGAGGCGTCGAGGCGTCGCGTCGGTCGCCACTGCTCGGGGATGATCACTGCGTCGCCACGCTCCAGCTGCGTGTGATCGACGCCGACCAGGTTCAAGGCGACACGATTGCCCGGGCCGATCGACTGCTCGCTCGTTCCATGCGACTGCACGCCACGGATGCGCACGTCGTAGGTGGCAGCTCGCACCTGTTGGTCGGCGCTCAACGAACCGCCGGTGAGCGTTCCCGTCACGACCGTGCCGCTGCCCTTGGCCGCGAACACGCGGTCGATCCACAGCCGCGGACGCCCGCGGTCGGCTGCGGCCGGCGTGCTGCCGACCAGGTCGTCGAGTGCACCGCGCAGCTTGTCGAGCCCCATGCCCGTGGTAGCGCTGACCGGCACGATGGGTGCTGCCTCCAGAAACGAACCAGCCAGTCGATCGCGAAGTTCCAACTCCTGTAGCTGGCGCCACTCGTCGTCGACGAGATCGACCTTGGTGAGGGCGATGATGCCGTGGCTGATCCCGACCAACTCGAGGATCCGCAGGTGCTCCTCGCTCTGCGGCTTCCAGCCCTCCGTGGCAGCGACCACGAACATGCACGCATCGACCCCGCCGACACCGGCCAGCATGTTGCGAAGGAACCTCACGTGACCGGGCACGTCGATGAAGCTGATTCCCGCGCCGCTCGGGAGGGTCGTGTGAGCGAAGCCGAGGTCGATCGTCAGCCCGCGGCTGCGCTCCTCCTCGAACCGGTCGGGGTTGGTTCCCGTCAGCGCTTCGACCAGTGACGACTTGCCGTGGTCGACGTGACCGGCAGTGGCAACTACGCGCATCGTTGCAAGGCCGCCACGACCGCCTCGTCGCTGTCGGGGTCGATGGTGCGCAGGTCGAGCAACGTGCACCCGTCGCGAGTACGAGCGATCACCGGCGGGGTGCACGCCCGCAGCTCTGCGAGTCGATCGCCGGCGATGCGGATCCCGACGGATTCGATCGTGCTGCCGGGCGCCGAGCCGGCACCGGGGATGGCTTGCGTCGGTTCGACCGCACCGATTCCCGCGGCGGCGATGATCTTGTCTGCTCTGGCGCGCAGCTCGTCGGTGGTGGCGGCCACCATCGCCCAGAACGGGATCACGGTGGTTGCTGTCTTGTCGAGGTAGCTAAGAGCAGTGCGTTGCACCGCAGCCATCACGTGTGCTCCGGGCCGCAACGCACGAGCCAGTGGATGCTGCATGCACAGCGCCACCAGATCAGACCGTCCGGCGATGATCCCCGCTTGCGGCCCGCCGAGCAACTTGTCGCCACTGAACGTGACCAGCGCGGCGCCATCGTCGAGTGATTGCCGAGCAGCCGGCTCGCCATGCAGCCACGAGGGCGGAGGGCCGGCAAGCCACGGGCAGTTGGCATCGATCAACCCGCTGCCGATGTCGGCGATCACCGGAACGGCGAGCGTCGCCAACTCCGCCACGGTTGTCGCCTCGACGAAACCCTCGACGCGGAAGTTGCTCGGATGCACCTTCAGGATTGCCGCCACGTCGGCGTTCTTGCGACTGAGCGCCTTGCGATAGTCGGACAGTCGAGTTCGGTTGGTGGTGCCGACGTCGACCAGCTTCGCGCCGGACTGCTCCATCACGTCGGGGATGCGGAAGCCGCCGCCGATCTCGACGCTCTCGCCGCGGCTGACCAAGACCTGGCGATCGCGGGCGGTGGCGGCGAGCACGAGCAGCACTGCGGCAGCGTTGTTGTTGACGACCATCGCCGACTCGGCGCCGCACAGCATGGCCAACAGCGAACCCACGACCTGCTGTCGCGATCCGCGGTCGCCCGTTCGCAGATCGAACTCGATGTTCATCGCCGTCGCCGGGTGAGTCACCGCCATCGGCGCTCGCCCGAGGTTGGTGTGCAGCAGAACACCAGTCGCATTGATCACCGGGCCGAGCAACGAGCGGGCAAACGTCTCCGCCCGGCCGATCGCCGCGGTGCGCTGATAGCTCGCCGACCCCTCGGCGATCGCCTGGCGGGCCAACTCGACGCACACCGCATGGGGCAGCCTGCTGCCGGCCATCGCCCGCGCCAGAGCGTCGACGCTCGGAGGTCGCGATGGGGAAGCCATTCGTCGGAGCGTAGTCAGCGGTCCCCTCGGTGTGGCAGAGTCGCAGGCTGTGCTCCCCGTGCCGATCGTTCTTCTCGATCCCGACCTGCCGCTGCCGTCGTACGCGCACGTCGGTGATGCCGGGCTCGACCTACGAGCACGTGAGCACGGGATCGTGGCTGCCGGCGGCGGTCGATTGCTGATGCCGACCGGGATCTCGATTGCCGTCCCGATCGGTTATGCCGGCTTCGTACTGCCGCGCAGTGGCAACGCGTTGAACCACGGCCTGACCCTGGCCAACGCGCCGGGACTGATTGATTCCACCTACCGCGGCGAGATCAAGCTCATCTTGCTCAACACGGATCCGTCGCAGCCGTTCGTCGTCAACCGCGGCGATCGTCTCGCCCAACTCGTGATCCAACGCGTCGAGGAGGTCGGCTGGCACGTCGTCGACATCCTCGACGGTGACGACCGCGGCGGCGGCTTCGGCCATTCCGGCCGGCACTGACCCGGCCTATTGCCAGGCGAAGACGGGCTGCTCGAACTCGCTGACGCGGGCGGGCGCCTGACCTTCGATCGCCACCCAACGGAACTGCAGGAGGATCGCCCCGGTGGGCGCATGGATGAGGTTGCGCCCAATCGGCAGCTGCACGACCGGGCGACTGCTTTCCGGGATAGACACGAAGCGCGGCGAGTCGGCGCGGCACAGCTCGTGCAGGCCGACGTGCAGCACATGGGCGACCTCACGAGGATCCGGGGAGAGCTCGACATCGGAACCGCCCCAGACGACGAGCGGGGTGATCACGAAGCCCGACCGGGTCGGGTAGTCGTCGAGCCGGCCGAGCACATCGGCGGGCTGGATCGTGAGGCCGAGCTCTTCGTGGATCTCGCGCAGCGCTGCGGCCTCGACCGATTCGCCCTCGTCGAGTCGTCCGCCGGGCAGCGCCCATTGCCCGGCGTGGCGGGTCATCTTCGCGGCACGACGGCACAGCAAGAACGCCGCGCCACCGGCGACGCCGGCGATCCCCCCGTCGAAGCCGACCACATCGCCCGGCACGCCGGTCATGCCGAGCTCGTCGGGTGGGTACGGCTGATCGTCGCCGACGACATCGCTGCCAACGACGATGATCGCAACAGCGGCGCGTGGCCGGTCGTCGGAGGCGATCGTGTCGACGTCGTGGCGTGCGAGATTGGCGACCATCCGGTCGCGCAGGCCGATGTCGAACTCGATCATCTCAGGTGGCGACCGCGACGATCGGGCCTGCCTGATTGACCCTGCGCAGGAAGTCCTTGAGGATCTTGTTGAAGGTGCTGGCGTGCTCGACCATGAAGCCGTGAGCCGCGCCGGAGATCACGACCAGTTCGGCGCCGGGGATGCGATCGGCGATCTCCTCGCTGTCGCCGCGCGGCGTGAGGATGTCTTGATTGCCGACCATCACCAGCGTCGGCACGTTGATCTTGCGCAGTTCGTCGGCGAGCTCGTCGGGGGCGTCGAGGATGCCCCGCACCTGGGCAGCGAACGAATGGGTCGGGCGAGCCATCCCTAGCGGCCCCAGCCAACCGAACGTTGGGAGCAGGCGCCGGAACGATCGCGGCCCGATGACCCAGCGGGCGGCTTGGCCCGCCATCGTACCCATGCCGCGCTCTTGCGCCGTCGTCATCCAGCTCTCCAGCAGCTCGCGGCGCCACGGGGGATTGCGGCACGCAGTGCAGCAGAGCGTCAACGACAGCACCCGCGTCGGATGGCGCACGGCCATCACTTGGCTGATCGCCCCACCCATCGAGGCACCGACAACGTTGGCTGCAGCGACCCCGGCGTGATCGAGAACCGTCACGGCGTCGTCGGCCATCTGCTCCAGCGAGTACGTGCCGAACGGCTTGTCGCTGCGACCGGCGCCGCGGTTGTCGAAAGCGATCACGCGGTAGTGGCGGGCGAGCGTGAAGCGCTGCATGTCCCAGCCGTGTTTGTCGGTGCCGAGCCCCTGGATCATCAGCACCGCAGGCGAGTCGCGCCGCCCGAACGCTTCGTAGTGGAGCCTGGCGCCGTCGTTGGCGGTTGCGTATGCCATTCAGCCCTCCGCCAACCAATCGACCGGGGTGACCCCCGTGTGCATACCACCGAGACCGTCGAGCAGGCGTTGGATGTGGCGCTGGGCGATCTCGGCCAGCTCCAGCTCGGCCAGCGAACCGCGCCGCTTGCGCTGCGGCCGGATCTGTGGGCCGACCTCCACACGCGCTGCGCGCCCCATGGGGGAGCTCATCGACGCCACAGGAAACACGGGAGTACCGGTGACGACCGCCGTGGCGATCAGCCCAGGATCGACGGGACCGGCGTGGCGCGGATTGCGAGTGCCTCGGGTCGACACCACGACCAACTCGCCATCGCGCAGCGCGCTGCGGATCTCTTCGGGCTTGTTGAGCAGGCCGCCGAGGCGTTGCATCAACGGACCGATCGGGGCGATGTCGGGCCGACCGCCGAACCGAACCGGGCGACCGAGCGCGTCGCTGAGCGCCCATGCGGCGTAGATCGCGCTGAGCGAGAATCGTCTCGAGTTGGTGACCAGCAAGGCACCGCCGCGCTTCGGCAGGTGGTTCACGCCGCCCACACTGACGTCCCATCGCAGCCGTGCCGCGGGCGTGAGCAGTTCGATGAGCCGTGCGTCGCGGCCCCACTCGTCGACCGGGTCGGGCTCGAACCACGTTCGCGGGAGGCGGATGACGGCGCCCATCGTCACGCTGCCTGGCTCGAAGGAATGCGCACGATGGCCTCCCACGCGAACAGCCGATCGATCGCCTGCTGCGTGGTGACCTGTGGCTTGATGCCGAGGGTCGAGGTCAATCTGGAGCCGTCGGCAAGCCGGCCACGATGGATGAGCTCCATCACGTGCTCGGGCAGTGGGGCGCCGAGCACGTGGCTGACGTGGCGGGCAAACCGCCACTCGGGACCGAACAGCGGCAGCGGCAGCCGCCGGCCCCGCCAGATCGCCTGCAGTGTCGTGATCGCCCCAGGGGCGACGACGTTGAGCGGGCCCTGGGGCCGTTGCTCGGCGGCAGCAACGAACGCGCGTGCCGCGTCGGAGTCGATCGTGACGGCGAAAGCCGAATCGGCCATCATGCTGAACGGCACCACGGGCTGACGGAGCGCCCGACCGAGTGGGCTGGGCACGTGGGGCCCGAGCACCGGTGCAAGCCGGAGCGCACTGACGGCAACGCCGACCCGGCTGCCGACGCTGTGCGCCGTGGTCTCGATGGCGGCGACCATTCGCCCGTATTCGCTGGTCGGGTGGGTGGGAGCGTCTTCGTCGGGCCGGGTCAGGGCGCCGCGCCCACGACCATAGATCTCGATTCCGCTGCGCACCACGATTGCCTGCAAGGACGGGCATTCGGCCGCGGCCGAGATGATCGAGGTCGCCGAATCGCAGGTGAGCCGCTTGGCGAGATTGGTGCCGGCGCGTGCGTCGGGCTCCCAGACGGCGAGGTGCACGAGTACATGCGGATCGAAACGAGCAACGAGGTCGACGATGCGTGGACGATCTCGTGGATCGATGAGATGGAACTCGCTGCGATGCAGCCGGCGCCGCGGCGGGTCGATGTCGATGCCGAGAATCGAGCCCACCCAGGGCTCGGCTTCGAGCAGCGACGCGACGAGCGAACCAAGCTCGCCGCCCATGCCGCTGACAAGCACCCGTTGTCCGCGCATACCTCGGAGGTTACTAGCCGAGACCTCGTGAATCCTGCTTGAGGGCGGTGTCGACCGACAGGGCAGCCGCAACGACCAGGGAGTTCAGCGGCTGCGGGATCTGGGTGTGCACCTGCACGACGTAGTTGTCGGCCGTGGTGAACATGGTCTTGGCGATGCCCTCGAACGTCTTGGTGATCCGCGCCACCTCGACGCCGGTGTGGTCTTCGATGCGGAAGTTCCACGCCCGCCAGTTCTCTGCCTTGATCGCGCCGTAGGTGTGGCCGCCGGCCTGCAACGTGAAATGGATCTTGCCGAACACGTTGTCTTGCACGATCCGGCCGATCTCTTGATCGTTGCCGTCGCTGACGATCACCGTGCTCTTCATCACCTTGGCCGGTCGGGTCACACGGAGCACGATGTTTCCGGCGCTGTCGGCGATCTCCAGCTTGTGCGTCAAGAACTGGTCGAAGCTGGTCAGCAGGCGAACGGCCTTCTTCGCCGCGCTCTGACCGATCTCGTTGACCGAGGCGATCTGCGTGCCGTTCTGGTCGAACACGCTGTACTGGTTCTTGAGCTCGATCAGCTTGGCCTTCTGGTTGACCACCAGGATCGGCTCGGTGAAGATCGTGCCGCCGCCGACGAAGGCCGCGTCGCCGACCTGGGCGCTGCGGAATCGCGATTCGCCATGTAGCTGCTGCTGGATCTTGGCGGCATCACCCTCGTTGCCGACCGTCAGCGCGGCGTCGAGCTTGTCGAGGCCGCGGGGCCGCACGGGATCGGTGCCTTGCACGCCGTTGTCACTGACATGGTCGGTCCAGACCTTGCCATCCCAATAGCGCAGTTGGTGGCGGGCCATGGGATCCGGGTGCCAGGCGGCTGGGGAATCGGTCATGCCCGCCAGCATAGGGTTCGCTCTTCGGGCGCTTCCGCACTCGTTCGAGGCGTCGTCGCTGCTAGCGCAGTTGATGCACCATCAAGATGACTTCACGGGCGAACGGGTCGAGCTGACGACCGGCGATGCGCTCGGTGATGGCGATGGCCTGCGACGCGTCGTCGACAAGGCCACTCCAGCGGATGTAGCCGCCCATGATCCCGATCAGGCGGTCGTCGACCGGCTCGTTGTGCACGATGACCTTGGTGCTGCCTTCGAGCAGGGCGCCGAGCTCGACGTAGAAGTTGCGCAGCCACTGGCCGAGATCCTCGACGCCGGTGAACGGCCGGTGGAGGTACGGAAGGGCGAGCTCGTCGTAGTTGTGCAGGTTGTGCGGCGCCGGAATGATGCTGATCAGGCAACCGAACCCGTTCTCGCGAAGCCAGATGATCTCTTCTTGCCGGCGGACGCGCCGGTGGTTGTCGCCGTACCCACCCGGACGCTCGCAGACGGCGAGCTTGTCCTTCATGATCCAGGTGAAGTTGCGGGGAGTGATGCCGAGCGCCCACTTGCCACGAAGCCTCGGCGGCATCAGTATTTTCCTCCATCGCGTGCGAACATTCCGGATAGCGAGGCTATCGGCTCGGGGTGTTCGTTGGATTGCCGAAGAGGCGTAATCGTTGGCGAGATCGCTCGACGCGGCGTCCGGCGCCGATGTCGCAGCCGCTGGCCAGGCCGCCGGCGACACGCAGGACACGATCGACGGTGGCGGCATCGGGCGGGTGATCGGTGGCCAGCCAGCGCCGTACGGCGCGCCGGGCCAGCGGCAGGGGTGCTGCGGCCAGCTGCTTGGCATCGGTCGGGTCGAGGGCGGCCGCCAGTTCGTCGAGCAGGTCGGCGTCATCGCGCAGTAGCCCCGACTGGCGGGTCAGCACCGGTACCAGATCGCGTCGGGCCAGCGCATTCATCGCCGGCAACAGTTCGTGGCGCACCCGGTTGCGCAGGTACGCCGGGTCGCGATTGGACGGGTCGTCGACCACGGTGAGCTCCAGCGTTCGGCACAGATCTTCGGTCGAAGCCCGCCGGAGGGCGAGGAGGGGTCGCCGGAATCCGGGCCGCATCGCCGCCAGGCCACTGCTCGAAGCACCGCGCATCAGGTTCAGCAACATGGTCTCGGCCTGGTCGTCGGCGGTGTGGCCGGTCATGACGTCGGCGGGCAGGACCGCGTAGCGGGCGTCTCGGGCCCGTGCCTCCAAGTTCGGACCGTCGCCCACGTCGATCGTCTCCGAGCGGAACGCGGCACCGAATCGCCGCGCTGCGCCGGCCACGACGTTTCCCTCGCGATCCGACCCTGACCGCAGGCGATGATCGACGTGAACTGCGGTGACGTTGCAGCCGGCGGCCACGGCCAGGATCATCAGTGTCATCGAATCGGCGCCTCCGGAGACGGCGCAGGTGACCTCCGTACCGGGCGGCGGGAACGTGCAGTTGGCGAGCAACTCCAGCATGGCCGGCGAGGCTTCAGCCAACGAGCGCGCCCATGCGGTCGAGCCATCGCTGCGGATCCCGGATCTCTTCGAGCGACGGGAGGTTCTCGGGTGCGGTCCAGCAGACGTCGACGGCGCGCGGCCCGCTCTTGGCCTCGATCGCGGCGATGAACCGTTCGCCGGCCGCGTATTGGTTGAGCTTGCCCTCGATGCCGGTCAACCGCAGTGTCAGTCGGGTGAGTGGATTGGCACGTCGCCGCCGGGCCTGCAGCACGGATGCAAATCGACCGGCATTCGGAATCAGATCGCCCACTGCGCGGCTCATCGTCACGTCGCCGTGGCCTTCGAGGAGCGACATCAGACCGGCAATCTGTTGGATCACCACGCGCTGCTCGGGGGAGGCGATCAACCCGAGGACGCCACTGTCGCGGACCCGTTGGCGGGCCTCGGCCCGGTCGCTGAAGGCCTCACGGACCGCCTCG
>JANYKU010000157.1 GCA_025358075.1 Ilumatobacteraceae bacterium
ACCACCGTGGCGCTCGACCTCATCGGGTTCGGCATCATCGTGCCGATCCTCGGTCGTTATGCCGAGCGATTCGGGGCCTCGGGTCTCACGGTCGGGTTCTTGTTTGCGTCGTTCTCGCTGGCCCAGTTGCTGTGTGCGCCACTGCTCGGCCGGTTGTCGGATCGCATCGGTCGCAAGCCAGTGATCATCATCTCGCTGGTGGGCACCGCCGTTGGCAGCTTCGTCACCGGTGCCGCCGGAGTCTTGTGGCTGCTGTTCGCAGGCCGGATCATCGACGGCGCGTCTGGTGGCAGCTTGTCGGTGGCCCAGGCGGCCGTTGCCGATCTGGCACCCGAAGCAGAACGGCCACGGTTGATCGGTCTGCTCGGCGCGGCATTCGGCGTCGGTTTCGTGCTGGGCCCGGCCATCGGAGGGCTCGCCGCGCTGGGCGGTCCGCACGTGCCGTTCTACGTCGCCGGTGTTCTCGCCTCGATCAACGCGGTTGCCGCGGTGATCCGCCTTCCGGAGACTCATCATCCTGGCGATCGTGCGGCACACCGCGGCTTGACGGTGCCGACCTCTCCCATTCTCCGCCGCCTGGCTGTCGTCGGCTTCATCACCGTCGTGGCATTCACGGCGTTCGAGGCGACCTTCTCGCTGTTCGGCGATCGTCGCTTCGGGTTGACCGAGGCCTCGTCTGCCGCCGTCTTCCTCGGCATCGGGTTGGTCCTCGTCGTGATCCAAGGCGGCGCATACGGGCACCTCGTGCATCGATACGGCACACAGCGCCTGTTCGCCATCGGGCTCGGCTTCCTCGTGGTCGGTCTCGGCGTCACCGCCGTCGCCAAGGTCTGGCCGGTGCTGATCCTCGCGCTCCTGTTGCTGTCGGTCGGTCAAGGCATTGCGTCACCATCGATCACCTCACTGGTCACCGAACACGCGCCACCCGATCGCCGCGGCGAGGCGTTGGGCTTTCAGCAGTCAGCGACCGCAGTTGCTCGGGTCGTGGGGCCTCCGGCGGCGGGTGCGTTGTTCGACCGCGTCGGCATCTGGAGCCCGTACACCGCAGGCGCCGTGCTGTGCGCCGGCGCCGTTGGTCTCGTCGTGACGTGGGGCCTACATCGTCAGATGCCGGCGGTGGCGCCGGCTGGCTGCGAGAATGTGCGGATCAGTGACTGAAATGCTCGAACACCGCGCCCTCGATCGGCTCTCCGATTTCGAATCCCGTAGGCGTTCGGATCCGCGGCCAAGTCGCCGTGACCCGATGCCCATGGGCTATCAGCCTGGGCTCGATGGCCTGCGGGCGATCTCGGTCATCGCAGTCATCTTCTACCACGCCGGTTTCGGATGGATGCACGGTGGGTTCCTGGGCGTCGAGGTCTTCTTCGTCGTGTCCGGCTACCTGATCACCTCGCTACTGCTGGAGGAGAAGGAGACCACCGGAGGCGTGCGGCTCTCGCAGTTCTGGCTGCGCCGCGCCCGTCGGTTGTTGCCGGCCCTGTTCACCGTGTTGATCGCCATCGGAGTGTGGGTGGCGCTGTTCGGCACGGCCCAGCAGCAGTCGGACCTGCACCGCGACTACCTGCCGGGCATCTTCTACTTCGCCAACTGGGGGCAGATCTTCGGGGGCGCGCAGTACTTCGGCAACTTCTCGCCGCTGCGACACCTGTGGAGCCTGGCGGTCGAAGAGCAGTGGTACCTGATGTGGCCGATCGCTTTCTACTTGCTCACCCGCCGCAAGCGCGGCACGGGCCCGATCGGGCGATCGATCCTCGGCGTCTCGGTTGGCGTGATGCTGCTCACGTGGTGGTTGGCGTCTGCGAGCGTGTTGACTTCCGATCGCGTCAACCTGTTGTACCTGTCGACGTTCACTCGTTGCAGCGGGTTGCTGCTGGGTGCCGGTGCGGCATTCCTGTGGCGGCCGTGGAGGGCGAAGGCAGCCTCGTCGAGCCGTGCCGGTTCGGTGTTGAGCGTTGTCGGCCTGGGTGCCGCGGCATTGTTGGTGTACGCCTTCACGGTCGTCCATCTCACCGACCGGTCGATGTATCGCTGGCAGCTCGCCTCCGTGTCAGTGCTCTCCCTCGTAGCGATCGCCGTCGTCGTGCACCCTGCAGCCACGTGGTCGCGGTCGTTCTTCGGGTCGCGGGCACTGGTGACCGTCGGCAAGCGCTCGTATGGCGTCTACCTGTGGAGCTGGCCGATCTCGGTGCTGTGCGGCGCCTACGACGGCACGTGGACCAAGTTCATCATGGCCATGTCGCTGACGGTCGTGGTGTCGGAGTTTTCGTACACCTACATCGAAACGCCGATCCGCAAGGGCGGTCTGCGGCGATGGTTCGCCCGCCAACGAGACATCGATTGGTCGACTCGCACGATCGCCGGCGGTGTGGTGATCGCCGCGCTCGGTTCGTCGCTGTTGGTGTTCTTCGCCAACGTTCAACCGTTCGATCGGGCCGCAGGTGGCGACAACGTCTCGATCGATCTCACGAAGGTGGAAGCAGCAGCGGCAGCCGCATCGCAAACGGCCACCGTGCCCGCAGGTACCAGCCAGGCCACGCCGACGGTCGCCGGAGCGGTTGCCAGCAGCACGCAACCGACGGTCGTCAGCGTCGCTCCCATACAGCCGGCGGGGCCGGCACGACTGGTGATCGTCGGCGACTCGCAAGCACATGCGCTGGCGATCAACCTTCCATCGGGCATCGAGAGCGCCTTCACGATCACTGATGGATCCGTCGAAGGATGCAGCGTGTACATCGATGGCAATGTGCGGTCCAAGCGCGCCGGCTTCAACCGGTCGTTTGCCGACTGTGGTGGATGGTCCGACAAGTGGGGCAAGGCGGCCACCAAGGCCCACGCGCAGATCGCCTTGGTGGTGCTCGGCGCGTGGGACGTGTTCGATGTCGAAGTCGGCGGTCAGTTGATCGCTTTCAACACTCCCGCTGCCGACAAGCGGTTCATCGACGACCTCGGGATCGGCGTTGCCGCGCTTCGTTCGGCGGGCTCCAAGGTGGCCTTGCTCGAGGTGCCGTGCATGCGACCGAAAGACGTCAAAGGTGCCGGCGTGCCGGCACTTCCCGAGCGAGCCGACGATGCCCGAGTGGCGCACTTGAACGACCTGCTGCGTCAAGTTGCTGCCGCCGACCCGGCCAACGTGTCATTTGTCAACGGGCCGACGGAATGGTGCAACGACCAGGCCATTGCCACCAATCTCGGCTACCGGTGGGACGGCGTGCACGTCTACAAGCCGGGTGCCAAGTTGATCTACGAAACGATCGCCCCAGCGTTGTTGGCCATTCCCAGGGGTTGACACCGAAGGGTTACCCGCTGGTATAGTTACCCGCAGGTAACTTACGACCAGGAGCAGACGAAATGGCTGACTTTGCCCTCAACGAGGACCAACTGCAGATCCAGAAGTGGGTCCACGATTTCGCCGAGGACGTCATCCGTCCGGCCGGTCACGAATGGGACGTGCGCGAAGAGTTTCCGTACCCGATCGTGCAGCAGGCGGCCGAGATCGGTCTGTATGGCTGGGAGTTCCTGCTCAACAGCTTCAGTGACCCGACCGGGCTGACCTTGCCGGTCGCCATCGAGGAGCTGTTCTGGGGCGACGCCGGGATCGGCATGGCGATCATGGGTTCGGCGCTGGCGGCGGCCGGAATCAGCGGCAACGGCACCCCTGACCAGGTGATGGAGTGGATCCCGCAGTGCTACGGCGATGCGCAGAAGTTGGCCCTCGGCGCATTCTGCGTTAGCGAGCCCGACGCCGGTTCCGACGTGTCGTCGCTGCGCACCCGCGCCGTGTACGACGAGGCCAACGACGAGTGGGTGCTCAACGGCACCAAGGCGTGGATCACCAACGGTGGGATTGCCGACATCCATGTCGTCGTCGCCGCGGTCGACCCGGAGTTGAAGGGCCGTGGGCAGGCGTCGTTCATCGTCCCGCCCGGTACCAAGGGCCTCAGCCAGGGCCAGAAGTACAAGAAGCATGGCATCAGGGCCTCGCACACCGCTGAGGTCGTGCTCGACGATTGCCGCGTGCCCGGCCGGTGCCTTCTGGGTGGCAAGGAGAAGCTCGACGCCAAGCTGGCGCGGGCTCGTGAGATGGGCCACAGCGGCGAGAAGCAGCCGGCGATGACAACGTTCGAGGCCACCCGCCCGGCAGTCGGGGCTCAGGCGCTCGGCATCGCTCGCGCGGCCTACGAGTTCGCCCTCGACTACGCCAAGGAGCGCAAGGCGTTCGGCAAGCCGATCGTGATGCACCAGGCGATCGCCTTCAAGCTCGCCAACATGGCCGTCGAGATCGACGCCGCCCGGTTGCTGATCTGGCGTGCCGCATGGCTGGCCCGCAACGGCGGCTTCAAGAACGGCGAAGGCTCGATGAGCAAGTACAAGGC
>JANYKU010000042.1 GCA_025358075.1 Ilumatobacteraceae bacterium
CGCGCTGCAGCAGTTCGAGGACTAGCGGTCACCAGCCGCGTAGATCGATCGGCCACCGGTCGATCACTTCGTCACCGCGCACGAGGAACGCCGCCTCGTGCATGGCCATCGTCGGATCGATGTGCGCCGGGATCAACTTCACCCGATCGCCCAGTGCAGGGCGAGTCGGTGCCGCGAACGTGATGTGCTCGTCGGAGAGGAAGCGCACGACGGCTCCTTCGATGGCAGGGTTGCCATGATCCATGCCTTGAGTCTTCGTTCCCGCGTCTCCGACGGCGTACTCGTCGTTGGCGGAGATGACGGTTGCGAGCACGAAGCACGCCTGCTTGAACGGATGACCGCGACCGCCGTAGTAGGTGTCCATCAACGCGTAGGTGCCGGCCTGAATCTCGTTGACCTGATCGTGCAAGTCATAGGTGTCGGTGCCTCCGGCGCTGATGATGTCGCCACCGACCAGCAGGCTGGCGACCATCAACTTCTCCATCGCCTCCGCAACGCTGGCGCGCTGCGCGGCCCGGTCGGCCATGGCCATGAGGTGCCCCTCGTACCCCATCACCCCACGCACGACGAGCCCGCGATCCCGGGCGTGATCTGCAAGATGGCCCGCCTCGCCCGGCAGGCAACCACAGCGACGGAGACCGACGTTGACGTCGACGAGCACGTACTTCAAGCCCGCGGCGGCAGCGGCGTCGACGGTCTCGTTCGAGTCCACCGCCACGGTGATCAAGGCGTTGTCCTGCGCCGCCGCCAATGCCGACAGGCGTGCCGGGTCGAGGGTCTCATTGGCCAGCAGAAGGTCGTCGCCGAGGCCGGCGGCCGCCATGCCGAGCACTTCGCGAGGTGTCGCGCACGTGAACGAGTGATGCCCGTACGCATATTGGGCAGCCGCCAGCGACGTGCACTTGTGGGCCTTGACGTGTGGCCGCAACCTGCTCCCGGGGTGCACTGCGGCCATGGTCGCCAGGTTGAAGTCGAGGGCGTCGGCGTCGATCAACAGCGCCGGTGTCGACAGGTCAAAGATGTTCACGTGATTGCTCCGAGACGAGTGAGGACCAGTCGGTCGAGGCCCAAGTCCTCAGCATGCTCGCGCATGTCGTCGACCTCGTCGAAAGTCCAGCCGCTGACATCGAACGGGCGACCCCCAGCAGCTTCGCGAGCGGCGACGATCAGCTCTGCTGCGCGATCGTGCGAGAGACGCACGTTGATGCCGTCGGCGAGCTGCCCTGCCAGGGTCGCCAGGCGCACGCTGTTGACACCGATGATGATCGGTATCGCTTCCGGTAAGGCGCGGACCACGCGGATCTGCTCGACGACCGCCGCGTGACGGTCGGCGATGTCGGCGTGCAGGGGGATGCCGCGAGCCGAGTGCTCGGCGCTCCACTTGCTCGACGGAGAGGCACCCGCACCGAGCCCGAGCACGAGCCGTCCTTCGCTGATGCGCTGCACACTCGATGCCGCCGCGGCGAGCACGGCCGGATGTCGGTTGGCGACGTTGGCCACCAGTGGGCCGAGACCGATCGTGGTGGTCGCCGTGGCGAGCGCCCCGAGAAGGGTGAAGCACTCCAACATCGGACGGTCTCCCTGGATCATGGCACCGTCGAAGTGATCGAAGACCCACGTGGTGTTGTAGCCGTCGGCTTCGGCTCGCAACACCGCGTCGCGCAGCGCCGGCCAGTCGTTGGCAGCAGGGCTGAATTGGATGTCGATCTTCATGAAGCCCCAGGTTGTTGCCGGTGCGGGCGGAGGGACTTGAACCCACACTCCTTGCGGAACAGGGACCTAAACCCTGCGCGTCTGCCAGTTTCGCCACGCCCGCGGCGAGACGTTCACGCTAGCGACCGAACCACCTCAGCCGCCACCGCCCGACCATCCAGCGCGCACCGATCTGCGGCCGCCACACGGTGGACGAGGTTGCCGATGGCGAAGACTCCGTCTCGCGAGGTTCGAAATGCGTGATCGACCGCCGGGCCCTTGATCGCCGGGTTCATCCTCAACCCGATGTGCCGCGCCAGCTCGTTGTCGGGGATCCAATCGCCGGTGAAGACCACGGTGTCGCAGGCGATTGTTCGGCCGTCGCTCAAGACGACGCGTTCGACCCGTCGCCGGCCGACGATCTCGGCGATCTCGACGCCGGTGAGCACCGGCACGCGACGCCACGACGCCGTCGCCAACTTGACGACGCCGTACGACTGGTGACGAGGGAGGTGGGTGACCATCGCCACCGATCGACAACCCGTGTGAGCGAGGGTGAGGATGGCCGAGAAGCTGACGTGCTCGGCGCCGACGATGACTGCTCGGGTGCCGATGCGGCGGCCGGCCATCGACAGTTGCTGCACCGAGCCGGTCGTGAAGATTCCGGCGGGTCGATCGCCGGGTACGAGACGGGCTGCCCGTGGGCGCTCGCGCACGCCGGTCGCCAAGATCACGGCATCGGCGTCGAGCTGGTCGAGCGAGAACACCGGCGTGCCGAGTCGCAGCTCGGCGCCGGCCCGCTCCACACGGTCGATGAGAGCGTGGGCGTAACGCGGGCCGGCCATCATGCGATGCAAGTCGCGTCCGCCGAAGCCGAGATGATTCGTGTGCCGAGGGATCCCGCCGGCGTGCCGCTCGCGCTCGTACACCGTGACTCGTTCGACACCGAGCCGTCGCAACTCGATCGCCGCCGACAGACCGGCCGGGCCACCGCCGACGATCGCGATCTTGCTCATGGAGCTGCACTCCATCCGGTGAGGCCACACAGTTCCGCGAAACAGTAGAAGCCCTGGCAGCGGCCGGCCAGCGCCCTCGTACGGCGCCGCAGTCCGTCGAAGTCGACGGCCGGTACTGCGGCTGCACAGGCCGACGTGACTTCGTTCATGGTGACTCGCTCGCAGTGGCACACGATCGTGCCGCCGCGTTGGTACGGCCGCTCGCCGACTTCACCGAGGGGTGTCATCTGAACCGCGACGATCTGCTGCTTCGGTGTGGCGCCGAGCCCGCAGTCGAGCAATCGCGTCAGCGCCTCCTCGGCGAGTGCCATCGACGAAGTCAGCCCGGTCGAGCGGATGCCACCGAGGCACACGTACCGAAGGTCGCGGTGGTGACTCAACTGGTAGTCGCTGTGCTCGGTCGCGGCGCGAAGACCGGCGTACACCGCGGTCACTTCTTCGTCCAACAACGCCGGAAGGATTCGCCGACCTTTGTCGAGCAGGCCATCGATGCCGGCGCGTGTCGACGCCGTCGCCGACTTGTCGTCGATGTCATCCGCGGTCGGCCCAAGCATGACGTTGCCGAACACCGTCGGCGCGACCAGCACCCCTTTGGTCTTCGCCGTCGGCACGGGCAGCACTGTGCGGTTGAGCAGTGGTCGAGCGAGCTTGTCGAAGACGATCAGCTCGCCACGACGCGGCCGGATGGTGAACCCCTCGAGGCCGACCGATCGATGGATCTCGTCACCGTGGAGCCCGGCCGCGTTGACCAAGAACCGCGTGCACACTCGGTTGCCGCGGGTCGTGGTGAGGGTGGTGATCTCTGCCCCCACATCGCAACTCGCCACCTCGTGATTCAGCAGCACTGCAACGCCATTGGCGACGGCCTCGTAGGCGAATGCGAGTGGTGTCGACCACGGATCGATGATGTGCTCGTCGGGCACGCTCATCCCGCCGGTCACCCCGGGTCCGAGATGCGGCTCCATCTCGTACGCCGTTGCAGCATCGACGACCTCCGCATGTTCGTAGCCGTTGGTCGCCGCCTTGGCGGCCAGGTTCGGGAGCGCCGCCACCTGCTCGTCATCCCACGCGACCAACAACGCACCGGTTTCTTCCACCGAGATACCGACCGAGGGCGCGTAAGCGCGCAGGAGTCCGTAGCCGCGGGCCACGAGCCTCGACTCGAGTGAACCAGGTGTGGCGTCGAACCCGGTGTGCAAGATGGCGGTGTTGGCCTTGCTCGTTCCCGCACCAAGGTCGGGGCCGGCTTCGACGATCGCGACCGCGAGGTCGTGATGCGAGAGAAGGCGGGCGACTGCGCAGCCGACCACTCCACCGCCGAGGACGACCACGTCGTAGAGGGTCGTGTCGGTGCCGGCGGTGCTCATAGATCCATCGTGGCTGCGGCGACTCGTTGCCAGGCGGCCAGGCGCTCGGCGGCCTCGTCGGCCCCAATCCGCGGCTCGACCACAACATCTGGGTGCCACGCTGCTGCGCCGACCTGGTCGTGTGAGCCGACGTTGGCGCCCAGATCGGCGAAGGCGGCGACGCCGAGCGCGGTCGCGTGCGGTGACGGGTAGACCTCGACCGGGGCTTGCAAGAGATCGGCCTGGGTTTGCAACAGCACGCGGCTGCGGGTCAGCCCACCGTCGACACGAAGCCGGGTCAGTGGAGCACCGAGGTCGCGGCCGGCAGCTTGGGCGAGCAGCGCAACCTGGGCGGCGATGCCTTCGATGGCGGCGCGCACGAGGTGACCTCGTTCTGTGCCGAGCGTGAGACCGCTGAATGCCGCCTTGGCCTGTGGCTTCCAGTACGGCGCAGCGAGCCCGGCGAGGGCAGGCACGAACGTAACCCCAGCGGATCCGTCGACCGCTCCGCCGAGTCGATCGAGGTCGGCTGGCTCGGACATGATCCCCATCTCCATCAGCCAGGTGACGGCAGCACCGACGGTGTACACCTGACCGTCGAGGCAGTACGTCGTCGGCTGCGTACCGATGCGCCAGGCCGGGCACCCGACGAGACCGTTCGTCGATCTGGTCGGCCGGTCGCCTGTGCACGCCAACATGAACGCTCCGGTGCCGTAGGTGCACTTCGCTTCGCCTGCGTCGCGGCAGTGTTCGGCGAAGAGCGCTGCCTGCTGATCGACACACGTGCCGGTGACCGGCACCGAACCGCCGAACACTGCGCAATCGCCGAGCGGCTCGGCGTTGCCGACCACGGTCGGAAGCGTCGCCGGATCGATGCCGAAGATCTCGCATGCGCGATCGCTCCACTCCGCCGTTTCGAGGTCGAGCAGCAATGACCGGCCGGCCGTGGCCACATCTGTTGCGAATGCCCCGCACAGCCGATGCAACATCCATGCATCGGTGGTGGTGATGGTCGGTCCATCACCGACCTGCTCGCGGAGCCAGACCAGCTTCGGAGCCACGAAGTACGGGTCGAGCTGCAGGCCGGTGTGTTCGCTGAGGAAGTCAGCGTGCCGGCGAACACGGTCGCAGATCACTTCGGCGCGGCGGTCCTGCCAGACGATCGCCGGCCCCTTCGGGAGCCCCGTTGATCGGTCCCAGGCCATCACGGTCTCGCCTTGGTTGGCCAGGCCGATCGCGCTGAGGGTTGGTTGACCGGCAGCGGCCAGTGCCTGTGTGCCGGCGGCCAAAACGCTTGACCACAACTCCTCCGGATCGAGCTCGACTGCACCGTCGGATGTCACCTCGACATGAATCGATACCTCGGCCAGCGACAGGACCGCACCGTCCGGCGCGACGACGACTGCCTTCGTCGCCGAGGTGCCCTGATCGATCGCCAGTACCGTCACGCCGGCGACACTATTACGGCACGTTGCGCTACCTCTAGATTGGCTGACGTGCCGTTCACGGGCTTTCCAAACGAGGCGATCACCTTCTATGAAGGGCTCGTCGCCGACAACACCCGGACGTACTGGCTGGCGAACAAGCCAGTGTTCGAGCGAGCGATCAAGGCACCGATGTTGGCCTTGCTCGACGAGCTCGCCGAGTACGGCCCGTATCACGTGTTCCGTCCGAACAAGGACGTTCGATTCTCCAAGGACAAGACGCCGTACAAGGACCACATCGGTGCCTACGGCGAATCGCAAGGCGGCGCCGGTTTCTACGTGCAGTTCTCGGCAACCGGGATGATCGCCGGATCGGGCTACTACCAGATGGCCGTCGACCAACTCGACCGATACCGCACGGCGCTCGACAGCGATGCGCTCGGCGGGAAGATCGTTGCCATCACCGACACGTTGCGCGCTCAGGGTTTCGAATCCACGGCTATGAGCTCGTTGAAGACCGCCCCGCGCGGCTTCGCGCGGGATCATCCGCGGATTGATCTGCTGCGGCTGAAAGGGCTTGTCGTCACGCGCCGCTGGAAGCCGGCGAAGTGGATGCAGACCAAGGCAGTCGTCGAGCGAGTTCGCGACACGTGGGTTGCCGCGGCCCCGATGAACTTCTGGCTCGACACACACGTCGGGCCATCCACTATGGCCCCCGATGAGGATGGGCTGGCCCACTTCCGTCCGCTGTAGACACTACGGCGGTGTGACAAAGCGGCACGTTGGCCCGCTGGCCGTAGCCATTCGCTTGTCGAGCGTGTAGAGCGGTGACTCCGTCGCCTCCGCTACGGCAACGTAGGCGGCGTCGTAGATGGTCAGATTCTTGCGGAGCTCCCAACAGCGAGTCGCCACCGCCTGATACGGCCAGTACTCGACCGTGAGCAGTGCGAGATCGCGGTGCGCGGCCTCGGCAATTCGTGCATCGACCAGCCCCGCGGCGACATGACGGCGCAAGATGTTCGCTGCTTCGAATGCCGCAAGTGATGGCGCGCCCAAATCAGATCCGGCAACCGCGTCGGCTGCCCACGCCCCGAACTGCCGATCGACGAGAAGAGCTGCGACGAGAACACTGGAATCGACGACGATCATCGACGATCGGTGTTGCGCGCTCGGAGTATCTGAGCGGTCGTGGGGCCGGGTTCCGCAAGTCGTCGCCGTGCATCGGCGATGAGCTCGGCGTTGTTCGGGCGCTCACTGAGCTGGATCAGCTCTGAGAGCAAGAACTCCTGCAACGACCATCCCCTAGCGGCAGCTCGGGCCGCCAGCACGTTGCGAACAGGGTCGGGAACGTTCCGAATGGTGATGGCGACGGGCATGCATGCATAGTAGCAGCATTGCCTGCATAGTGGAGGTGGAAATCGACGGCCCACCAAGAAGGAAGTCAGCCATGCCGCGTACGTTACCCGTGCGCCCGTCGTCAGGTGGTTGCCGGTTCGACGCGGTAGGCGCAACGACGGTCGCCGGCCAGCACGTGCTGCACTCGCGTGACCTTCACCGTGGGCCCGAGTACCCGCTGGAACACGTCGAGCTCGGCGGTGCACAACGCGCTGCATGCAGTGGCCGCGTCGCGGATCGGACAGTGATGTTCGATGAGGAGGTACGCCCCGTCGTCGGCGCGGGCCTCGGCGAGGTACCCCTCTTCGGATCGAATGTCGGCCAAGCGCTGCAGCCGGTCGCCGAGTTGGGTCGAGCCAGCGAGCGATTGCTCATAGGTGGCCACCTGCCGATCGGACCGAGCGGCGATCACCCGATCGAGGGCTCGCTGGCCGAGCGTGGCGCGCACCGAGCCGAGCAGGTCGACGGTCAGTTCGCCATGGCGATCGGGGAACGCCTCGGTCGCCGCGGGTGCCAGCTGCCAATGCACCGGTGGACGCCCACGCCCCGCCGGTTCGGCCATCGACCTGGTAACCATGCCACCGTCTTCGAGCGCGTCGAGGTGCTGCCGCAACGCCGTGTCGGTGAGACCGAACTCGGCGGCGAGGTCGGTCGCGGTCGCCGACTCGACGCGCTTCAATCGTTCGACGATCCGGCGCTTGGTGTCGGGTAGATCGGCCACTGGCGCGATTCTACTTGCCGACGAGGTATTTCGGAAGCTCCACCTTGCATAATCGACGGCAGTCCGGAAATGCGCGGGAGCCTGCCGGGCTTTGACAAAATGTACAGATCATGAACCGTGCCGAGCAAACAGCCGATGCCCTCGAGAACCAGTTCGGCCTTTCCGACCGAGTCGTCGACGACGCCGCGCTGGCCAACAGCATCCTCCGATTCCGCGAGCAGGGGATCACACTGCCGACGTTCGCCGAGCTGGCCGATCCATCGACCATCGACCCCAGCATCGTCGGCGATGCCGACAAGGACGGCCCGGACCCTCGCAACCTGCAGCGCGTCCACTGGTACAACGACCTCGCTGGAAACCTTGTCGACACGCCCGACCACGTCGTGCTGCCCAAGAGCCTCACGGGTGTCGACAGCCCGATCATCGTCGTCTTCGGCGATCGCTTTCCCATGATCACCGCCCACAAGGTCTTGGCCGCCTACGCCTGCCTGGCGCCGCGGATCGTGACGGGCCAGTTCGACCCGACCAGGCATCGGGCGATCTGGCCGTCGACGGGGAACTACGCCCGCGGCGGTATCGCCATCAGCCGGATCATGGCCAGCAGAGGCGTTGCGATCCTGCCGGCGGGGATGAGTCAGGAGCGCTTCGACTGGCTCGAGCGATGGTGTGCCAACCCTGCTGAAGACGTCATCAAGACCGTCGGTACGGAGAGCAACGTCAAGGAGATCTACGACGCGTGCAACGCGCTGGCCAAGGATCCGACGAACTTCATCCTCAACCAGTTCTGTGAGTTCGGCAACCACCTCGCCCACTACGAGGTCACCGGTCGCGCCTTCGGCCATGTCTTCGAGCACGTGCGGTCGACCAGCGGGCGCAATTTGCGGCTGGCGGCCTTCGTCAGTGCGACAGGTTCGGCCGGAACGATCGCTGCCGGCGACCGGCTGAAGGACACGTACGGCACCAAGATCGTGGCGGTCGAGGCGCTGGAATGTCCGACCCTCTTGGAGAACGGTTTCGGCGAACACAACATCCAAGGCATCGGCGACAAGCACGTGCCGCTGATCCACAACGTGATGAACACCGACGTGGTCGTCGCGGTCAGCGACCGCGCCACCGATCAACTCCAAGTCATGTTCAACACCGACGACGGTCTCGGCTACTTGGCCGACCGCCGGCTGGTTCCGCGGTCGGTGTTGCAAACACTTGTCCACTTCGGGTTGAGCAGCATCTGCAACGTCCTGGCCTCGATCACCACCGCCAAGCTGTTGGATCTCGGCCCCGATGACGCTTTGATCACGGTGGCAACCGACGGCGCCGCGCTCTACCCGAGCGAGCGCGAGAAGATCACGGCTCGCGATTTCGGCGGCGGTTTCACGAACCTCGACGCCGCTGCCGTGTGGGGCGAGCATCTTGCCAACGTGCCGGCCGCCAACGCGATCGAATGCACCGAGCGTGATCGCAATCGCATCTTCAACCTCGGCTACTACACGTGGGTCGAGCAGCAGGGCACGCCATTCGAGCTGTTCGAGGCTCGCCGTTCGCAGGAGTTCTGGCGCGGGCTGCGGCGCTTCCTGCCCGTGTGGGACGCGATGATCGCCGAGTTCAACGCGCGCGTCGCGGCAGGCTGAACCGATGGACATACCGCTTGCGGCAGGTTGGACGTGCGCCGTGTGCGGTGCACGCGTCGACATCGCCAAGCCCTTCAGCTGGCGATGCCCGAAGGCGACGGAAGCCGATCGTCACCACGCCTTGCAACTCGTTCAAGCGATCGCGCCGTTGCGCGGTGGTGACGACCCCAATCCGTTCGTCGCCTTCCGGCCGTACCTCGCATGGGACAACTTCGCCGCCGCCAACGGCATGACCGAGATGGCGCGCACGGCGCTCGTGCGGCAGGTCGACACCGATGTCGCGATCGTTGCCGGGGTGGGCTTCCATGTCACGCCGTTCGATCGCAGCGACGCGCTCAGTGACGCGCTCGGCTTCAGCGCCGATGGTGGCGTGTGGATCAAGGACGAGACCGGTCAAGTCGCCGGCAGCCACAAGGCACGTCATCTCTTCACCATCCTCCTCCACCTGTTGACGGCAGAGTCAATCGGTTTGGCGCCTTGGGCCGACGACGCCGATCGGCCTCCGCTGGCAATCGCCTCGTGCGGCAACGCGGCGTACGCGGCCGCGACGCTCGCGGCCGCGGTGCGTTGGCGACTGCGTGTCTTCGTTCCTCCGAACGCCGATCCGGTCGTGCTTGCCGGCCTCCGCGAACTTCGCGCCGAGGTGGTGGAATGTCCCCGTCGACCGAGTGACCCCGCCGGTGATCCGTGCACCCACCGATTTCGCGAGGCCGTCGCCGAAGGTGCCATCCCGTTCACCGTGCAGGGCCCCGAGAACGCCTGGTGCCTCGACGGTGGTCGCACCATCGGTTGGGAGATGGCTCGACACTTCGAGGAACGCGTGCCGGGTCCGCCACTCGACCGTCTCTTCATCCAGGTCGGGGCCGGCACGTTCGCGGCGTGCACCATCGCCGGGTTTCGCATGAGCGGTGTGATGCCACGTCTCCATGCCGTGCAGACCAACAGTTGCGCGCCGTTGGCGAGGGCGTGGGACCTTGCTCGGCAACTGGGCGGGCCGGTGTCGGCCGCCACGCATTGGAGCGAGTGCATGTGGCCATGGGAGCACGTCGGGGAATCGGCAGCGGATGGAATTCTCGACGACGAGACCTACGACTGGATCCCGGTTGTGCGGGCGATGGGCGATGGCAACGGGTCGCCGATCGTTGCGTCCGAAGCACAGGTGCTGCACGCCAACGAGTTGGGCCGGTCGACCACGGGGATCGATGCCTCATACACCGGTACCGCCGGCCTCGCCGGCTTGATCGCGGCGCGTGACGACATCGGCCCGTCCGAGCGTGTTGCCGTGGTCTTCAGCGGTGTGAGACGGTCCAGCCAGTAGGTAACCCACTGCCAGCGATGGATGCGGCGGTAGCGTTGCCTCCATGTCCGACACGACCCGTCCACTGGCACTCGATCCCGGCTTCGACCCGCGCAGCGATGTGTTCAACAGGCTGCTGAAGAACCGAGTGATCATGCTCGGCACCGACGTCAACGACGACATGGCCAATCAGATCTGTGCCCAGTTGCTGTACCTCGAGGGCGAAGACGCGGCGAGCGACATCTGGCTGTACATCAACAGCCCTGGCGGGTCGGTCACTGCCGGCATGGCGATCTACGACACCATGCAATTCATCTCCTGCGATGTTGCGACGATGTGCATGGGCATGGCCGCCTCGATGGGGCAGTTCCTGCTCACCGCAGGCGCGGCGGGCAAGCGCTACACCCTTCCGAATGCCCGCATCATGATGCACCAGCCGCTGGCCGGGTTGCGCGGTCAGGCCACCGACATCGCCATCCAGGCCGAACAGCTCCACTACACCAAGCAGCGCATGGCCGAGCTCACCGCCTTCCACTCGGGTCAGACGCTCGAGCAGATCCAAGCCGACAGCGAGCGTGATCGCTGGTTCACGGCAGATCAGGCCAAGGCCTACGGACTGGTCGACGCAGTCAAGGTCAAGCGCGGCGAGCTGACCTGACCGCTACGGCGCGGTGGT
>JANYKU010000070.1 GCA_025358075.1 Ilumatobacteraceae bacterium
CGTTCCCACGCCCGAACAGCCCGCAGTCCTCGTCGCGTGGCCAGCCACAAGTCCGCCGCGTCCGCTAGAGCCGCCGAGACAGTGCGGCCCTCTTCTGCGGCTTGCTGCTCGAGCGCCTCGAACACATCCGCAGGCAACGAGACTGAACGCTTCACGACTGACGACATGAGCCCATGGTACGACCATGGTACGACTACCGCAACTCGTCCGGTCGTCATGCCCGAGACGTCGATCCCAACGGTCCAGTCGGGGTACAGAACTACAGTTCGGTGTGGCCTCTCGGCTCTGGCGTCTCGTCGAGCGGGAACCGCGTTCGGTGGCGTAGCGTCCAATCCGCATGAGCCGTGTCGGCCTGATGGTTCTGGTGTGCGTGTCTGCTGGTTGCACCTCGGGAGCACATGACGCGGGTAGTGCTGTCACGTCACGCCCGTCGGTCCTTCCGGCAGCGACTTCATCGAATGCAACGTCGGCAGTCACGGTGACAAGCGCACCCACACCGACGACCACAAAAGCTTGCTCTGCCGACAACGATCCACTCACCGCGGCCAAGACGTTCGTTGTCGCAGCCGAGACGGGAGATCAGGCGACCATCGCACGCTGCACTTATCCCGCTGCGCGGTTGAGTTCGGATCTCATCGCAGTAGTTGCGTCGGGCGGGTGGACACTCGATCAGGTGCGACCAGTTCAGAAAGACTCGACGCTGAAGGTGGGGCCGAATGCGGTCGGGTTCGATTTCCCCCAACCTCCGCAGTCGCGAGGCATGGTCATCGACTCTGATGGCCAATCGCACTCGCTCGGACCCGACCACCAAAGTGGCCTCCAGATTGCGGTGACGCTCGAACCCGATGGGCTGCGTTACGTCACGGACGTTCTCGTCTACGCCAGCTCGTAGCCGTTATCCCGTTGTTGCCATTGCCCACCAGACCAGACCCGCCCCGATTGCCCGCTCCGGCGCGCCCATGCAAGTGCGAATCAGAGCGCAGAATCGCGGATATACGGGGGTGGGCTCAACCGGTAGCTGCACAGCGCACGCCGATCTACAGATCTTGCGCGGGACGGCCGGCTGGCTCGAACTGTGCAGCCGCAGAACGATACGTCGTGTTCTGTGGCTACGCGGATCGCTCGACGCGGCCCTGATGACATGGCCGACCCGCCCCGATTGCCCGGTGGCCTCAGGGGATGGTTGGCAAGTGAGGAGCAGGCCTGCAAGGAGGTCGAGGCGGTCGACGGCAAAGCGTTGTTGCGTCGCTCGCTAGCGTTGAGCCGGTGAGCGATGATGAGCGGCGTCTCTTCGCGGTGCCAGCACTCAGCGGCCAATTCGACGGCACAAAACTTGGCTTTCTCGATCCCGACGACGAGCACCATCGTACGATCCTGGCTCTTTGCCTCGGCGCGCATCCGCGCTGGTCTCGGGCAGCTGAGCTGCCGTGCAGCGCAGTCACCTGGGGATGATCTTGGAGGAATGCAGCGACCATGTCGTGACCTTCGGCGATCAACCGGCTGGTCTCGCTGAAGTCGAACAGACCAATGCCCTGACTGTCGGGCGCCGGCAGGCGGATGACGTTGAGGTGGTCATGCGACGGCGCAAGGATTTCGCGCGTGACAGCGATCGAAGACGTGAGCACACCGAGAGCCGACAGTTCAGTCGGTAGGTGATGCTTGGTGCCGGCCCGGCAGTCGAAGGCGAAGATTGTTGTCGCGCCGAGATCGCCGGCCCGCTGAACGGGAAGGGTCACGGCGATTCCACCGTCGACGTGCCGGCTGCCGTTGATCACCACTGGCCGGAACACCCCCGGCATCGAGGCCGAAGCAACGAGCACCTTGCGTGGATCGCCGGTCGAGTGGAAGTCGAGGCGGGCGTCGTCGATGTTGACAGTGCACGCTTCGAACGGGGTCGACAATTCGGACAGGTTGTTGACGGGTAGGAAACGGTTGACCAGATCGACGAGGCCATCGGATCGGTAGAGATGCGGATGGCCTCGCAGCACGTGCCAGGCACGCTCGTGTCTCGAGCCACGAAAGATGTACTCGCGTCGCAGGCCTTGCCAGATCGTGGCGAGTTGCTCCGCGGTGCCGAGGGTCGGGTCGTGGGCGATCGCTGCGCCGTTGAGCGCACCCGCCGAGACGCCAATCACTAGGTCAGGGGTGATTCCAGCTTCGAGCACAGCGAGGAGCTGGCCTGCTTGCATCGCGCCGAGCGACCCTCCGCCCGACAGCACGAAGGCGACCCGTTGCCACCCGAAGGGGCTGTTGTCGTGCCGCTGCCGGTTCCACCGCATGCGAGATCATCGGCGCCCGAGGGACCGGCTTGAGCAACGCCGATGAGAACGGTCCCAACGACCTACTCCTCGGCAGCCCTCAGCCGTGACTGGCGTCGACCACGCAGAAGCCGCCCGCGAAGCGGAAAGGCTCGTACCCGAGAACGTTCGACCAGAACGACACCGCTCGCCCGACGTCGCCCGCTCCCAACACGACCGATCCGAGTCGAATCACGCACCCAAGCATGGCATCCCCCGCCGCGCAGCTGCTTCACGCTGCGCGGTTAGCGTGCATCCGCATGGCCATTCTTCACGCAGCCACGCTTACTCCGACCAAGGCCGAGATCATCACGAGATGGCTGACAGCACAGTCTTGGGCCCCAACGAGCGACGAGATGGTGGACCTCATCGGCTCCTACCGACTCGATGACCCCGAAGGTGAGGTCGGCATGGAGGCCCACTTGGTTCGCTCGGCCGGGGAGCTGCTGCATGTACCGCTGACGTATCGCAGCGGTCCACTGAGCGGCGCTGACGACCATCTCCTGGGCAACACGGAGCACTCGGTGCTCGGCGAGCGGTGGGTGTACGACGGGCTTGGGGACCCTGTGTTCACCCGCATGCTTGCGGCCGCGGCGATGACCGGTTGCGGTCAGGCAATCAGCATGGTCGAGCGCGGTGGACGCTGGGTGCTGCTGCCGACCCAGGTTCGCTTGTCGGGCGGGGGCTGGAACGACGAGCGGGTAGCCCTGGACGGATTCGCTCCCGAGGCCGATGAGGCGAACTGGGCTGTGCTGCGCAACGACCGCTTTGAATTGCGAGTCGCTCGCCGACCGGAGCCCGGCGGGCAACCGCCGATCGGTCTCACCGGCACCTGGCCCGGCCAGAACGAGCCGGTGATCCTTGCTGAGGTCCGGGAACGGACGACTGGCCGACTCCCGGCGTAACAGCAACCAACCTCCGGATTCTGATGATCAGCCGGGGTCGGTCGGTCACCGACCTGCACCGGATCGCTCACCCTGCCCACGCTGGCGCCGATTCGGGGGTTGTGCAGTGTATGACGAAGTGTCATACTGACGGGATGGCGAAGGTGATCTCCGTTCGACTCGATGATGACGCGGAGCGCGCCCTTCGGGTGCTCGAGGCTTCGGGGCTGACCTTGTCCGAAGCGATCCGCTCCTCGTTGCTCGCCTCAGCGGAACGGTTGAACCGACGCAGCGTACTCGTCGCGGAAGCGGCTGCGCTCGAAGCCGACGACGAGGACCGCGCCGAGATGCTTGCAGTCGCATCGCTGATGGAGTCGATGCGTGCGGCGCGGTGAGGTGTACAGATTTCGCGTACCGAAGGGCATCGGGCATGAGCAAGCTGGCGAACGGTTCGCGGTCGTGGTGCAAGCCGATGAATTGCTGCCACGGTCGGTCGTCATCGTGGCGCCAACATCCCGCAGCGCCCGGCCAGCTTCGTTCCGACCCGAGATCGAAGTTGGAGGCACCGTCACACGGGTGCTCGTCGAGCAGCTCGGAGCGGTCGACGTCCAGCGCTTGGGCAAGCGTGTCGGTCACGTCACGGTCGAGGAGATCTGGGGCCTCGACGATGCTCTGGCTTCAGTTCTGGGTTTGAACTGATTCGCCCAGATCCCCCGATCGCTGGGCGCCAAGCGGCGCACTACTTGGAAGGCCAGATGACTTGGCCGCTGGAGTCGTAGACGCCCTGTACCAGTTTGGTGTCGACCAACGTGGTGAGGTCGGGAACCTGGCCGTCGAACAAGCCGATGTCGGCGTAGGTCTTGACCTCGGTCTCGAGCAGCTTGATGTCGGGCACACCGATCGGCAGGTTGCTGACGGTGGTCGAGGCGGCGACCAGTTTGGACTCGGCTCCCCAGCGGGCGATCTCACCGTCGGGGGTCAAGAACGCCGCGTTGCCGTTGGCGTTGATCATGTCGACGGCGATGTTGGCCGCCCCCTGTGGGTCGGCGAGGGCATCGGCAAGCCCCTTCATCGCGGCGCGCATGAAATCTTCTGCAGCGGTGGGGAACTTTCCGAGGAACGTCGAGTTGGTGTACAACACGCCGAAGCTTCCGGGGATGCCGTAGTCGGCGGGGTCGTACAGCTTGAATGGGATTCCGGCTGCTTTCAGCTGCAGTGGTTCGTTGCTCTTGAAGCCGGGGAACCCCACGATCTCCGGGATGGCGATGTGCACCTTCGGATCGAACCCGTCGAGCAGCACCGTCTGGTAGTCCTTGCCTTCGGTGAGCCCGGCTTTCTTCAACATCGCCGCGACCGACGGGGTGATGGCACCCTTCACGCCGATCGTCTTGCCTTTGAGGTCGCTGAGCTGGGTGCTCTGACCGTCCTTGACGATCAGTGCATCGATGCCGATCCTTCCGTCGACAGAAAGGGCGACGAACCCGGCGTCGTTGCGGCCGGCGTAGTCGACGACCTCGCTCAACGAACCACCCGACGAGATCTGCGCCTCGTCGGCGGCGATCAACGGGTAGTTGTCGGTCGAGAAGCTCGGCTTGAGCTTGACGTCGAGGCAGACATCGTCGAAGTAGCCCTTCTGCTTGGCGACCAAGATCTCCACGATCGAGGCAGTGGCGGCGAAGTCGTAGCTCGACAGGTAGGTGATGGTTCCAGCGGCCTTGTTGGCCTTGCAACGATCGGCGGGGAACGGCTGGCCGGCGGCGACTACCGGGATGGCCGGCACGGTGGCGGGCGGCGCAGTGGTGGGTGCGGCAGTGCTCGGCGTGCTGCCGGTGGTTGCTTGGCCGCTGGTCGAGGTAGCGCTGGATGCTGGCGTCTTCGAGTCGCTGCAGGCCGCGACCACCATCAACGGGGTCAGGACGATCAGCGCGGCGCGGCGAAACGACATTAGGAATCCTTTGCGATGGGGGGTCGAATTGTCTCGGGACTCAGCACGTTGGTGCCTGCATTGCATCGAACAACGCGAGCACGTTGTCGGCGCCGACGCCGACCCGGTGACCCGTTCGGGAGATGAATCCGAGTTGGATGCCGGCGGCAGGCTCACTGACGGCGAAGAACTGTTCGTGGCCATCGCCGTCGACCAACACCTCGGTCAGCAGCGGTGTTCCCGAATCGGCAAGGCAGGCTCGGGCGAACCCGGCGTTGAGCACCTCGACCGCGACGTGCTGCACACCTTGACCGTGAGCCTCGAGGTAGGCGGCAACGCTGGGGGAGGCCTGGGCCCCGACGACCACCAATGTGACTCCGCCCGCGGCAAGCGTGCAGATCCCAGGACGTGAGGCGCCTGCCATTGCAACTTCGTGGAAGCCGAAGCGTTCGCGCAACGCGGCTTTTGCTGCTTCGAAGTCGTTGACGGCAATGACGACGTGGTCGACGCGTGTCGCCACAGTGTCGAGCCCCGAGCGCACCTCGCCGGTGGTGGCAGGTTTTTCCGGTGCAGCGTCGGGTCGGTGCCCGGCAACCTCGATGCGATGCGTCTCGGTGAGCAACACCCTGAACAGTTGCTCGGCGAAGTCGGGGTCGATACCCGCCTCGATGGCGTCTTGGCGGCGAGTGACAACGACATCACGAACGCGGGCCGGTTGGATGACCGGCGTATCGGAGCCCTCTTTGACGGCAGCGACCTCCCGGCAGATGGCCAGACGTTCGGCGACGATCGCGATCAAGGCGCTGTCGAGTTGATCGATTCGGGACCGGAGGTCATCGAGTTCGGCCATCACTGCACCGTATCTGGTCAGCTGTGCTGAGATCGCTGTGACGCGTGCCATCCCATCGCTGCTCGCTGGAGCAGGTTGAGCAACACGAGGCTGATGGTGCCGAGAATCGCCATCGCAAAGATCGTCGCCCACAACCGGTCTCCCTGGTTGTTGGCGAATGCTCGCGTGCCGATCTCGCCCAATCCGCCCGTGCCCTTCTCGGCGAGATAGGCGACGATCAGGGCCAGGCCGGTGTTGTACTTGGCCGCCGTGAACAGCGACGGAAGCGCAGACGGCAAGCGGAGATGCCACAGCACCTCCCACGCCGACGCGTCGACGGAGGCGAGCAGCTCGCGACTGGATGGATCGGCGCCGCGCATGCCATCGACCGCAGCGAAGGCGAAAGCCGGCAGCGAGACGAGCGCGACGATGAACACGACCGGCTTGTCGGAAAAGGCACCGAGCCCGATCTTGACCGACCCGATGTAGGCCGCGAACGGAGTGACGGCGATCAACGTGAGTATCGGTTGCGTCGCCTGTTCGAGAAAGGTCGACGCCGCCATGGCTGCACCCAGGAAGATCGCGATGCAGATGGCGACTGCGAATCCGAGCACGGCGTGCTTCATCGTGATCAGCGCGGCGCGGAAGTAGTCGTTTGGGAATCGGAGCAAGTAGTGCACGATGCGACTCGGCGCTTCCAGTACGAACGGGCGAATGTCGAAGGCGCGAACAAACGCTTCCCATGCCGCGAAGAAGATGACCAATCCGACGACGGGAGCAATGAAGCGCGTGCCCTTCACGAGTGCGCTCCCTCGTGCAGGGCATGCCGAACCTGGTTGCACAGGTCGAAGAATCGCGGCTCGTCTTCGACGTCGTCGGGCCGTGGTCGGGTGAGACCGATGTGGATGTCGGCAATGATCCGCGCCGGCCGGGGAGAGGTCACCAGTACGCGGTCGCTGAGCGCCACGGCCTCGGTGATGGAATGGGTGACGAAGATGGTCGTCACGCCTCGGCCCTGCACCAACTGGTTGATCAGGAGGCGCATCTCCGACCGGGTGATCTCGTCGAGCGCGGCGAGTGGTTCATCCATTGCCAGCAACGGAGCGCCAAGTGCGAGGGCGCGCACGAGGGCGACTCGCTGTTGCATGCCCCCCGAGAGCTCGTGCGGATGGGCGTCGAGGAACTTGGTGAGGCCGACTCGTTCGAGCAGCTCGACCGGGTCGGTGGTCGTCGACCGGTTGGCCTTCTGGTTGATGTCGAGCAGCAGGCTGGCGTTGGCGCGCACCGTTCTCCACGGCAGCAGGCCCGGGTGTTGCGGCACGATCGCGACCTGCTTGTGCTTGCGGGCGGACGTCGCCGGTTCGCCGTAGACAAGTGCTTCCCCGGCACTCGCCGGTTCGAGCCCGGCCACGACCCGTAGCAAGGTCGACTTGCCACATCCGGATGGGCCGATCACGCTGACGAACGTGCCCGCTTCGATGTCGAGGTCTATGCCCGCGATGGTCTCCAGTGTCCCGAACGACTTGCGCAACCCCCGCAACGTGACCGCAGTTGTCATGGTGCGCCCGAGTGTACGGGTGGCTTGTCGGCGAAATCGCAGTGATCCGGCGCTATGCTGCACGGGTCCGCTGGGGCTCAACCTCTGGCGTGATGCGCACCGATTCGTTCGAATCGGAGCGCGACCTCCAACCCAGGAAGGCATCGACATGTCCAAACAGGACACGATCAACGCGCACAAGGTGCACGACAGCGACACTGGCTCCCCAGAAGTGCAGATCGCACTCCTCACCGCCAGGATCAACCAGCTCACCGAGCACCTGAAGAGCCACAAGAAGGACCACCACAGTCGTCGTGGCCTCCTGATGATGGTCGGTCGTCGCCGTCGAATGCTCGACTACGCTCGAAACATCGACGTCGAGCGCTACCGCCAAATCGTTCAGAAGAACGGATTGCGTCGCTAGCGACAACATTTCTTGGGCCGGGCCACAAGGCTCGGCCCTTGTCACATACGGGCCGCCGGCCCGCAATCAACACGAGCAGCAACCAAGTCGGTTGTCAGTCGAGAGCCCCGCACCGCGGCGGGGTTGCCGACTGGGAACCGGCCCCGCTGCTCCTTCAAAACGGTGCGCGAGACGTGCGCCGACAACTGAAAGGAGCTCGCTATGGCAGAAGCCATTCGAGTGTCAGGCCCGGTTTCGGGTACCGACAAGACCCTGTCGTTCGAGACAGGGAAACTGGCTCAGCAGAGCCAAGGAGCCGTGCTGGCCAGCATCGGCCGCACCATCGTGCTGGCAACGGCCAACGCTGCGAAAGACGTACGACCGGGCACGGATTTCTTCCCGCTGACGATCGACGTCGAAGAGCGTGCCTACGCCGCTGGCAAGGTGCCGGGTTCGTTCTTCCGTCGTGAAGGCCGCCCGACCGAGGACGCGATCCTCACGTGCCGGCTCACCGACCGACCGCTTCGTCCGGCGTTCCCCGAGGGGTTCCGCAACGAGACGCAGGTCGTGCTGACCGTGATGGGTGCCGACATGGCCAACCCGCACGACGTGCTCAGCATCAACGCCGCTTCCGCATCGTTGATGATCTCCGGGATTCCCTTCGATGGCCCCATCGGTGCGGTTCGCATCGCCCACAGCCAAACCGGGGAATGGATCCCTCACCCCACCTACGAGGAGGGTGACGCCAGCACGTTCGAGCTCGTCGTGGCCGGGCGTCAGCTCGACAACGGCGACGTCGCGATCATGATGGTCGAAGCCGGCGGTACGGCGAAGAGCTTCGAGTACTACGCAGCCGGCGCACCGAAGGTCGACGAAAAGGTGCTCGCCGGCGGGCTCGATGCCTGCAAGGTGTGGATCAAGGAATCGATCGCGCTGCAGCGCCAACTGGTCGCCTCGGTCATCGCCACCCATGGCCCCATCACGCCGCTGGCGTACACCCCGCAGCTCGACTACGCCCCCGAGGTGCTCGACGCCGTGGCCGGTGTCGTCAGCGAGAGCGTCGCCAAGGCCGTCACCATCAGCGCCAAGGCCGACCGCAACGCGGCGACCGATGCCGCTGCCGCCGAGGCCATCGTGGCACTCTGCGGCGAGGGTGCTGCCCTTGCCGGTCGCGAACGTGAAGTGAAAGAAGCCGTGCGCACCCTGACCAAGAAGGCGGTCCGCAAGCGGATCGTCGAGGACGGTCTGCGCATCGACGGTCGTGGTCCCCGCGATCTTCGTCCGCTCAGCAGCGAGGTCACCGTGTTGCCGACGGCACACGGATCAGGCCTCTTCCAGCGTGGCGAGACCCAAGTCATGAACGTCGTCACCATGGCAATGCCGCGGATGAACCAGCTGATGGACACGCTGAGCCCGGAGACCCACAAGTACTTCCTGTTCCACTACAACATGGCTCCGTGGGCCAACGGTGAGACCGGTCGAGTCGGTTCACCGAAGCGTCGCGAGATCGGCCACGGTGCCCTCGCCGCACGTGCGTTGCGGCCAGTTCTGCCCAGCCAGGAAGAGTTCAGCTACACGTTGCGCTTGGTGGCCGAGGTACTGGCATCGAATGGATCGACGTCGATGGCGTCGGTCTGTTCCGGTTCCTTGGCATTGATGGACGCCGGTGTGCCGATCAAGGCCGCCGTCGCCGGAATCGCCATGGGCCTGGTGTTCGCCGAAGGCAAGTACACCACGCTCACCGACATCCTCGGTGCGGAAGATGCGTTCGGCGACATGGACTTCAAGGTCGCCGGCACGTCAGACGTCATCACGGCCCTGCAGCTCGACACCAAGATCGACGGCATTCCAGCCGACGTCCTGGCCGCTGCCCTCGACCAGGCCAAAGAGGCTCGCACCGAGATCCTCGCCAACATGAACGCGTGCATCGCCCAGCCGCGCGACGAGGTTGCTGCCACGGCACCGAAGATCATCTCGATCACGATCCCGATGGACAAGATCGGTGAGGTGATCGGGCCGAAGGGCAAGGTCATCAACACGATCCAGCAGGAGACCGGCGCAGACATCGCCGTCGACGACGACGGCTCCGTCGGAATCGTCACCATCGGCGCCGTCGAGGCGTCGAAGATGGAAGAGGCCAAGGCCCGCATCCTGGCGATCGTCGACCCGCCGAAAGCAGATGTCGGTGCGACGTACAACGGCAGGGTGGTCAACGTCACCAAGTTCGGTGCGTTCGTCAACATCCTCCCGGGCCGAGATGGCCTCGTGCACATCTCCAAGCTCGGTCGCGGCAAGCGGATCAACAACGTCGAAGACGTGCTGACCCTCGGTCAAGAGATCGAAGTCATCGTCGAGGAGATCGACGAAAAGGGCAAGGTCAGCCTCACCCCTGGTCCGTCGTGGAACCCGTTCCCCAACGGCGAAGCAACCGCTGACGCACCGGCAAGTCCGGGTTCGTCATCCGAGGCGACTCCCGCGGGCGATCGTCCCGTTGCTGTCAGCTTCGACGATGTCTTCGATGCCGAACTCGCCGGCGAGCTCGGCGACCTCGGCCCGGGTGGCGAAGCGGGCGGCGGCGCTGCTGACCGTGGCGATCGCGGCCCGCGCCGCGACGATCGCGGCGCTGCTCGCAACCGTGGCCCGCGCCGGCATCGTTGATCCACCAGCAGGTCGCTCGATGACCGACCTCCGAATCACACAACTCGACTCCGGCCTCACGGTGGCCACCGAATTCGTGCCTGGTGCACTCTCGGTGGCTACCGGGGTCTGGGTGGGTGTCGGGTCGCGCGACGAACCCGCCGAGCTCAGCGGGGTGAGCCACTTCCTCGAACATCTGTTGTTCAAAGGCACCCCAACGCGCACGTCGCAACAGATCTCCCGCTCGGTCGATCGAGTCGGCGGCGACTTCAACGCGTTCACCGCCAAGGAGTACACGGCGTACTACATCCGGCTCCCGGCTCGTCACGCCGAGTTCGGCGTGGATCTGCTCAGCGACGTGTTGATCCGCCCGGCACTGCGCGACGCAGATGTCGAGAGCGAGCGTCTCGTGATCCTCGAGGAACTGGCCATGGACGACGACTCGCCCGACGACGTCGCCCATCGAAACTTCACCTCGCAGTTGTTCGCCGACCATCCACTCGGCAGGGAGACGGCCGGCGATCGCCAGACCGTGCAGGCGATCATTCCCGACGACGTTCGTCGTTTCTTCCAGGCCCGCTACCACGCCGGTTCGATGGTCATCAGTCTCGCCGGGCCGATCGACCACGACCGTGGCTTGCAGCTCGTCTCGACCGCGTTCGCCGATATCCGCACCGCTGGGCACGTGCTGACTCGTGACGCGCCCGACACGGTGGGGAAGAATCAGACGATCGATGACGACACCGAGCAGGTGCACATCGTGATGGGTGGTCGATCGCTGGCCCGAGGCGACGAAGACCGCGAAGCACTCGATGTCGTCAACCACGTCTTCGGCGGAGGGCTGTCGAGTCGGCTCTTCGAGGAGATCCGCGAGCGCCGTGGTCTGGCCTACTCGGTCTACTCGGGTGTGTCGGCCTACGCCGACAGCGGCGCGTTCCAGATGTATGCCGGGACGCAACCCGAGCACGGTGGGCAGGTCATCGAGTTGATGCGTGCCGAGCTCGACCGATTGGTCACCGACGGCGTGTCGGATGACGAGTTGGACGTGGCGATCGGATACCTGACCGGTGCCTTCGAGCTCGGTCTCGAAGACACCGCGGCGCGCATGGCCCGCAATGGTGCGCAGCTGATCACCAACGGTGCGGTGCGGCCGATCGACGAGCAGGTCGCCCGGTGGGCCGCGGTCGATCACGTCGCCGTGAAACGGGCGATCGATCGCGTGTTCACTTCGGAACCGATCGTGGTCACGGTCGGCCCGACCCTGTAACCGTCGCTGGGCGACTACGGTCAACGCGCATGTCGCAGATCAAGGTTGGTGTCGTCGGTGCCGGTGGTCGAATGGGCCAGACCGCGTGTGCCGCAATAGCGGTCGATGGCGATCTCGAGTTGGTTGCCGCAGTCGGGCGTAGCGCGGCCGGCGAACACATTCACGGCGTCACGATCGCCGTCGAGCTCCGTGCGTTGGCCGACGCCGGCTGCGACGTTGTGGTCGACTTCACCAACGCGGCCGCGGCGCGCATCACCCTGCCGTGGCTGGCCATGCACGGCGTGCACGCCGTCGTCGGCACGACCGGCTTCAACGAGATCGACATCGCCAACTTCCGATCGGAGTTCACGGGCAGCAACTGCGTGATCGCCTCCAACTTCGCCGTCAGCGCCGTGCTGATGATGCACTTCGCCGAGCTTGCTGCGCCGTACTTCGACACCGCCGAGATCATCGAGTTGCATCACGATGCGAAGCTCGATGCGCCGTCAGGTACTGCGATCAGCACGGCGCAACGGATGGCGGCGGCATCCGATGTGTGGGCACCCGACCCGACACAACACGAGACCTATCCCGGTGCCCGCGGTGGCGAGGGCCCGGCCGGCATTCGTCTGCACTCGGTGCGCATGCGCGGCATGGTCGCCCATCAAGAGGTGATCCTCGGCGCACATGGTCAAACTCTGACCATCCGGCAAGACAGCTACGACCGTATGTGTTACATGCCGGGCGTGGTGCTGGCGTGCAAGCACATCACCGAACACCCAGGGTTGACCCTGGGGCTCGACAAGTTCCTCGGGATCTGATCAGCCGAGCGAGGCAACGGCCGCGTCGTAGTCGGGCTCCTGGCCGATCGCGGGCACGAGCTGCGAATGCAGGACGGTGCCGTTCTCGTCGAGCACGACGACGGAGCGTGCCATCAATCCCGCGAGCCTGCCATCGGCCATCTTCACTCCGTACGCGGTGCCGAAGTCGCTTCGGAACGTCGACGCGGTTGTGACGTTCTCGAGTCCTTCTGCGCCACAGAACCGGGCCTGGGCAAAGGGCAAGTCGGCCGACACGCACAGCACCGTCGTGTTGTCGAGGCCCGCGGCGATCTCGTTGAACTTGCGCACGCTGATTGCGCAGGTCTTGGTGTCGAGGCTCGGGAAGATGTTGAGCACGGCACGACGACCGGCGAGATCGGCTTGGGTCATTTCGGACAGATCACCCTTGGTCAGCGTGAACGATGGAGTGGGCGAACCGACCGAGGGAAGGTCGCCGACGGTGTTGACGGTGTTGTCGCCGAGGAGAGTTTGAGCCATGTGTGATTGTCTACCAGAGCGTGATACCGAGTGTGCTACGCACGTCCGCGGCGGATGTTGACCACGTTGCTGAGGATCACCAACACGAACGAGCCGATGATGATCGGCAGCTGATATCGCTGCAAGAAGTCGATCACCGACTTGACCTGAGACTCGAACTCCTTGGCCAGCCACCAGAGCACCGCCAGCCGACCGAGGATGCCGATGAGGAGCAACGGCAGGATCCGTCTCCACCTGGTTTGCACCGTGCCACTGAGCACGAAGACGATGTTGCTGCCGACGAAGATCGGGATCAACACCCACTCGGCGGTTCGGTACTGCCCTTCGAACCGGTCGACGGCCTGCTGGCTCATGCCCAGGAACCGGGTGAACCAGCGTAGGGCATGGTCGCCGTACGCCCGGCCGAGGAAGTGGCACACAGCTGCTGCCAGGGTCAGCCGTACGGTCGCGATCACGACGTAGGCGATCGGCGAGATACCGGCGCCCACCGCGCCGATCAGGTAGCGGTTGCGCGACGACAGCATGATCAACCGCTCCGGATGCGTCTTCAACCAGCTGGCGAAGACAACGTTGGCGACGTTGGTGCACGCGACCAGACCGAGGAACAACACGAGTAGGTAAGGACCGTAAGCCGGTCGTTGGCGCGGTTCGGTGAACTCGTCTGCTGCTGTGGTGTCCACGCAACGGCACCTTAAACCACGAGGCGCGGCGTGCGGTATTGGCCCTGTCCTGGACTGAGCCCGAGTGTGGTGTGGGCTACCGTGTCGGAGGCGGTGGCAGCCGCCCACGACGTGAACAACCGGAGAAACGAACTCATGAAGAAAACACGACTGATCGCCGGCCTCATCGCCGCCGGTCTCCTGGCCACAGCATGTGGCAGCTCCACGAAGACGGCGAGCAACACCTCGCCCAATACCACTCCAGGTGCGACAACGACCGACTGCAAGCCGGTGAAGGCGGGTGTGCTCAGCGTGGTCACCAGCTTGCCCGGCCCGAACTTCTGGGGAACCACCAAGGCCGAGGTGGACCCCGACCTCATCAAGAGTGGTATCGAGTACGACATGGCCAACCTGATCGCCGCGAAGTGCGGACTGAAGATGACGTTCCGCAACGAGAACTTCGACGCGATCGTGGCCGGGCAGATCGATCCGAAGAGCTACGACATCTTGCTGGCCCAGGTGACCATCACCACCGATCGGGCCAAGGTCGTCGACTTCTCGGTGGGCTACTTCAAGAGTGACCAAGGCCTGCTGGTGAACAAGGGCACCGCGGTGAAGACTTGGGACGACGTGAAGAAGCTGACCGTCGGCGTCCAGGCGTCGACGACTGCCGAGTTCTACGTGTCGCCCGGCGGTACGCCGGGTTGGCAGTTGCCCAAGATCAAATCGTTCCCGGACCTCGCCTCGGCGTACGCCGCGCTGTCCGCCGGCCAGGTCGACGCAATCATGATCGACACTCCGATCAACCTTGGTCAGGCCGCTCAGTCGGGTGGCAAGGAAGAGGTCGTCGCTCAGTTCAAGACCGGCGAGGAGTACGGGGCCATCTACGGGAAAGGCACCGGCGAGAAGGCGATCTTCGACCCGATCCTCCAGGGCATGATCGACGACGGCACGATCAACGCGCTGATCGTCAAGTACCTCGGCGGCGACCCGTCGAAGGTTCCGTTCATCGACGTGCCTGCCGCCTGAGCCGGCATTGAACGATTCGTTGTCACCCGGCCCGCTCGCCGTCAGGCGGGTGGGCCGGGTGCTGACCTATCGCAAGGCCGCCACGGTCGCCTTGCTCTTCCCCCCAGCCGGTGTGCCCGCCTTCGTTCACTCGATGCGCGCCGCACGTCTCGCCGCGGAAGGCCACATCGAAGCGGCGCGACACGAGGGCGAGCGGGCTCGGGACTGGTCGTGGTACGCCGTCGGAATCGGTCTGTCGGTGTACGTCGTCGCCTTCATCGCCTGGTTGCTGATTGCGAACCATCACGCCGTTGCCCGGGTCTTCTTCGGATGGCAGACCGTCACTGATCACCTGGCGTGGAAGTCGCTCCTGAAGGGGTTCTGGATCAACGTCCAGGTGTTCTTGATCGCCGAGATCATCGTGCTTGTCTGGGCGCTCGTCGTGGCCGTGATGCGGTTGCTGCCGGGGCCGGCGTGCAAGCCGATTCGCCTGCTGGCCACCGTCTACGTCGATGTGTTTCGCGGCATCCCGGCACTGCTGGTGATCTACATCGTCGGCCTCGGCCTGGCTCAGGCCCACGTGCCCGTCGTCGGCGGCTTGTCGGACATGGAGTACGCGATCATCGCTCTCAGCCTCACCTACGGCGCCTACGTCTCGGAGGTGTACCGCGCCGGCATCGAGTCGGTCCACTGGAGCCAGACTGCCGCAGCGCGGTCGTTGGGCCTCACGTATTCGCAAACGATGCGTCACGTCGTCGTGCCGCAAGCTGTCCGTCGAGTGATCCCTCCACTGCTCAACGATTTCATCGGGTTGCAGAAGGACACGGCGTTGATCAGCGCGCTCGGCGTGCTCGATGTGGTCAGCCGGGCGCGATTCGTCAACAACTCGCGAGGCACGCTCGCTGCCTATTCGATGGCGGCGCTGCTGTTCTTGTTGGTGACGATCCCGTTCACCCGCTGGCTCGACGGGCTGATCCGGCGCCAGCAGGCCAAGACCCTGGCGGGCAGGTAGCACCATGGCGTTTCTCGAACTGCGTGATGTGCAGAAGAGCTTCGGCTCGACTCACGTGCTGCGCGGCATCAACCTCGACGTCGAGCTGCACCAGGTCGTGTGCCTGATCGGCGCGTCGGGCAGCGGCAAGTCGACGCTGCTTCGCTGCATCAACCAACTGGAGACCATCGACGAGGGTGAGATCCGTCTTGCCGACGACCGCGTCAGCGGACCTGGCATCGACGTCGACGCCTTGCGGCGCGAGGTCGGCATCGTCTTCCAGAGCTTCAACCTGTTCCCGCACATGACCGTGCTGCAGAACGTGATGCTGGCACCGGTGAAGGTGCTCGGGCTCACCTCCCACCTTGCCGAAGAGCGCGGCATCGCCCTTCTCAAACGCATCGGCCTCGAGGAGAAGGCCAAGGAGTACCCCGACCGACTGTCGGGCGGCCAGCAGCAGCGCGTCGCCATCGTGCGCGCCCTGGCGATGGAACCGCACCTGTTGCTGCTCGACGAGATCACCTCGGCGCTCGATCCAGAACTGGTCGCCGAGGTGCTCAACATCGTCCGTGACCTGGCCAGGGACGGGATGACGATGATGCTGGCGACTCACGAGATGGGGTTCGCCAAAGAGGTTGCCTCGAAGGTCTGCTTCCTCCATGAGGGTGTGATCCACGAAGAGGGTCCGCCCGAGCAGATCTTCGGAAACCCTCAGGAGGAACGGACGAGAGCCTTCGTGCAACGGATCATCGATGCCGGGCGGTTGTGAGGTCGTAGGTCGATCGACTCATTGACAGTGAGACACTTGGTGTCTTACTGTCTCACGAATGAGTTTCGACACCGCCGAAGCGCGCGTCCTCGATGCGGCCAAGTCGTGTTGCGAACGCTGGGGCATCGCCAAGGTGACCATCGAAGACATTGCCAACGCCGCCGGAGTCTCGCGGGCCACGTTGTACCGAATGTTCCCGGGTGGCAAGGACGTGCTGTACGAAGCCTTGCGGGTGCGTGAGCTCGAAGACTTCTTCACCCGATTGAGTGCCCACCTCGATGGGGCCAGCGATTTCGAAGATCTCCTCGTGCGCTGCATCGTGCACGCCACCCACGAGTTGCGCAGCGATCAACACCTCTCGTTGATGCTCGCCTCCGAGCCCGGCGAGACCCTCGGGCAGCTCACCGTCGAGGGCGTGCCGCGAATCATCCGCGTCGCCACGGTGTTCCTGGTGCCCTTGGTCGACGGCTACCTCTCACGTCGCGATGCCGCGCGGTTGGTCGAACTGGTCGCTCGCCTCGTCATCAGCTACTTCCTGGCCCCCTCCGACCACGTCGATCTCGGTGACCACGACTCGGCAAGAACGTTCATCCAGACCTTCATCCTCCCTGCCTTCCAGCCATCACTCACCAGGAGCTGACCACCCCCATGACTGTCACGCACAACGACAACGAAACGATCATCGGGCGAGCCGAGATCAACGACATCGATGCCATCCTGGCCATCCCGACGCACGACCCCAACGAGATCGCCCACATCGTCAAGAACAACGCCGACAGCATCTTCACGTGGGACTACTCGCTCAGCCGGCCCGCGCTGCGCAAGCTGTACGAGAAGGCCAAGGTCGGTCAGTGGAACGCCACCACCGATCTGCCGTGGGACACCGATGTCGATGTCGAGAAGACCGTCGCCGAAGATCAGGCGCTGATCGGCACGGGAATCGACCCCACGATCTACATCGGCACACCCGTCGAGAAGTGGGACGACAAGCAATGGCTCGAGTTCGGCGTCGAGAGCCGCAACTGGATTCTCAGCCAGTTCATGCACGGCGAGCAGGGTGCGTTGCTGTGCACCGCCAAGATCGTCGAGACCGTGCCGTGGTACGACGCCAAGCTGTACGCCAGCACCCAGGTCGTCGACGAGGCCCGTCATGTCGAGGTCTTTGCCCGCTACCTGGAAGAGAAGTTGGGCGGTCGTTACCAGATCAACTCCCACCTCCGAATGTTGCTCGACGACATCGTCAACGACAGCCGTTGGGACATGACGTACCTCGGCATGCAGGTGATGGTCGAGGGCCTCGCCCTGGCCGCCTTCGGCTTCATGCATCAGTTCACCGGCGAGCCGCTCTTGAAGAAGTTGCTGCGGTACGTGATGAGCGACGAAGCCCGTCACGTTGCGTTCGGGGTGCTGTCGCTCCAAGAGGTGTACAGCTCGCTCACCGATGTCGAGATGAAAGATCGTCAGGAGTTTGCATTCGAGGCGGCAATCCGGCTGCGCGACCGATTCATGCAGCAAGAGGTCTGGGAGCGCATGGGCGTGCCCGTGCGCGACGTGGTGCCCCTGGTGCTGCAAGACCCGACCCGCACGGTGTTCCAGTCGATGTTGTTCTCCAAGATCGTGCCGAACTGCAAGAAGCTCGGCCTGCTCGACCGCAACGACAAGTGGCTGCGCCATCGCTTCGAGGAGATGGGTGTCATCCAGTTCGAGGATTGGGAAGACACCGGCGAGGAGTACCTGAAGTTCGAGTTGGGCGACGAGGCTCCCGCCGCCGTCTGACCGTCGCCGGCTCAGGGCACCTCGGTCCTGTGGAGTTCTTGGCGCCCACCTGGGTGCGTTGAAAGACTCCACAGGGCTCGGCCCCCGATTCCGAAGGACCGATCCTAGGACTTGATGAACTCGGCGAGCTGCCGACGCCATTCGACCGAGCACTTGTCGGCGGCGACGCTGACCAGCGTGGTTTGGTCGAGCGGGAGCACGCCGTCGAGCTGTTCGAGCATGCGCTTGTCTTCGGCGCCGATCGCCAGGTCGAAGCGAATGACCTCTTCCGCCGACAACGAGAAGTCGTCGTTTCGCCAGACCACGAACGTGAAGTACGACGTGACGTCGTCGATCGGCGTCGACAGCAGCAGAAGTGTGTGCTCGAGGCCGGTGTCGTAGGAGATCGTGCTGCGCACGACGAACGGCAGGCTGAAGCCCGAGGTCATCACGCGGTGCACGACCTTTTCGGTCTGACCGCTGACCAGCGCGCCCGTGGTGTTCTTGGCGAGCACCTCGTAGCGGTAACCGTGGAACTCGTTGTCGAGCGCCTGCAGTTCGAATCGTGGCACCAGCGTGTCTTGCGCACGGCCGAACGTTCCGGTGTGCACGAACGGGAAGTGGGTGATGTCGAGGAAGTTGTCGACCATACGAGTGGCCGACACCTTCCAGATGTCGACCGGGGTGTTGATGCGGCGGAAGGTCGGATCGTTCTCTTCGGCGATGTGGGGAATCGGGGCCGACGGGATTCCGAGGCAGACCCACACCAGCCCGTAGCGCTCGTCGCACTCGTATCCATTGAGGTGGGCCCGCGGCGGGGGCGGCACGCCGGCGCTTGCCGACGGCACCCTGACGCAGCGGCCCTCGTCACCGAACGTCCAGCCGTGGTACGGGCACGTGAGGCAGCCGTCGCCGACCGTCCCTGCCGAGAGCGGGGCCTCGCGGTGCGGGCATCGATCAGGTGCAGCGAACACCGAGCCCGACGTCGTGCGCCACAGCACGACCTGGCGTGCGAGAAGGGTGACTTGCACGGGTTGGGCGGCGACCTCGACCGATCGGGCGACCGGGTGCCACGCGTTGGCCAACGCTTCGCTGGAGCACAGGATCCCGTTCATGGAGGCGACGCTACCGGGCATCGACGTGCGGCCAGACGTGAGGGATGGTGATACCGGCTCGGCCGAGCAACGAGGTCTGTTGAGCCTGCGAGGATCGGCGCACTTCCGGGGCGTCGACCGTGACACAGGCGCCGTCTCGGATCACTGCATTCCCGGCGACGAACACATCGCGAACCGAGCGCCCATCGGTTCCCCACACCAGCTGGAGGCCGACGTCACCTCGCGGCGACCATCCCCAGTTCGTGGCGTCGTGGATCACGATGTCGGCCTGCTTGCCGACCTCGAGCGAACCGATGCGGTCAGCCATGCCGATGGCTTCGGCCCCGGCGATCGTGGCCAACTCGAACACTTGATGAGCACCGAACCTCTGCGGATCGATCCGCCCATCACGGGCGATGCCCGCCGCCAGCGCCGCGGTGCGGAGGATGTCGGCAACATCGCCGGCGTTGGCAGCGTCGCAGCCCAGGGCGATTCGACCGCCGCGCTCGACGATCTCGGCATGACGGCCGACACGGGTGACGCCTTGCCCGAGTCGGAGGTAGGCCCATGGGCAGTAGGCGATTGCCGTTCGAGTGGCGAGGACGAGGTCGATCTCCTCGTCGTCGAGCCACACGCCGTGGGCCAACAGCAGGTGCGGCCCGAGCACCCCGAGATCGTTGAGGTGGGTGACGGGTCGCTTGCCGGTGCGCTCGAGATACCGCTCGGGGTCGGAGGATGTCGGCGACAGATGCATCGTCATTCCGGTGCCCGCCGAACGGGCGAGATCGGCGGCGCCGGCGAGCAACTCGTCGCTGGCCAGGTCGTGGCCGACGAGCGTGACCCAACCCTCGACCAGGCCACCGCGTGGGAAGGCGTCGATGACCGCCTGCTGACGCTCGAGGACTTCGGAGACGGTACCGATGAACGGGCCCTGCTCGATGTCCCATCCCCACGTTCCGATCGTTCCGCGGATGCCCACCGACTGCATCGCCTTGGCAACGCGATCGGGATGGGCCACGGTGCCGGCCTCGACGACAGTGGTGACGCCGTTTTGAGCGCTCTCGATCGCCGACAACGTCGCCGAGAGCTCGTCGTCGACTGCGGTGTGCTCGGCGTGGATTGGCACCGACCATCCGAAGATCGACACACCAGGCGCCAACAGATCGGGGATGCAGCTGCGCACCAACGGGTCGCCGGTGAGGTGCTGGTGGGCGTTGATCATTCCCGGCGTGACCACGCAATCGGTGGCGTCGATCACCGCGGCCTCGGGATGGGCGGCACGAAGCTCGCGTGTCGAGCCGACCTCGGCAATGAGCCCGTCGGACACCGCGATCGATCCGCCGACCAGCACCTGCCGAGTCTCGTTCATCGTGACGACGTCGCCGCCGGCGATGATCAGGTCCATGTTGTGCCGCGCCGAGATCGTGGTCTGATGGTCAGACCATACTGCAAGTAGGCTGGGGCGATGGAACGCAGCTCGTCGCCACCACCCTCACTGCTCACCCACATCGCCCTCCCGGTTCGCGACCTCGATGCCACCTTGGCGTTCTACGACAAGTACACGACGCTGGTCAACATCCACGAACGGCTCGACGCCGACACCGGCATGCGATCGGTGTGGCTCGCCAACGAACGCGACGTCACCGCCGGGGGAGCGCGATTCGTGATCGTGCTGATCTGCGGCAAGCTGCCGACGAAGATCACCGGCGACATCAAGGAGGAGTACGGCTTCCTCCGCTCGATCAGTCATCTCGGCATCTCGCTCGACACCCGCGCCCAGGTCGACGAGATCGCCGCTGCCGCGCAGGCCGAAGGGTGCTTGCTGCTCGGGCCGATGTATCGCAACGAGGTCGTCGGCTACATCTGCGTCATCACCGATCCCGATGGCAACAACCTCGAGTTCTCCGTCGAGCAGGTGCTCGGCTAAGCGTCGACGTTCGGTCGGTTCTCCGGCCGACTGGCGACGATGCATTGCTGGAAGCCGATCGGTTCGACCAGCCGGAGATCGACGAACCCGGCGTCGCGTAGCCAGGCGCCGAACTCGTCGGTGGTGAACGTCGAGCCCTTCACCGTGCTGGCCATCATCGTCGCGCCCATCAGAACGGCATGTGGGTTGAGCTTGTGCTCGGGATCGCAGAAGTAGTCGGCGACGATCACCCGCCCGCCCGGTCGAAGCGCGTCGTGGGCCCGGCGGATCAGCCGGGCCGCCCCGGTGGCACCTTCGGCGCGGCAGATGTGCCCGAGGATCACGAGGTCGAACGACTGCGGCTCGATCTCGATCTCGAAGTAGTTGCCCGGCCTCCACTCGCAGCGATCGGCGACCGCGAACTCGGCCGTCTTGCGCTTGGCGACTTCCAGCACTCCGGCGTAGTCGTTGATGACGGCAGACCCAGAAGGGCAGGCGGCGAGTACAGCGATTGACCAAGGCGCTCCGCCGGCACCGAGGTCGAGAACCCGCGCGGCCGGTATCGACGAGTAGCGAATCCTCGAATCGGCGCGTGTCGCGCAGCGCCACATCGTCGTGAAGGTTCCCTCCACCAGCGGCACGTAGAAGGCCTCCGGGTCGGCCTCGATCGGTCGAGCGGGTCGCCCGTTACGCACCGTGTCGGCGAGCCGCGACCAGTTCTCCAACGGTCCTGGGGCGACGCCGACGAGGCCGGCCATGCACGCGGGCCCGTCGCTGAGGAGATAGCGCCGGGCCGTGTCGTTGAGCTCGTAGAGTCCGTTGTTCTGGTCGAGCAGGCCGAGCGCAACCACGCTGTCGAGCAGCGTGCGCAAGTGCGGCGCCGAGACCGAGAGCCGCTCGGCGACTCGGTCGGCGGCACTGGGCCCGAGCTCGCCCAACGTGTCGAACACGTCGAGCTCGAGGGCGGCGCACAGCACGTGATAGCGACCGAAGCCTTCGATGGCTGCCCACACCGGGGCTGCCGCGGGAGGCTTGTAGTCGGTCCACGGGCGCCCGGCATGAGCCATCGTGTGGGTCTTCTTCAACTGTGGATACGGAGCGTCCCGACGCTCGCTCACGGCACTGACCCCCCGGAGCCACCTCGTGACGTGTGGAGTGTTTCAGGCCCACCCGGGTGCCGCGCCGCACTCCACATCGTCGGTGTGGAGTGTCTTGGGCCCACCTGGGTGCGTAGAAACACTCCACACGGGCCTGAGATGCTCACGGGCGGAGAAGGATCTTGCCGAAGAAGTCGTTGCTGGCGAGCTTGTCCTGCGCCGCGCCGGCGTCGGCGAGGGTGAACTCGGAGTCGATGGCAACCGGGAAGCGCTGCTCGCAGAAGGTCTTCCAGACCGGCCCGAACTCATCCGGCCGGTATGGGTCGGAGCCGCGGATCGAGATGCCGGAATGGAACAGATATCCGAGCGACGGAATCGTGGCCTGGTCGCCGGAGGAGTTGCCGCACGAGACCAGCCGGCCATGGATCGCCAGGGCAAACAGCGACGACCCGAACAATGCCGTGCCGACGTGGTCGAAGACCATGTCGACGCCCCTGCCGGCCGTGAGCTGGCGGGCCCAACCGGCAACATCACCGGTGCGATTGTTGAGCACGTGGTCGGCGCCGAGCTGCAGGGCGCGTTCGCACTTCTCGTCGGTGCCGGCGGTGGCCAACACGGTGGCGCCGGCGTACTTGGCCAGGTTGATACCAGCGATCGACACGCCGGCGCCGGCGGCATGGATCATCACGGTTTCTCCGGCCTGCAATTGGCCGATCTCGAACAGCGCGTGCGAGGCCGTGAGCCAGCACGTTGGAAAGGTGGCGGCGTGCTCGATGGGCATGTCGTCGGGAACTGGATACACGTGGCTGGCGGGCGCCAGGCAGAGCTCGGCATAGCCGCCATCGGCGGTGGCGCCCAACACTCCGAGCGCTCCGTACAGATCGCCGCGGCCGGCGAGCTTCGAGCCCTCGGGCACACCCGACATGGAGGGATCGATCACGACCCGATCGCCGATGGCGATGCTCGTGACATCGGCACCCACCGCGACCACCGTGCCGGCGATGTCCATGCCGGCGATGTGCGGGTAGCTGAACCCTGGCATCTGATACCAGCCACCGCGTTGTAGCAAGTCCAGTCGATTCAGCGCGCATGCCTCGACGCGCACCACCACGTCGGCGGCGCCAGGCGTCGGGTCGGCGACATCGATGTGCTCCAGCACCTCCGGGCCGCCCGGCCGTTGGTACGCCACGGCCTTCATTTCAAACCGCGGATGAATGGTCTGGCCAGCGCACCCGGCTGGCGAACACGTTTGGCGAACACCGCCATCGCCACGATGGTGACCACGTTGGGGGCGATGGCAAGGAACGCCGGATCGATGCCCTGATAGCCGAGCGAGGGAATCGTCAGCACGAACGAACCGATGAGGCCGAACGTGACGCATCCGGCAATGGCGCCTTTGAGCGTCCAGCCGCCGAAGATCACGGCGGCGATGGCGATGTACCCGCGCCCGCCGATGAGGGAATCCTCGAACTTGCCGGCGCGGGCGAACAGGAAGTAGCCGCCGCCGAGACCGGCCAGCAATCCGGTGAGGTAGATCGTCTGGCGGCGGAGCTTGTTGACGTGCAAACCCGACACGTCGGATGCGTTCGGGTCTTCGCCGACCGCGCGCACTTCGAGCCCCCATCGCGTTCGGTAGATCAAGAACCACACCAGAGGAATGAGCGGGTACACGAGGTACAGCACCCAGGGCTGGTCGAAGAGGGCAGGGCCGAGCAGCGGGGGTCGCGAGAGTAGCGGGATCTTCACCCTTCGCACAACGGCCGACTTGGGCTTGATCGAACTGGTGAGAAACCCCACGAGGCCGAGCACCAGCACGTTGAGCACCAGCCCGACGACGAACTGGTCGGCAGGCAATCGGTGACTCATGTTGGCCTGGACGGCGGCGACCAGGAACCCGGCGACGCATGCGCAGACCAGGCCGATCCACACGGAATGGGTGATGTCGACGCCGATCGCCGCCGAGAACGCGCCGGCCAGCATCATCGCCTCGAGTGAGATGTTGATCGTGCCGGCCTTCTCGGCGATGAGCTCGCCCGATGCGGCGAACAGCAACACGACGGCAACGATGATCGCGTTGCGATACGCGCTGGTGTTGGTGGCGATGTCACCGACGGCGTGGAAGAAGTTGCCCATGGCTCAGACCCTGGTGCTCGTCGCCGACAACGCACGGCGTCGTTCGCGGACGTACAGAATTGCCGGTGGAAGCAGCAGCGACAGCACCAACAGGCCCTGCACGACGTCGGAGACCCGACCGGAGACACCGGTCGCGGTGAGGAACCCGGTGCCGGTTCGCATGCAGCCGAACAAGAAGGCGACGAAGAGCAGCACGATCACCCGCTGCCGGGCGACCAGCGCCGCCAGCAGCCCGGCGAAGCCGATTCCGGCGCCGAAGTTGGCGACCAGCTGATAGTTGCCGAAGTCGCCGCCGGCCAGCATGATCCCGCCGGCCAAGCCGGCAAAAGCCCCCGACACCAGCATGGCGCCGATCCCATACCGCCGCTCGGCGACGCCCGAACGCTGAGCGGTCTTCGGGTTGCGGCCGAGCATGCGCAACCGGAAGCCGATGACCGAGCGGTCGAGCACCACCCACACGCCGATGCACAGCACCAGTGCCACCAACACGCTGATCGGGAACTCGTTGCCGAACCAGGTGACACGGGGGATTCGGGTGTGGGAGTTCAACGGCTCGCTGACCTGGTTGCGGTTCGCCCGGCCGGCGGCGGGCGCCAGCAGCAACCATGGTTTGCGCAAGCCCCAGCCCATCAGGTTCTGGGCCACGGTGCCCATCAGCAGCGTGCTCAGCACCTCGGGCACGTTGCGGTAGTACCGCAGCGCGCCGGCGATGCCCGCCCAGATCGCCCCGCCCACGATCCCGCACAACATGGCGATGATGAGCACCATTGGCCCCGGGCCGCCGAGGCGAACCGCCACGTAGGACGCGAAGCACGATCCCATCACCAGTTGGCCTTCCTGGCCGATGTTGACCAGCCCGGCCCGACCATTGACGACGGTGCCCAGAGCAACGAGCAGGATCGGTGCCGAGACCCCGAGGGTGAGCCCCCAACGACCGGGCTTGCGGATGCTGCCGTCGAGAATCGCCGTGTAGACGTTGACCCACGAGCCGCCGGTTGCAGCGACGCAGATCGCGGCGATGGCGAGTGCAACGAACACGCAGATCGCGTACAGGGCGATGACTTCCCCCGTGATCCCGAACCTCGATCGCTGCAGCGCCGCGGAGGCGACTTCATCTTCTTCGGGTTCGGTGACGATGTGCTCGCCGACATCACTCATTGTGCGCCACCCATCATCAGACCGAGCTCGGCGATGTCGACCTCGTCGCGCCGCATGCCGCCGACGATGCGTCCGTTGGAGATGACGATGATGCGGTCGGCGAGATCAAGGATCTCTTCCAGCTCGGTCGAGATGAGCAGGACCCCCACGCCGTTGTCGGCCGCGGCGCGCAGTTGTGACGACATGTATTCGATCGCGCCGACGTCGAGCCCACGGGTCGGCTGGGCGGCGACGAGCACTCGCGGCTGGTGCGACAGTTCCCGGGCGAGCACGACCCGCTGCTGGTTGCCCCCGCTCAACGACCACATCGGTGCCCGGGCCCCGTTGCAGACGATGTCGAACTTCTCGATCAGCTCGCTTGCCATACCGTTCATTTGCGCCCGGTTCATGAGCCCCCGCCGGGCGACCCGTTGGGGATCGGCGATGAAGATGTTCTCGGCCACCGTGAAGTCGAGAACGCAACCACTGTCGTGGCGGTCTTCCGGGATGATCGCAATGCCTGCGCCGGCCATGGCTCCTGCTTGCCCGGTGGCCACCTGCTGACCGCCGACCTCGACGCGCCCTGCGGCGAGCGGGCACAGGCTCGACAACACGTCGCCCAGCGTTCGCTGGCCGTTGCCCTCGACACCGGCCACGCCGACGATCTCGCCGGCGTGCACCTCGAGGTCGAGGCCGTCGAGCAGCACTCGACCGTCACGACCGGTGACCGATGCGCCGGTGATGCGGAGCACTGGTTGACCCTGTTGCGCGACAGGTTGCTTCACGGGCGCCGCGCCGTCACCGGAGTCGTCGATCACTCCGAACGCAGCGTGCTCGCGGCGCAACACCACGTCGCGGCCGACCATCGCCCGGGCAAGCGTGGCCGGATCACTTCCGGCGGTCGGTCGATAGTCGACCACCTTGCCGTCGCGCATGATGGTGATCTCGTCGCTTGCCGAGATGACCTCGGCGAGCTTGTGACTGACGAGGGCGACGGCCTTGCCCTGGTCTTCCACGACCCGCCGCAGCGCGGCGAACAGGAACTCGGACTCGGCGGGGGAGAGCACCGAGGTCGGCTCGTCGAACACGAGGATCTCTGGGTCGCGGCGCAGGCACTTGATGATCTCGACGCGCTGGCGCATGCCGGCCGTGAGGTCGAAGATGCGGTCGTCGGGATCGATCTCCAGCCCGTACTGCTCACTGATCTCGCCGACCCGTCGACGAATGCGGGCCGGGTCGAGCCTGCCGGTATCGCCGAGGGCAACGTTCTCCCACACGGTCAACGGCTCGACCAAGCTGAAGTGCTGGTGGACCATGGCGATGCCCATGCGCGCCGCCTCGATCGGATCGACGATCTTCACCGGCTCGCCGTGAATTCGGATGTGTCCGTCATCGGGCAGGATCAGCCCGATCAGCATCTTCATCAGCGTCGACTTGCCGGCGCCGTTCTCGCCGAGGACGCCGTGGATACGGCCCCGATGCAGGGCGAGGTTGACGTGGTCGCAGGCAACGACCCGTCCGAACCGTTTGGAAACTTCAACGAACTCCGCGGCGGGCGGGCTGTCTGGCAGCCCGCCCGCGCGGTGATCGGCCGCTGGGGTCACAGGCTGCGGTCAGCTCGGAGCGAAGGCGACAGCTGCGATCTTGGCGAAATCGGCGGCGAGATCACCCGCTGCGATCTTCTTGTAGACGGCGTCCATGGCAGCCTTTTGGTCGGGCGTCGGGTTGCAGATCGCGGCGCCCGGCTCGGGATCGATCCCGACCTTGAACAGCTTGGTGTCGCCCTCTTTGAACTTGCCGGCGACGATCAGCTTCATCACTGCCTTGACGTAGTCGCCACCGTCGAACTTCACGGCGATGTCGTACTTCAGGCCTCCACCGTCGGTGCACACCTTCGACGAGCCTGCGCTCATCGTGATGATTCCGGCAGCGTTGGCCGCTTGCACGACTGGCTTCAGGGCTCCACCGAGGTACGGGTAGACGGCGTCGACGCCGTTGTCGATCGCCGTCTGCAGTGCTGCAGTGGCGTTGGCGGTGTTATCGAAGTCGAACGGGAAAGCGCCTGAAGGCACGTACTTCATCGTGTACGACGGATCGACCGCCTTGAGGCCGAGATCGAACGACATGTAGGCCTGCTTCTCGAAGCCGAGGTCGCAGCAGCCGATGATGACGGTCGAGTCGCCTCCCTTTTCTTTCAGCTTCAGCCCGGTTGCATAGCCGGCCGTGTAGCCGATCTCGCCACCGTCGTCGGTGCTCTGGGCGAGGCCCGGGTTGGCCGGGAAGCCGGCGCCGCAGTTGCAGTACCAGAAGATGTCGGGGTACTTGGCGATCAGGTCGGGCAGCGGCTCGGCGATCTCGGAGGCACCGACGATGATCACGTCGACGCCCTGCTGGGCGAGGTTGCCGATCGACGTTGCGGCATCGGCGGCTTGGATGTTGTCGACCACGATCGGATCGGCGAATCCGCTGTCCTTCGAGATCTGCTTGGCAGCGTCGACGACGGCCTGGTAGTAGGCGCCGTCATCGGAGGGCCCGGCGGCGGCGATGCCGAACACGACCTTGCCGTCGTGGTTGGTGTCGAGCAGTTTTATTGCAGACTCCGTCGTTGGCGGCGCCTCGGTGGCGGGAGTGGTGGTTGCCGCCGGCGATGTCGTTGCCGCCGCAGGGGTCGTCGCTGTGGGTTGTGTCGTCGCTGCAGGTTGCGTCGTCGCAGGTGCCGCAGTTGTCGTTGCGGCGGATTTGCTGCTGCTGCCGCACGCCGCGGCGATGATGGATATGACGGCCAATACGACCAGCGCTTGGCCGATTCGATGACCCGGTTGCTTGCTCTTCACGTCGGTTCTCCCCTTTTGTCCGCGGACTGATGGTCAGACCATTGACCGTCTCGACGAACCATAGTCGCGACGCGTAAACCCCTGTTACTCGGAGTGTTAAAACTGCGGGAACTTCGCCATATCAGGCAACCCCGAGCGGATCGTGATCGCTTCTCCGGCAGCTTGCGCTGCTGCCCAGAGGGCGTCTTCATCGATGGTGGTCATCCTCCCGGCCTCCACGACGATGCGGCCGTCGACGAAGACGGTGTGCACGCTGCGGCCGTCGGCAGACCACACCAGTTGGTTCATCACGTTGAGCAGCGGACGCCATTCGGGCCTGTCGATGTCGTGGAGCACCACGTCGGCCTTCTTGCCGGGCTCCAACGATCCGATCTCCTTCTCGAGCAACATCGTCCGCGCCCCGCCGAGCGTCGCCATCTCGTAGGCCATCTCGGCCGGGAACATCTGCGGGTCGGTGCGAGCGTCTTTGAACAAGCCGGCGACGAGATAGGTGGCTCGATGCAGATCGGAGTAGTTGGACGCGTTGTTGCCGTCGGTGCCGATGCTGACGTTGATCCCGGCCTGCACCATCTCGGGCATCTTGCCGATCTGGGTGACGCCGTAGCTGACCTTCAATGCGGTCGTCGGACAGTGCGCGACGGACACACCCGCCGCAGCCATCGCCGCGATCTCGGCGTCGTCGACGTGTACGCAGTGGGTGATCGCCACGTCGGGTCCGAGGACACCGAGTTGGCCGAGGTGGATCATCGGTCGCTGACCGAACTCGGCGATGAAGCCATCGGGATCGATCTTGGCGGGCGACATGTGAAAGCTCATCCCGACGCCCTCTCGAGTTGCCAGCTCGCGTGCCGCGCGCCAGAGCGGGTCGGAGCACGTCGTGTGGCCGACAAGGATCGACCAGGCTCCGATGCGATCGTCGGCGACCGATTTGAAGTCGGCGAGCTGACGTTCGAGATGGGCGATCGCTTGGTCGGTCGACTGCCGGTACACACCTGGCTCGGGCGGCAGGTCCCACACCCAGCGGCCGACGCGACCTCGGATGCCGACCTCGACCAAGCCGTCGATCACCTCGTCGAGGAACCGGATCGTGCCGGCCTCGAGGAACGTGGTGGTCCCCGACTTGAGCATCTCGACCGCCGCGAGCTGCGCCGACAGCCGTTCCTCGGCGGCGGTGTAGACCGAGTAGAGCTGACACAGCCACACGAACACGTTCTCCTCGAACGGCGTGTCGTCGGGGACGTAGCCGCGAGTCAGTGGCTCGCCCGTGATGTGGATGTGGCTGTTGACCATCCCGGGCGTCACCACGAAATGGTCGCCGCCGACGACGGCGGCCTGTGGGAAGCGAGCTGCAAGTTCGGACGTCTTCCCGACAGCGACGATCCGGTCGCCTTGCACCGCGACCGCGCCATTGCGGATGATGTCTCGCGTCGCGTTCATCGTCACGACCTGTGTGCCGGCGATCAACGTGATCCGATCGTCGACACTGGGCGGCAGCCCAGCAGGGGGAGGGTTCACGGCCCCGAATGTAGTTGCTCCGATGGTCAGACCATCAGTCCAACGATGCTACGTTCGGGGCCATGTACGACTCACTCCGGGGGCTGTGCTCATGACGCAACCCAACACCTTGATCTTCGTCGACCTGCCGAGCGACGATCCCGAGGCCTCGGCGCGGTTCTATGCCGAAGTCTTCGGCTGGGAAGTCGAGGGGCGCCCGACCGGTGTGTTCCACCGCATCGTTCCCGGTGGGCATTTTCCGTTGCCCGACGGCACCGCGTCGGAGATCGGCAACTTGCACATGGGCATCTACAACGTTGCCAACGTTCGCCCGCACCCGGATCCCGCCGGCGTCGAGCCCCGAACCCTCGGTGGGCAAGGTCGATCGCCGCGCGTCTGGATCCTCGTCGCCGACGACGATTCCGACACGCGTATGCTCGACGCGGCCGTCAAGTTGGGGGCCACCGAGTTGTGGCGCAGTCACTACTGGGCCGAGTTCAATGGCTTCAACAGTGCGTTCATCGATCCGTGGGGCAACACCTTGGTGCTGTGGACCAAGGGTGGCTCGGATCCCGCCGTTCCGGAAGGTTGGACTCGTGAGTGAAGTAGCCGACAAGTACGCGATCCATCCGCCGTCGATGCGCTGGACTCACATCGCCCTGCCCGTGGCCGACATCGACAAGACGATCGACTGGTACGAGCGGTTCACCCCGCTCGAGCTACTCGACCGCCGTGAAGACGTCGACGGTTACGGCGCGTGGCTCGGGCACCGCGACCAGGTCGACAAGCCGTTCATTCTCGTGCTGGTCAGCTTCCGACGCGATCAGCACAAGGGCCCGCAGCCGATCATGGCTCCCTTCGCCCACATCGGCATCGAAGTCACCAGCCGTGACGAGGTCGACGCGATCGCCAAACGCGGCGAGGCCGAAGGCTGTCTGGCGTGGCCACCCACCGACATGCCCCCGCCGATCGGCTACATCTGTGCGTTGACCGATCCCGATGGCAACATGATCGAGTTCTCCTACGACCAGGGTGTGTACGCCACGGTCCAGGAGGTCTGGGGTAGCGACTCGTGAGTGGTGACGAGCAGTCGCCTGCCGACATCTGTCGCGGCTACCTCGAAGCCTTCTCGACAGGCCGACCCGAGGCAGTCTCGGCCTTCGTCACCGACGACTTCATCAACGAACATACTGCCGCGCTTGGCGGCGGCTGTGTCGGCATCGAAGAGTACCGCCGGCGCCTTCCCGGATTTCTCGCCTCGATGCCCGGGCTGCACTACGACATCGAAGAGGTCGTCGCCGAGGGCAAGCGAGTGTTCGCGGCGTACACCCTGCGAACGACCGTCAACGAACGGCCGATCGCGGTGCGCGGCGTGATGCACTTTCTCGTTCGCGACGGCCACATCGCCCACCGCACCGACTATTGGGACAGCCTGGTCTTCCAGCGCCAAGCAGGCATGGCCTGACCATGCAGTACCGGGAGCTCGGTGCCAGCGGCATCGAAGTCAGCACGCTCGGGCTCGGCACGATGATGTTCGGACGATGGGGCAACCCCGACGAGCAGGCATGCCGGCAGATGGTCGATCGGGCTTTGGCTGCCGGTGTGACCATGTTCGATACGGCCGACATCTATGACTTCGGGGTGTCCGAAGAGTTCCTCGGCCGGGCACTTGCCGGCCGCCGCGATGGGGTGGTGCTGGCGACCAAGGTGGGCAACGCGATGAGCGACGATCCGCAAGAGCGCGGCTTGTCGGCGCGCTGGATCGTGCAATCGTGCGAGTCGAGCCTGCG
>JANYKU010000105.1 GCA_025358075.1 Ilumatobacteraceae bacterium
CCGGCGTGCCGCCGACGGCGATCCAGACGGGGAGCTCCGGTTGGACTGGACGCGGGTAGATGCCTGCTTCGGTGAGCGACGGTCGATGCGTGCCGTGCCAGGTGACGTGTTCGTCACGGTTGAGGCGCAGCAGCAGGTCGAGTTTCTCGTCGAACAGTTCGTCGTAGTCGTCGAGTGTGAACCCGAACAGCGGGAACGACTCGGTGTACGCGCCGCGGCCGACGGTGATCTCGGCCCGGCCGCCGGAGATCAGGTCGACGGTGGCGAAGTCCTCGAACACCTTGACCGGGTCGGCGGTGGACAGCACGGTGACGGTGCTGGTCAGCCGGATGCGTTCGGTCGCTTGTGCGATCGCGGCAAGCACGACCGGCGGCGAGGAGATCGCGAAGTCTGGCCGGTGGTGCTCGCCGACGCCGAACACGTCGAGGCCGGCCTGGTCGGCGAGGATTGCGAGGTCGATGAACTCGCGCAACCGCACGGCTGGGTCGATCGGCTGGCCCGTCATAGGGTCGGCGGTGATCTCTCCGAAGGTGAACAGGCCGATCTCGAACGTCCGCTGCGAACTCATGACGCCGCTCCAACATCGGCGATGGTGGTGGTCAGCCACCGCTGCAGTTCGGTGAGTGCATTGGTGCTGAGCCCGTGTCCGCCCGGGTCGCGGACCGCAGTCGTCGCTGCGCCGGCGTCGGTGGTGAGGTAGGCCCAGGTGCGGTCGAGGAGCTCGCGTGGAATGACTGTGTCGCGATCGCCGTGGATGAGGAGGACGCTGGCGCCGTCCAGCCGGCCCGGCGTGGTCGGGACTCCGGCGTCCCAGGGGAGTGTGCCGAACAGGATCGCGGCCCCGGCGTAGCGCGTCGGGTCGTCAAGCAGCAGCCCGCCGGCGAAGGCGGCGCCGCCGCTGAAGCCGACGAGCACGACCGGTCGGTCGCTGGTGGCCGCGCCCTCGAGCCAGGTCCGGAACCAAGCCATGGTCGAGGCGAGGGAGTCGGCGAGCGGGCGGCCGATGCCACGGTTGGCGAACCAGGCGTATCCGCCGCCCTCGGCGATCGGTGCTCGCACTGCCGCGTAGGCCGCGCCGGCGGGGAGGTGATCGGCGAGGCCGATGATGTCGGCCTCGTTCGAGCCGCGGCCGTGCAGCAACACGACCAGCGGTGCGGTGGGATCGGTCGACCCGCGCCAGGCGACAACCGGTGCAATGAAGGCGCTCATGACCGCACTCCTTCTCCCGCGGCAACGATCTCTCCGGCGGTCCGCACGCCGGTCCAGCGGCGCACCTCGTCGGCGAGGTCGAGAAGATCGATCGGGGCGGAGTTCACGTAGTCGCCCCACGCCTCGCGTGGCAGCATCCACATGACTTCGAACTCGTTGCCGTCGGGATCGGCGCCGTAAATGCTCTTCGTCGCGCCGTGGCTGGATTCGCCGGTGTAGGCGCCTGCCGCACGGATCGCGTCACGCGCGGCGACCAGCTCGTCGATGGTGTCGAGTTGCCAGGCGAGGTGATAGAGGCCGACACCTCGCCGCTTCGGTCCGGTGGCATTGCCGATGCCGAACAGTCCGAGGTCGTGATGGTTGCCCGATCGGGGCAGGCGCAGGAACGCTGCGTTGGCTCGGGGTTCGCGGGCGGCGACCTCCATGCCGAACACCGTTCGGTAGAAGTCCTCGCTGCGGGCGAGGTCGGTGACGTAGAGCACGGCATGGTTGAGACGCACGGGCGAGAACGACATGGTGGGTTCCTTTCGGTGTTGCCCCGACCGGACGGGGCGGTGATGGGGTGGGTCAGGCGGCGTCCGGAGTGCGGATCGCCGACACCTCGAACTCGAGGTTGACCTTCTCGCCGACGAGCACGCCGCCGGCCTCGAGCGCTGCGTTCCAGCTGACGCCGAAGTCCTTGCGGTTGATGGTGGTCGTGCCCTCGAATCCGACGCGGTGGTTGCCGTACGGGTCGACAGCTGCGCCGGTGTACTCGAACTCGACCGTGACGGGCTTGGTGATCCCCTTGATCGTCAGGTCACCGGTGACCCGGTAGTGGTCCGAGTCGACGCGGTCGGTGGTGGTGGAGGCGAACCGGATCTGCGGGTGGTTCTCCATGTCGAAGAAGTCGTTCGAACGCAGGTGAGCGTCCCGATCTGCGTTGCGGGTGTCGATGCTGGCCGTCTGGATCGTGAGGTCGATCCGTGAGTTGGACGGGTTCTCGAGGTCAAGTTGTCCGGTGCCGGCGAACTCGTTGAACGAGCCGCGGACCTTGGTGACCATCGCGTGGCGGGCCACGAAGCTGATGCGGCTGTGGGTCGGGTCGATGGTGTAGCTACCGGTGAGAGTGGCGGGAACGGTCTGGGTCGTCATGTGAGGATCTCCTTGGAAGTAGTGGATACGTCATCTAATATAGTGGACGTGTCTACTATTCCCACGGTACGATTCTTTTCATGACAGATCTGCGGTGGCTCGATGAACGCGAGGAGCGCGCGTGGAGGGCGCTGCAGTTCATGCAGATGCGCCTCGAAGCGGAACTCGCCCGGCAACTGGCCAACGAATCAGGGCTGTCGTATTCCGACTACCTCGTCCTCGTCGCGCTCACCGACCGCACCGAAGCGCGCGTGCGTCTGTTCGAACTCGGAGAGATCCTCGGATGGGAGAAGAGCCGGCTCTCGCACCACGTCGGCCGCATGGCGGACCGCGGTCTAGTGAAGAAGGAGAAGTGTGACTCCGACCGGCGCGGGGCCTACGTCGTGCTGACGAAGCACGGACGACAGGCGATCGAGTTGGCAGCGCCCGGCCACGTCAGCGTCGTGCGACGCCTCTTCATCGACAAGCTCTCATCCTCTGAACTGGACGTGATCGCGACCGCATCCGAACGAGTCCTCGCCGACATGAACGCGTCCGAATTCCGCTAGCGCGAATATGTCTGTCCAGGAATCGTGCAGTCGCGTCCTGTCAACCGGCGCGAAAACTCGGCGGCGCACCCGCTGACCTGGTCGTTCTTGTGCCCGGGGCGGGGATCGAACCCGCACCCTCTGACGAGGAGGGGGGTTTAAGCCCCCCGTGTCTGCCAATTCCACCACCCGGGCAGGTGCGGCATCTCAGGCTATTCGCATCGGCGGCGCGCCGGCGCCGGATGCTGCGGCAGATCTGGGCGCCACGGAATTCGAGGATCAGAGGCGCGGATGGGCTCGGTTGGCGCCCGGATCGCAGCGACGAGCGACGGCGGCGCGGTGGCGAGCGCCACGATGTGACCTAGCGTGAACACTCATGCGGTGCGGATGTCGGCCACTGGCACTTGTGGTGCTGACGGTGTTCGCCGGCTGCAGCACGACCAGCGACGTGCATTCGACCCGTGCGGTCACGATCGGTACCGGGAGCGAGACCGGAACATCCGGCGGGCCGACGGACACGACAGTACCCGGCACCACCGACACGACCGGTACGACGGGATCCACCAACGGCAACCAAGGCAGCCTCGACTGGGGCCCCTGTAAGGATCCCAACGCCAAGGATGCGGCGTTGCAATGCGCAACGCTGAAGGTGCCACTCGACTACGACAACCCCACCGGCGACAGCATCATCATGGCCCTGATCCGGCTTCCTGCGACCGGCGATCGCCTCGGCGCGGTGCTGTTCAATCCGGGAGGACCTGGCGGCTCGGGGTTCGACCCGATCGCCTTCAGCGGGACCTCGATTGCGACGGCTCTCGGCATCGACTCCTCCTTCGATCTCGTCGGCTTCGATCCACGCGGCGTCGATCGGTCGGGCGGCATCCATTGCGTCACGAACGCGTTCGAGGACAAGCACCTGTACGTCGACGACACCCCGGACACGCCCGAGGAGCAGGCGCTGAAGGATGAGGCCCACACCGGCTTCATCGACGGCTGCAAACAGAAGTACGGCAACACGTTGCGCTTCTATTCCACCGCAAACACCGCTCGCGACATCGACGCCATCCGGGTCGCACTGGGAGACGACCAGATCTCGTTCCTGGGGGTCTCGTACGGCACCTACCTCGGCGCGACCTACGCGTCCATGTTCCCGGATCGCGTTCGGGCAATGGTGCTGGATTCGGCGTTCGAGCCCAATGGCGACACCGTCGACCAGCAATACGAGACCCAGCTGATCGGTTTCGAAGGGGCGTTCAACAACTGGATCAAGTGGTGCCAGACGGATTCGACGTGTGAGTTCACGGCGACCGATGTCGGGGCGCGGTGGGACGCGCTGAAACAACAACTCGACGACCACCCGATCCCCGGTACCGATGGGCGACTCGCCAACAACGCCACCATGGAGAGCGCCACGACGGAGGCGCTGTACAGCAAGAGCGACTGGCCGGTGTTGGCGCAGGCGCTTGCAACGGCGGAGAAGGGCGACCCAGCGGGGATCTTCGCGCTCGCCGACGCCAACGCCGGCAGGAACGCAGACGGAACGTTCACGACGCTGAACCAATCCTTTCCGGTCATCCGATGTGCCAGCGGCATCGGGCCCCCAATGCCATCTGATCCCGAAGCAGTGGCTGCGGCGATGCGCGCCGCCGCGCCACGGCTCGGCAAGGACACCACTGCCCAGGATGTGACCTCGGAAGTCCAGGATTGCACCACGCTGGTCGGTCATGTCGACCCGGTCAAGGTGTCGTATACGGGGAAGGGACCCATCGTGGTGGTCGGTGGCAGCAACGACCCGGCGACGCCCATCCGCTGGGCACAGAAGATGACCGGTGAGCTCGGACCGCATACCCGCTTGGTGACGTTCACCGGCGAAGGTCACGGCCAGCTTCTGGCGAGCACCTGCGTGACGGACATCGAAGGGGCCTTACTGACCAAGCTCACGCTGCCCGGTACCGGCACGAAGTGCGACCCCGACCCGCCTGTCGAGAAACCGGACTGGTGGAACCAGGTGCCCGTGCCGAGTGGCGTCTCCGACCCGGTCGATCTACCGGCGCTGGGCGCCCTGCTCGGAACATCGCAGGCCTTCAGCGAACTGCGCACCACGTCGTTGAGCGAACAAGACGCAGTCGCCGCCTACAACACCGAAGTCGGCAACACCAACTTCCAGCCCTTCGACGCGCCGCCACTCGTGCCCCTCGACGACGTGGCCCAAGGGGTGTACACCGACGGCTCCGGCAGCACGTTCGCCGTGATTGCGCTGGGGCCGAAAGCCTTCAACGACGAGTCGCTGCAGAGCGCGAAGTTCGAGGTGCCACCGAACACCACGGTGGTCTGGATCTTCGCCGTGCCGGCCTAGGCGACCGGTCGCAGCCGCCGCTCTTCGAACCCCAGGGCTTGCCACAGCTCGGATCGCAGTCGATCTGAAGCCGGAGGTTGCAGTTGATTGGCGACGATCACGCCCTCGATCATGTCGCCGACGATCGCCGCCCAGGGCCGCCCCTTGAGCTGCACGGCGACGACCGCACCCTTGGCCATGCGGCGAAGCGAACGGTCGACGCCGGCAATTCGCGGCGGACAACGAAAGCTGGGCGCCACCAAACCTCGACGGCGAACCTCGCGGCCGATGGTGCGGGCGGCATGGGCGAAGTCGATGGAGGTGTTGCTGACGGGCATGCGATCAGTGTCGCGCAGGGGTGTTACAGCCGGGCTGTGACACCCCTTGGTTAGTGTCGACATCGTGGACGAACTGCCGCAACTCAACCCGGCGCAGCAGCGCACGCTGTCGCTACTGCGGCGGTCAGCTGAGCCGACGGTGTTCGACAGCGAGCTCGTCGATGACCTGCGCAACCAGTCCAACGAGGCATTCGCCCACTTCGCCGATCGGCTCGACGGTCGCACGCTGTTCGTCACCAAGCACACCCTCAGCAGCGTGCACGACTGCGAGGTGCACTTCCTGGCGCCCGACGACTTCGAGTGGACTCCGGCTCGGGCCCGGGGTCAGGTCGCTCACAAAGCGATCCAGTTGATGCTCAATTGGAGGGGCGAGCCCAGCCCGCGCGAGCTCGTCGACGACGCGTTGGCTCGCCTCGGCGACGAAGAGCGCGACTTCGGTCGATGGGTCGCGGCGCTCTCCCCCGGCGACGAGGCCGATCTCCGCGGCCAGGCCGTCGAGCGGGTCAGCAAGTTCTCCGAGTGCTTTCCGCCACTCGATGTTCGCAGCAACCCCGTCACCGAGGCTGCAGCGCAGTGGCCACTCGATCATCCGATCCTCTTACGAGCCCGTGTCGATCTCGTCATCGGCCGCCCGCAGGGTCGCGAAAGCCGCAAGGTGATCATCGACTTGAAGACTGGTCGTGTCTCCCAGCGCCACCGCGAAGACCTGCGGTTCTACGCACTGGTCGAAACGTTGGTGCGCGATGTACCACCGCGCAAGCTGGCCACCTTCTATCTCGACTCCGCCCAACCGATCGTTGAAGACGTGACCGAAGGCGTGCTGCGGGCCGCGCTGCGACGCACCCTCGACGGCATCCACCGGTTGATCCAGCTGCAGGTCGAAGGCGAGCAGCCGATCAAGAAGCCCGGCGTGTCGTGCCGATGGTGTCCATACCGAAACGAGTGCAGCGAGGGTCAGTCGTATCTACGCGGTGGCGACGACGAGATCGATCCGTGATCAGGTGATCAGGCGGTCGTGTCGAGCATGCCGTCGACACCGAGCTGCCAGCAGAAGAACGACAGCACATCGGCATCGTCGCGGACGCGCATGTTGGCCGGCTTGCCTTGGCCGTGGCCACTGCGGCCGCTCTGGCGCAGCAGCACCGGGCGATCTTCCTGGCTCGAACTCGCCCACGTGAGCATCGCTGCCATCTTGCGGGCGTGCATCGGGTCGACTCGCGAGTCTCCTTCAGCCGTGGTGAAGAGCACCGCCGGGTACGCAGCGGCTTCGACGACGTGGTGATACGGCGAGTAGGCGTGAAGCCCGGCGAGCTCTTCGGGCACATCGGGGTCGCCGTACTCGTCGGTCCACAGTCGAGCGATGAGGAACTGCGGGAAGCGGATCATGTCGAGCAGCGGCACGGCGCAGTGCACTGCTCTGGCCAGATCCGGTCGTTGGGTGATGGCGACGCCCATCAGCAAGCCACCGTTCGACCCTCCCTCGATCGCCAGCAAGTCGCGCGACGTGTACCCGTTGTCGACCAGCCAATCCGCTGCTGCATGGAAATCGTCGAAGACGTTCTGCTTGTTGGCCCGGCGACCCGCCTGGTGCCAGGCCTCGCCGTGTTCGTAACCACCACGCAGACCGGCGATGGCGAACACTCCGCCGGCCGCGCACCACGCCGCGCCGCGGACCAACCATGAAGGCTTCTCGGAGATTGCGAAACCGCCGTACCCGGTGAGCAGCAGAGGCGTCGTCACCGATGGCTCGATATCGGCACCGTGCATCACGAACAAACCGATGTCCGTTCCGTCGAGCGACGGATAGGTCACCTGCGTGACCCTGAGCTGAGGAACGACTGCCGTGTCGATCTCGGCCGACCAGCGCTCGGCTCGGCCTGCCACGACGCGGTAGAGCATGGGCGGCGCGCCGAAGGTTGCCACCGTCAGGAACGCCGCCTCGCCCTCGGTGTCGACGGACAAGACGCTGATCAATCCGAACTCGTCGATGGTGCGATCGAGCGTTCCGTCGACGTGCCAGAGCTCGACTGTGTCGACCGCGGCCTTGCTGGAAACGACGAGCAACCGATCGCCGAGGCTGACAGCTCGAGCGAGCACGACCTCGCGTTCGGCCACGACGGTGCGCCACTCGCTGGGATCGTGCAACGGCGCGGCCACGACACGACCGTTCGGTGCATCGCGCGACGTGACCGCGTACAACTCCCCGGCGTGGAAGAAGAACGACGATTGTGCGTCGACGCCACTGATGACTTCGCGCCACAGCCCCGATTCGGTGTCGAGCAGTTGGGCGTCGATGCGACTCCAGCCGACCAACATGTACACCAGCAGGTAACGACCGTCGTCGCTGGCCAACACGTCGGGCCAGGTCTCAGGTGTGGGCAGCGCGTCGAACACCACCGGATCGTCGGCCGGGTTGGTACCGAGGCGATGGAAGTACACGTGGCGGTTGTAGGCATCACCGTCCGCGTAGCGGAGGTACCAGAACCCCGAGTTGTCGGGCAGCCAAGCGATCGACGACGCTCTGGTGTTGCGGATCGTGTCGGCAAGGTGCGCGCCAGATTTGACGTCGATCACCGACAGCGTGCTTTCCTCGGTGCCGCCTTCGCTCAGACCGACCGCAATCAGCGAGCCGTCGGTCGACGGTTCGTACCAATCGATGGCGACGGCGGCATCGGCGGCGCGTTGAGCCGGGTCGAGCAACACGCGCGCCCGAACGCCAGGGTCGACGGCCGATCGCACAACGAGCGCGAACTGGTCTGCCCCGGCCGCCCGCCCGAGCACGAACAACCTGTCGCCACGAACGGCGGCTGCGCCTACCGTCGGCAGCGCCGTGAGCGCAGAAAGGCGCTCGTGCCACGGGCCCCACGTCGACCCGGCTTCGAGCGCCTGTTTCGTTCGTTGGTTGTGCGCGGCGACCCACGCCCCAACCTCTTCGGAGTCACCGTCTTCGAGCCAGCGATAGGGGTCGGCGACTGGAATGCCGTGCAACACATCGACACCGGCACCACGCCGCGTCGACGGTGCAGGAAGAACCGTTGGCTCAGCCACGTCCCATGTTGGGACGCTTGCCGTGATTGGCCTTCGAGCGGCGCATGCGCGCCTTCTTCTTCTTGGTCTTCTTCGACATGGGGGACGAGCCTAGCGGTGCGGCGATTGGCTTCCACGGTGGTCGGCTGTTGCAACCGTGCAACGAGTGTTTAGGTCAAACCGCGAACGGGGATCACATGGGCAGATGTCAAAAGATCTCTTCCTCTTCCTGGACCCGTGGCCGATGCTCGGCGGGGTTGTGCTGGTGGCCCTGATCTTCATCGCCGTGTTCATCTGGAACTCCCCGCGCCGGGCCTAGGCCGGATCAAGCGGCCTGCACCCACCGCAACAAGTCGTCGGCGCCCCACGTGTTGATCACCCGGTCGATCGGCACGTGGCGTTCGGCAGCCCGGTTGCAGCCATGAGGCTGCCACTCGAGTTGGCCCGTGGCGTGCGCATCGGAGTCGATCGAGAAGTAGCAACCGAAGTCGATGGCCACATCGAGGAGCTCGCGGGGTGGGTCGAGCCGTTCTGGACGACAGTTGATCTCGACCGCCGTGTGGAACTGGGCGCAGGCGGCGAAGACGTAGTCGGCGTCGAAGGTCGACGGGTCGCGCTTGCCGATCATGCGCCCGGTGCAGTGCCCGAGGATGTCGACGTGCGGTGAGGCGACCGCGCGCACCATCCGCTCGGTCATCGGCTGTCGTTCCATGCGCAGCTTCGAGTGGACGCTGGCAACGACCACATCGAGTTCCGCTAGGACCGCGTCGTCGTGATCGAGGGTGCCGTCTTCGAGGATGTCGACTTCGATACCGGTGAGGATGCGGAACGGTGCCATCTTCTCGTTGAGAACCGCGACATCCGCAAGTTGTTGCTCCAAGCGCTCCTTGCTCAAACCGTGGGCGACCGTGAGCCGCGGCGAGTGATCAGTCAGCACCATGTACTCGTGGCCGAGCGAGCGCGCGGTGCGCGCCATGGCTTCGATGGTTGCGCCACCGTCGCTCCACAGGCTGTGCAGATGGCAGTCACCTCGAAGGGCGGCGCGGTAACGGGCCCCGGCATCGGTGAGCGTGACTGCGGTCTCGGCTTCGATCTTCTCGACGTAGCTGGTGTCGCCGCGCAGCGCCTCGGTGATGAGCCGCGCCGTCGAGTCGCCGATCCCATCGAGTTTGGCGAGCGTTCCGGCTGCGGCGCGTTCGACGAGCTCGTCGGGCGGAGTCGCCCGAACCACCTCCAATGCTCGCACGAAGGCCTTGGTCTTGAACCCAGTCTCGTGGGCCCGATCGAGGCAGTGCACGACGCGCTCAAGGGCTTCCACCGGGGTCATGTCATCGAGTGTAGATGACCCTCCGCCGCGCTCGGCGGCTGGCGACGCCGACGATCCCGACGCCAGCTACCAGCAGCGATGTCGCAAGGTAGGAGATGCCGTCAGACGCTTTTCCGGTCTTCGGGAGTGGCGGTGCAGGCGGGGGTAGCGGCGCCTCGGGCGGCGTCGGCGGCACGGCCTCGATCGCCACTGTCGCCGGTGGGGTGGTGGCCGGCGATGTGGTGTCTGGCGGCATGGTCGATGTCGAGGTTGTCGTTGGTGCATCGGTCGTCGGTGCCTCGGTGGTCGGAGTCGACGTCGTGGTCGTCGGCATCGGCACGTCGACGGTTGCCGTAGCCGACACGACTCCTGGGGCTCCGCCGGTGACGAGGTTCTGCGCACCGTGGGGGTCGGGTCCCGCGGGCTTGCCGCGATACACCACGGCCGGACCTGGGACAGGTGAGGTGGCCACGACGGTCATGACTCCGGGTGCGACCGGCATGGTCGATCGAGCGACACCGGCGGCATCGGTCGTCACGATCGTCGGCGAATCCTGCCCACTCATCAGCAACGTGATGGCGGCATCGGCAACCGGCTGACCCGCGGCGGTAAGGGTCACTTCGATGTTCCCGGCGATGTCGACCGTCGCGTTGATGGCCCACTCGCCGGCGAACCTGACAGCCTCGGAATCGATCGACACCGCCAACTGCTGGATGTCGGTGCGTCCACTGGCCCGAGCAATCATGCCCAGCGATGGAACGAGTGGTGCCTCACCGTTCGAGGTTCGTCGCGTGCCGGCTGCATCCTGCGCGTAGTAGTGCAACACCGCCCACATCGCCGCCGCCGTCAGGTTGTCGGTCGTGTCTCCATATCGCCACGTCAGGTAGGCGGCCTTGGCGCCGGTGGGGTCGTTGGGAAAGCTCTGCGGGACGACCGACGAAGGCACGTCGATGGTCGGATGGATGCCGCGGTTGAACGTGCACGACCCGACACGAAACTGGCCGGTCTCGTCGACGAACAGCCATTGGCCCGCCCAGATCGGACCCGGCGAGAATGCCGCGCCGGCGGTGTGGAACTCGATCGCCAGACCGGCGCACCGGAAGTCGTCGACGAGGTCGATGCCGCCGTCGAAGCTGACGTGGGCAACGCAGTTCGAGGGAAGCTGCGACCCGAGTTGGCCCGCCCCGACGTGGGCCGCGCCGGCCACCATGATTCCCACGAACAGGATTGCGAGAATTCGCTTCACGTCCACAGAGATCGACGCCTGCCCGGGACGAGCGGAAATCATGCCAGGTAGCCTCAACCCTTCGCTATGGAACGCTTCGGCCTGGTTGGCCTCCCCAACGCGGGCAAGAGCTCGCTGTACAACGCCCTCACTGGCGGCGGCGCGCTGGCCGCGCCGTATCCGTTCGCCACCAAGGATCCGAACATCGGCGTCGCCAAGGTCCCCGACGAGCGGGTCGACCGCCTCGCGGCCATGAGCAAGTCGAAGTCGATCGTGCACGCAGCCGTGCAGGTCGTCGACATCGGTGGTCTCGTCGAGGGGGCATCAAAAGGCGAGGGCCTCGGCAACAAGTTCCTAGCCAACATCCGCGAAGTCGACGCGATCGTGCTGGTGTTACGAGCGTTCGAAGACGACGACGTCACCGGAGCGAGCGACCCGATCGAACACCTCCGCGTGGTCGAGATCGAGCTGGCCCTCGCAGATCTCGAGACGATCGAGAAGCGGCTCCGTCAGGCCACACGTCAGTCGAAGCTCGACAAGTCAGCGGCCGGTGAGCTCGAGTCGTTGCAGGCCGCGTACGACGCGCTGTCAGAGGGGCGGCCGCTGTACCGCGCCGGTCTCAAGCCCGAGTGGCGCGAGCAGTTGAAGCCGTACTTCCTGCTGACCAACCGTTCGGTGCTCGCCGTGGTCAACGTCGGCGAGAACGACCTCGACGGCATTCCCGCGCTCGAGCAAACCGTGCGCGACGAGTTCCAGTCAGCCGGCGACAACGTCGAAGTCATCGGCATGTGCGTGCAGCTCGAGGCCGAAGCAGCGACCATCACCGATCCGCTCGAACGGGCCGAGATGCTCGAAGGTTTCGGGCTCGGTGAGGGTGCGCTGTTCCGCATGGTTCGCAACGCCTACCACCTACTGGGGTTGCGCACGTTCTTGACGACCGGCGAGAAGGAGACCCGGGCGTGGACCTTCTACGCTGACTCCAGCGCGCCCGAATGTGCGGGCCGCATTCACACCGACTTCCAGCGAGGCTTCATCAAGGCCGAGGTGATCCACTGGGGCGAGCTCCTCGAGATCGGATCCTGGTCGAAGGCCAAGGACCTCGGCAAGATCCGCATCGAGGGCAAGGACTACCACCCGATCGACGGCGACGTGATGGAGTTCCGCTTCAACGTGTAGCAGGGGTTTTGTGATCTGCGGCGATTCGGCTGCAGTGCCTCTGACCTGGTCTTATGTGTCCTTCTAGGCGCGTCCAGTTTCGCCCTGTTCGTTTGGAGGAAGGACCTGAGAAGGACCAATCCGGGACCAAGCCGGTCACGAGTGGTCGTCGCGAGGGTCAGTAGCCGAAGGTCCAACCGGGCCACTCAGCCACCTCGACAAGCTTCAGCACCTCTTCCTTGAGGCGGCCGCCGATCGGCAACAGCTCGTAGTTGAAGACGCCGATCGGCCCCTCCAACTTCTCATCCATGATGTGCACGTTGATGATCTCGCCGGTCTCGATCTCCAGCTCCACCTCGACGGGCACCCGGTAAGTCACGTACACGACCATCACGGCCTCCTTCGTTGTTGTCGGAGAAGCTTCTCTCGAGGGTGTGACCGCCTTCGGAGAGAGACGGTCATGGCAGCGGCGCTTGGACGATCGTGCAAAGAGTGTTGAGACGATCGTGCAACTTGTGTCGGGACGATTCCTCGGCTTGAGCTACGGTGACGACATGGTTCCGACGATCGAGCACGTTGAGCGGTGGGCCGACACGTTCATCGACGGGCTACTCGACGAGGAGCCGGCGATCCTCCTTGAAGGCCCACGCGGATCAGGGAAGTCCACTCTGCTCCGCTCGATCGCCCGGCGTCGGAACGCAACGGTTCTGGACCTCGACGATGACAGCGTGCTCCAGCTCGTTCGCGAGGACGTCGGCTCCGCGCTCGCGTCCCCCGGTCTCGTGGCGATCGACGAGTTCCACCGCGCGCCCGAGGTGCTCTCCTTCGTCAAGCGCGTCGTCGATCGCCAAGGTGGCGCGGGCCGCTTCCTTCTCGCCGGCTCGGTGAGTTCGTTCCTGCTCCCACCCGGCACCGAGACCCTCACCGGTCGTGCGCATCGCCTGTCGCTCATGCCGCTGGCCGCGGCCGAGATCTTCGGTGCCACGAATCGCTGGTTGGGCGACCTACTCACCGCAGGCGAGCCAACCAACTTCCGCACGACCCTCGAACGAAGCGAGGTCTTCGAGGTGGTGGCGGCCGGGGGCTATCCGGCGGCGCTGCGGAGGTCGACACCGGCCCAGCGAACGCGCTGGTTCGCCAGCTACCTGGCAACCGTGACGGATCGGGACCTGCCCGACCTCGTCGATGTGCGTCATTCAGGCGCGCTCTCGCGGCTCTATCGGCTCGTCGCACAACGAACATCGGCGACAACGTTGAACACGGAGCTGGCGCAGTCGCTCGACGTGTCCCAACCCACGGTTGCTTCGTATCGAAGACTCTTGGAGCGCCTCTACCTGACAACCGAGTTGCCGGGCTGGACAGTCGGCGTCTCCGCCAAGACCGGCCACCGAGCGAAGGTCCACGTCACCGACACGGGGCTGGCGGCAGGTGTCTTGTCGCTCTCGGCGCAGCGGCTCGCTACCGCGGCGTTCGGCGGCGCATTCTTGGAGTCGTTCGTCCTCAACGAACTGTTGCGGCAGGCCACCACCATCGATGAAGCGCTGACGTTCGCCCACTTCCGCGACCGTTCCGGCATCGAGGTGGACATCATCGTCGAGCGACCCGACGGCAGGGTGATGGCGATCGAGGTGAAGTCCGCCCGCTCAGTGAACCAGCGCGACGCTAGCGGCCTAGCCTTCCTACGCGAGCGTCTCGGTGAGCGATTCGAGTGCGGCATCCTGTTCCACACAGGTCCGATCACCGCGCGCTTCAGCGACCGGGTCTGGGCAGTCCCAGTCGCCGCGCTGTGGGGCGGAGTCTCCGGAGCCAAAGATCCGTTGGAGGGTGGTAAGTCATGAGGTCTCCGAAGGGCCGGCTGGAACTCACGTGGATGGGCAAGGACATGGCGCTCATCCCCGCCGAGGACGGCAAGTACGACTACGAGTGGGTGGATCCCGCCGACCCTCGGGCTTGCGAAGTCAAGAGCATCGAGGTCGTCAAGACCGTCGGCGAGACAGCCGCCGCACCAGGGGCCAGCGACAACCTGCTCATTGTCGGCGACTCTGGCGACGCCCTGCGCTCGCTCGGAACGATCCCCGAATGGGCGGCGAAGTACCGAGGCAAGGTCAAGCTCGTCTACATCGACCCACCGTTCAATACCGAACAGATCTTCGAGCACTACGCCGACCAACTCGAACACTCGATCTGGCTCACGATGATGCGTGACAGGGTCAGGGACATCAAGCCTCTGCTTGCCGACGACGCTTCGATCTGGGTCCACCTCGACGACTCCGAGGTTCACCGCATGCGGGTCGTGCTCGACGAGGAACTCGGATCTGAGAACTTCGTTGCGACAATCGTGTGGGAGAAGTCACCCGGGAGCAAGGGCGACGCAGGCATCGCAGTGAACCACGACTACATCCTCATCTACGCGCGCGACGAGCCATCGTGGAAGAAGCTACGCAACAGAATTCCACGGTCTGCGCGGCAAGCCGGCCGGTATGCCAATCCAGACAGCGACCCTCGAGGACCATGGCGACAAGGTGCAGACGGCACCGCGAAGAGCGGCAACGACGATCTCCGTTTCGAGGTGACGACCCCCTCGGGGCGAGTGGTGACGCCTCCCAAGGGCAACTACTGGCGGTTCTCGAAGCAGACTTTGGAGACCGCTCGCGCCGAAGGCCGGGTTTGGTTCGGCAAGCGGGGGGATGCCCTTCCGGTCATCAAGACCTACCTTGCGGAGATCGCCGAGGGCGTGGTTCCTGGCACGTGGTGGCCCAATCACGAAGTCGGCAGCAACCAAGAAGCGAAGCGCGACCACCTACGGAAGCTGTTCCCCGATATCGAGCCCTTCTCCACCCCCAAGCCTGAGCGTCTGTTGCAACGAATTCTGCAGATTGGAAGTGATCCGGGGGATCTCGTTCTGGATGCCTTCGCTGGCTCCGGCACGACGGCGGCGGTGGCGCACAAGATGGGCCGTCGATGGGTAACGATCGAGCTGTCCTCCGCCAATATTGACCGATACACGCTGCCGCGCCTGTGCAAGGTCGTCGACAACGGTGACCCCTGGGGAATCACGTCATCGACAGAACGCGTAGCAGCGGTCGACCTCCCAGACGGTGTGAGCCCGCAGGACGCCCAGCGGTTCACGACAATGCTCACGAAGTTCACAGACGGGGAGGTCTTGACCGTCAACGTCGTCCACGAGATGACCAAGGTCGTGCGCGCGCTCGGGGCATCCTCGGAGGCGCCTCTCTCGCCCGACGAATCGAAGTCCCTCCTCGCGCTGCTGCGCAAAGCGAGCAAAGGATCGGACGCTGGCATCGATATCGACGTGATGCCACAAGTCCGGGCCCGGCTTCGCGAGAAGGCAAGGACACGTGACGAGACGACCATCCTTTGGGGCGGCGGTGGCGGCTTCAAGGTGGCTCGCGTCGGACCCACTATGTACGAGGTGGACGACGACGGCGAGGTGTACCTGTCTACGGATGCGACGAACGGCGCGTGGTCGAAGGCAGTCGCTGGGCAACTCAAGTTCACGCTCACACCCGACGATCCCGTCTTCTGTGGCGTCCGAAATCGTCAGCGCCTCGCCGTCATCGACGGTGTGGTGGATGAGACCGTCGTCCGTACCGTCGTGGAACATCTCGGCGAGAAGGAGAAGGCGGTCGTCGTCGGGAAGGGCGTGCTCTCCGAGGCCGAGGCACTGCTGGCGGAACTCTCCCCCGGCTCACGCATCCGCAAGGCCCCTGGCGATCTCTTCGGGAAGGCAACGGTCAGATGACTTTCGACATCGCGTACGACGACACGCTCATCGAGGAGATCGCGGCACGGTTCGACCTGCGCGACCCGAACAAGCTCGCCCTGCAGGCGGTCGTGAAGGCGGTGGTCGCAGCGAAAGGCGTGTTCACCGAGATCGTCGCCGACCTCGCCACCGGTGTCGGCAAGACGTTCCTCATGTCCTCGCTCATCGAGTACCTCGCGAATCAAGGCGTACGGCACGTGCTCGTGGTGACACCAGGATCGACCATCCAGCGCAAGACGCTCGCCAACTTCGACGAGGCCAGCACCAAGTACGTCGCCGGAGCGGACATTGCGCCGTACATCGTCACGCCCGACAACTTCCAGGCGGCTTCGGTCGGCACGGTGCTCCGCGATCCGAACCGCCTCAAGGTCTTCGTGTTCAACGTGCAGCAGCTGATCCGGCCGACCGACAACGTCAGCCGCAAGGTGCGCGACGAGGACGAGAACCTCGGCGACGCGCTGTACGGCCACCTCGAGAACGCCGGCGACCTGTTCGTGATCGCCGACGAGCACCACGTCTATCACGAGAAGGCCAAGGCCTTCTCGGCAGCGATCCGCGAGCTCGACCCGGTCGCGCTCGTGGGCCTGACGGCGACGCCCGACAAGGACGACTTCGCCAAGATCGTGTTCCAGTACACGCTTGGCGAGGCGATCGCCGACGGCCACGTGAAGGTTCCCGTGATCGTGTACCGCAAGGACGGCACGAAGGACGAGAAGACACAACTACGCGACGCGTGCCAGCTGCTCGGCCACAAGGCGAAGGCGTACGAGCAGTACCGCTCGATCACACCCGACGCCCCTGCCGTCAAGCCGTGCCTGTTCGTCGTGTGTCAGTCGATCGACCACGCCACCGAGGTCGGCCAGATCTTGGCAGGCCCTGGCTTCATCGGAGACCCAGGGGCGGTGCTGGAGATCACGTCCCAGTCCTCGGACGAGGCGTTGGCGGCGCTTGCAGCGGTGGAGGCACCGGACTCTCCGATCCGGGCGATCGTAAGCGTCAACATGCTCCGAGAGGGTTGGGACGTGCGGAACATCGCAGTCATCGTCGCTCTGCGCAAGCTCGCATCACAGACACTCACCGAGCAGATCCTCGGGCGCGGCCTTCGACTGCCGTTCGGCCATCGCACAGGTGTGCCGGATGTGGACCAGGTCGACCTCGTGGCGCACGACTCCTACACACAGCTGCTCGCCCAGAAAGACGTCCTCCGCCAGCGGGTCCAGCTGCCGACCACGGCGGTGGAAGTCGACGAGCATGGCGCTGCCACCACGACCGAGGTGGACCCGAACGCACCCGGTTGGACCAGCACCGATCGAGAGGGAGGCGCCAGCCCCGGATTCCGTCCGACGCCAGGGCAAGGCTCGCTCTTCGACGGCCTCGGCGACGAGTACGACGCGTATCGCAGCGGCGAGGAGGCGCCGGCGCCGACGTTGACCTTCCGGGAGACCGACAACCGACTCGCGGTGGCGCCGCCCGAGGCGAAGGGGCGCGTCAACGCAGCGCCTCAGATCGTCTTCCCCCGCCGTGAGTCGAGGCTCACGTACGCGGCGTTCAGCCTGTCCGACATTCCGGACGGCGATGCTCAGGCAGCTGGCGCTCGGTTCATCCGGGAGGTTCCGACGTTCATCTACCGAGACGCGCTCGAAGCGACCCGGAGCGGTGACGACGTGACGATCACCCGAGTCCCCCTCGCCAACGAGGAAGCTCAGCAGACCCTCGCCGGCCTCGACATCGTCCGCGTCGAGCTGATCGCAGCGGTCATGCAGCAGCCCGAGGTGCCGAAGGAGAGAGCGAGCAAGAACGCCGCCGAACGGCTGGTCCGTGCGTTCCTGAAGGGCGCTGGGGTGACGTCTGACGAAGCCAGCGCCGAGTGGGGTCAGAAGCGTCAGCAGCAGGCCATCGAGGGGATGAGGGAACTCATCCGGACGGCCATCATCGATCGCAAGAAGGAGACACGTTACGAGCTCGTCGCCGTGACCCTGCCGATAGAGCCCGTGCTCGTGCCGAGCGACGCGAAGAATGCCTACAACGCCTCGTTCGTGAAGTACCAGCCGTTCGTCGGGTGGAACAAGAACATCATGCCGGTGGCGACCTTCGACGCCGGCTCAACCGAGTGGGAATTGGCGCAGCTCCTCGACCGTGACAACGAGATCGCCTGGTGGCTGCGCCTCTACGTCGGCGAGCAGGCGTACATCCCGACGACAGATGGGAACTACTTCCCCGACTTCATCGCGATCGACAAGGAGGGCACCTCCTGGCTGATCGAGGGCAAGTCCGACAAGAACGCGAACGACGCCGATGTGCTCCGCAAGAAGGCGGCTGCTGAGAACTGGGCAAGGTCTGTACGCGACGACGGCGGCTACGGAACGTGGCGGTACCTGTTCGCCACGGAGAGCCACATCAAGCAGGCCGCTGGTTCGTGGAACGCGCTCGTCGTCGCCACCAGCCCGGAGTAGGCGCGCTAGCCCCGCGCAAGAAGCCGAGGGTTCGCAGACCGTTGACGGATGAGGGGGCGCGAGATATGCATGCCAGGCTCTGACAACATGGGTCTCGTGGACGACGCAACCGCAGAGGACGGCATCACCGTCGAAGAGGTCGCCATCGTGGCGGATATCGAGCAGCTCGGCGAACGGCCTACCGGAGTGCTCGTGCTTCCGCTTCGGCTTCAAGACGGTAAGGCGGTCTACAGCGAGTCCTCCGTCATGTTGGTGAAGGAACTTCGCTCCTTGGGAGCCGAGGCCGAGTTCCTTCACACGTCAGGCGAGCGCACCTTCGAGGTCCGGAAGAGCGCCGTCGCCCTTGTCGTCGCGTACGTCATCGGGATCGCCAGCAACGCGAGTTGGGACGCGATGAAGACCTTGTTGCGGAAGCGGGCGGACCGCCGGATCTCGGTGACCTACGTCGAGCTGGAGCACGGTCGGGGACAGCGCGGCACTGCATGGAAGGCCGAGGGCGACAGCGAGGGGGTCATCCAGGCAATTGACCGGCTTCGACAGCCGCCCGAGAATCCGCCCCGCGCAGACGATGGCGACTGACGACTCCGCAGAGACCCAGGGCGGTCCCGTCGTCTTCTCGCCGGCCGGGTCTGACGACGATCTCCGGCGTGCGTACCTTGTGGAGCAGGTGGTCAGCCGACGAGCGCGAGGAGATCTCCTCATGCAGCAGGCCCGCGAGGAAGTCCGTCAGCCCGACGGCTCGGACCCCGCGAACGACAACGAGCGATGCGCCCGACTAGCGCTGGCCGCATACCGCGCATCGCTCGACTGGGCGGAGGACACAGATCTCGAAGAAGGGGCGCACGAGCGACTGGATCTCGCAGGCAAGTGGGTTCGGGAGACGTTCGGCTGCACGCTCGATCGGTCCGGCACGGAGTACACACAGACCTGCCCGGTTGCTCTGGGCCACAACCGCATCGGTCTCAGCATCGGCGGTAGCGCTGCGCGTCGGATCTGCTCGCTGTGCGGCCAGGACGTCTCCGAGTGCGAGCACCTTCCTGGCACCTCATATGTAGTACCAGGCGGATCCGCCGATCTCGGTTGGTGTCGAGTGTGCTGCAAGAACGAATGCAGTCACCTGCCAACCGAGACCTACCGGGCTGCCGTGGTGTCCATCATCCGCGAGATGGATCTCGTGGAGGTGAGCATCGTGCACAAACCGGCGAACCCAGAGGCGCGGATCCACTCCATGTCCGTCGGGTTGACGCAGCTGCGAGCACTGCTGGGGAAGACGTTTCAGCCCGGTATGGATGTCTCGTGCGATCGGTGCCTCTCCCCCTGCGAGGGCCTGACGCGGCACGACTTGCCGCACCCCTGACGCGAACGTTTTCGCGTTCATCTGCTGCGCGTAGGCGATTTCTCCCTCTGTAAGTCCGTGTCGGCGCGTTGCGTCCCCAGCGGATCGCCGACCCACCCCGCTCCAGCGGCGGGGCCGGCGAGAGCGAGGAGAACCGCATGAGTGCCATCACCGACAATGGACCGTTCCTCTGCGTCGAGGAGGTCGTCCACCTCTTCAAGATCAGCCGCACGAAGGCCTACAAGGAAGCGCAGCTCTACATCGAGACCGCCGGCAAGGCCGGCATCCCGGCCGTTCGCATCGGCCGCTCGATCCGCTTCCTGTCCGAGCCGATCGAGCGCATGGCTGCGGGTCGAGTCTCCGCATGAACGCCAACCGCACCACGGCCGACGGGCCCCGGCAGAACGTCGCACATGCACGCACTGAAAGAGGTCACGAACTTGCACCGCAGGCGCGCGTGGCCGTCGCGGGCACGGCCGTCACGGACGCTCGGCCATGCTGAGCATCGGGAAGCTGGCCAAGGGCCAGGAGGGCTACTACCTCGACGCCGTCGCTCGCGGCGTGGAGGACTACTACCTCGAGGGCGAGGCTCCCGGCCGCTGGCTCGGTGCCGGGACCGCGCTGCTCGGGCTGGCGGGTGAGGTCGACGCCGACGCGCTCGCGGCTGTGCTCGATGGCCGTGACCCAACAACTGACACACGGCTTCGGTCATCGAAGGGTGGGCGCATCCCCGGCTTCGACCTCACCTTCCGCGCGCCGAAGTCCGTGTCCGTCGTCTTCGGACTCGCCGAGGCCGACATCGCTGCGGTCGTGGCCGAGGCGCACGACCTCGCCGTTGACGCCGCACTCGGCTACCTGGAGCGGCACGCCACGTGGACCCGGCGCGGTCACGGTGGCGTCGAACAGATCCGAGGGGACGGACTCGTCGCAGCCGCCTTCCGCCACCGCACGAGTCGCGCCGGCGATCCACACCTCCACACGCATGTGCTCGTCGCC
>JANYKU010000135.1 GCA_025358075.1 Ilumatobacteraceae bacterium
CTCGGCGTTGCAGGCCAATCGCAGGCCGCCGTTCATCTTCCATCCGGTCGCCTGACCGGTCTCTTCCTCCAGCCGTTTGTAGAGGTCGACCGAGTATCCGAGCAGTTGGGTGATGTTGGCGCTGCTGCGTAGCTGGCCGACCAGCCCGGCGGCATGGAACGTCGACCCGGACGTGACCTTGTGACGCTCGACGAGCACCGTGTCGGACCATCCGAGCTTGGCCAAGTGATAGGCCGTGGAGCAGCCGACAATGCCTCCGCCAATGATCACGGCCTTCGCTGAAGCTGGTTGATCCGTCACAACGCCGTGCCCTTCTGGTGTCGCCCCAGCGTATGACTAGCATCGGCGGCGTGGGGGAAACCAACTCGTCGATCTCTGTTCGCGGTATGTGGAAGGTCTACGGGCCGAAGCCCGAGCGAATCGTCGGCTCCGAGCTCGCCGACCTGCCGCGCAAGCAGCTTCATGCCCAGACCGGCAACGTCGTGGCGATGCGCGACATCAACATGGACGTCGCCCCTGGCGAAGTGTTCGTCGTGATGGGGTTGTCGGGAAGTGGGAAGTCGACGTTGATCCGCTGTCTCACGCGATTGATCGAGCCGACCGTGGGCACCGTGCGCATCGGCGACGTCGATGTGACCGCTGCAGACAAAGAAACGTTGCTCGATGTGCGTCGCAACAAGGTGTCGATGGTCTTCCAGCACTTCGGGTTGCTTCCGCATCGCACGCTCACCGACAACGTCGCCTTCGGCTTGGAGGTTCGCGGAGTCGACAAGACCGAGCGTCGGCGCAAGGCCAACGAGACACTCGAACTGGTCGGTTTGTCGGAGATGGGCAGCTACCGCCCGCACCAGCTCAGCGGCGGGCAACAGCAGCGCGTCGGCCTCGCCCGCGCCCTCGCCACGGATCCCGACATCTTGCTGTTCGACGAGCCGTTCTCGGCGCTCGACCCGCTGATCCGTCGCGACATGCAGGACGAGGTCATCAGACTTCGTCACGAGGTCAGCAAGACGATGGTGTTCATCACTCACGACCTGTCCGAGGCGCTGCGCCTCGGTGATCGCATCGCCATCATGCGCGACGGCATGTTCGTGCAAGTCGGCACACCCGAGTCGGTCGTTGTCGACCCCGCCGACGAGTACGTCGAGAACTTCGTGCGCGACGTGCCGCGATCGTTCGTCGTTCCCGTCGAGCATGTGATGCGCGATGTCGACGGCGAAGCACAGTTCTCCGGCTCCGTGTCGCTCGGCACCAAGGTGCGCGACATCGTCAAGCTCGTCGCTAGTTCCGAGCTTCCGGTCGAAGTCGTCGACGAATCGGGGCGGCAGGTGGGCTGCGTCGACCGTGTCCACGTGTTGTCGCTGATCGCCGGCAGCGAGCCGTGAGCCAGGCAGTACTTCCCGCCGCGCCTGCCCCAGTGGCGCTGTTGGGACGCACCACCACTCGCGTCGTCGGTGTCGCCGCGGTCATCGTCGGGATCGTCGTCTTCAAGGTCACCCGTCAGCAGAACGTGCCGTCATGGCTCGACCTGCACGTGCAGCGCCACGCTCAATCCGTGTATCACTGGATCGTTCAGAACACCGGCCGCAACTGGTTCCTCGATGCGATCAAGTCGATCGGCAACGGCATCACCTGGTGCCAGAAGCGAGGTTTGACGTTCCTGCGGTTGTTGCACTGGACCGGTGTTGTCGCCTTGACGTTCGTGATCGGGTACTTGCGTGCCGGTTGGCGCACGGCGACGATCGCGGCAGCGTCGATGTTTGCCATCGGGCTGTGCGGTTTCTGGGACCTGACGATGGTCACCTTGTCGATCATGATCGTGGCGGTTGCGTTCGCGATGCTGATCGGCGTTCCGCTCGGCATCTGGTCTGGTCTCTCCGAAAGTGCCGAGCGGCGTCTTCGGCCGCTGCTCGACACTGCTCAGGTGATGCCCGCGTACGTCTACCTGATTCCGTGCGTGGCGTTCTTCGGCATCGGCGTGCCCGCGGCAATTGTCGCCACACTTGTTTATGCCGTGCCGCCGGCCGTGCGGCTGACCAGCCTCGGGCTGCGACAGGTCCCCGTGGTCTCCACGGAGGTCGGCATGTCGTTCGGTTCGACTGGTCCGCAATTGCTCCGCAAGGTGCAGCTGCCGCTGGCGCGGCGCTCGGTTCTACTGGGCCTCAACCAGGTCATCATGATGGCCTTCGGCCTCGTCGTGATCGCCTCGCAGATCGGCACGGGTGACGTGGGCGTCAGGGTACTTGCAGGGCTGCAGAAGCTCGACGCCAACCTGGCATTCTCGGCGGGGTTCTGCATCGTGTTCGCGGCGATCGCCCTCGACCGCATCACCACCGGAGAACGAAGCCTGAAGCCGGGCCGGCCGATGCCGAAGTGGATGGCCGACCGGCGTGCTCTGTGGGCAGCCGGTCTCGCCGTCGTCGTCGTTGCCGCGCTGTCGGCCAAAGTCCTCAGTGTTCAGCAGTATCCATCGTGGCGAGTGGGGATCGGATCATGGGCGAAGTCGGTCATCGACTGGCTCGACAAGCATGCGCGCCACGGGGTGCCGCTGATCGGTGGAACCGACTCGTTCAACACCTTCCTGGTTCGCGACATCCTCATCCCGTTTCGCAGCATGCTGCAATCTGCGGCATGGTGGTTGGTCGTTGGTGTCGTCACGCTGATCGGATGGGTCAGCAAGGGCTGGCGTTTGGCGCTGCTGTGCGCCCTTGCCTTCACCGGCATCGCCGCGATGCACAACTGGGACCTGGCCATGGACACGCTCAGCCAGGTGCTGATCGCAGTGATCATCAGCGTCTGTCTGGCAGTACCGATCGGGGTCTGGTCGGGCCGGTCGCGCTGGCTGGAGACAGCCCTACGCCCATTCCTCGACACCGCCCAGGTGCTGCCGCAGTTCGTGTACCTGGTGCCGGTGGTGTTCCTCTTCAGGGTCGGGCCGACTCCGGGGATGATCGCCGCCGTGATCTACGCCCTCCCGCCGGGGATCCGTCTGGTGAGTCTCGGCCTGAAGGAAGTTCCCCTCGCGCCGCGTGAGGCCGCCATCTCGTTCGGGGCCACCCCCCGACAGGAGCTGATCAAGGTGCAGCTGCCGCTGGCCTTCAAATCGATCATGTTGGGCATCAACCAGGTCATCTTGATGGTGCTGGCCACGGTGATCATCGCCGGGCTGATCGGGGGTGGCGCCCTCGGCCTCGAAGCCCTTGGTGGTTTCACCAAACCGAACATCAAGATGGGTGATGGCGTCGCCGCCGGGGTGAGTATCGTGCTGTTGGCGATGGTGCTCGATCGGCTCACCCAGGCTTGGGGCAACCGATCGGACCAAGAAGATCGCCCAACGTGAACTGCTCCGCACCAGCGGGGCCAAAGGGGAGAACATGAGAACAAGGATCCGTACGTCGGTTCGATTTGCGGCTACTGCTATCGCCGTGGCTTTGGTTGCGGTGTCCTGTGGCAGCAGCGGCAAGGCCAGCAACGCCACGACAGCGCCAGCCGGCACGAAAGGTCCGGCGACCGGGGCCGTCGGCACCAACCCTGCGGCCGCCGGCAGCGGCGCAGGTATCAAGCTGGCCGTCAACGCGTGGACGGGCTCAGCGGTCAATGCCAACGTTGCCAAGATCGTGCTCGAGTCCAAGCTCGGCACACCGACCACGTTGGTCGCCCTCGACGAGAATGCCGCGTGGGTCGGCCTCGACGCGGGCAGCCTCGATGCCAACTTGGAGATCTGGCCGTCGGGTCACGCTGCCGACTATCAGAACTACATCACCGACAAGAAGAGCGTCGTCGACCTCGGCCTGCTCGGCCCGCAGGCCAAGATCGGCTGGTACGTGCCGTCATTCGTGATCGATCAGCATCCCACGCTGGCCACGTGGGAAGGCTTCAAAGACCCCACGCTGGCGAAGTTGTTCGCGACAGCCAACACGGGCGCCAAGGGTCAGTTCTTGATGGGCGATCCGAGCTATGTCACCTACGACGAGCAGATCATCAAGAACCTCAACCTGCCGTTGCAGTTCGTCGTTGCCGGTTCCGAGGCTGCCCTGATCACCGCCATCCAGCAGGCCGAGACCGACAAGACGCCGCTGTTGCTGCAGTTCTGGCAGCCGCACTGGTTGCAGTCGAAGGTCAAGCTGACCGAGGTCAAGTTGCCTGCAGTGACCGACGCTTGCTTGGCATCCGCCAAGGCCGCCGATGGCAAGTATGCCTGTGACTACGCGCCGGATCCGCTGTACAAGGCAGCCAACGCCGGTCTGGAAGCGAAGAACAAGAAGGCCTTCGACTTCCTGAAGAAGTTCCAATTGACCACTGATCAGCAGAACACGATCGCGGCCACGATCGACAGCGACAAGATGGATCCCGCGGCCGCCGCCCAGAAGTGGGTCGACGCCAACCCCGACGTCGTCACCGCCTGGCTCGCCTGACCCGGTCTGTCACCCGGCCCGGAAGAAAGGCACCGGGTCGGGTGCCAGCGGGGTGTTGCCGAGGATCAGGTCGGCGGCCTTCTCGGCCATCATCATCACCGGCGCGTAGATGTTGCCGTTGGTGACGTAGCGCATGGCCGAGGCATCGACCACCCGTACACCCTGCAACCCGTGCACCCGCATCGTCAGCGGGTCGACGACGCTGTCGTCGTCGGCGCTGCCCATGCGGCACGTGCACGATGGGTGCAATGCCGTCTCGCCATCGGTGCGCACCCAATCGAGGATCTGCTCGTCGGTCTCGACTGATGGTCCCGGTGAGACCTCGCCGCCGTTGAACGGTTCCATCGCCGGTTCGTTCAAGATGCGCCGGGCGATGCGAATGGCTTCGACCCACTCGCGACGATCCTCCGGTGTGGAGATGTAGTTGAACCGCAGGGCAGGCTTGGCCTTCGGATCGGTGGAGGTGATCTGCACCGAGCCGCGCGAGTTGGAGTACATCGGCCCGATGTGCACTTGGTATCCATGCCCGCCGGCCGGTGACGAGCCGTCGTAGCGCACGGCGATCGGAAGGAAGTGGAACATCAGGTTGGGGTAGGCGACCTCGTCGTTGCTGCGGGCAAAGCCCCCGCCCTCGAAGTGGTTGGACGCCCCCGGACCCTTGCGCAGGAACAGCCACTGGGCGCCGATGAACGGTCGCCGCCACAGCTTCATTTGCGGCTGTAGCGACACCGGCTGCGTGCACGCGTACTGCACGTAGACCTCGAGATGGTCCTGCATGTGCTGCCCGACTGCCGGCAGGTCGTGCACCACCGGGATGCCCAACCCATGGAGAAGTGTTGCATCGCCGACACCGCTGAGCTGCAGCAACTGCGGCGAGTTGAACGCACCTCCGCACAGAATGACCTCGCCGGCGGCGACGCGCTGGGTCCCACCGCGGCGGGTGCTGTACTCCACGCCCGTCGCCCGGGTGCCGTCGAACAACACCCGGTGCACCAATGCGCGGGTGATGACGGTGAGGTTCTTGCGGTGCATGACCGGATGCAGATAGGCGCGGGCTGCGCTCAACCGGCGACCACGACGTATGTTGCGGTCGAACTTGGCGAACCCTTCCTGTTGGAATCCGTTGACGTCGTCGGTGATCGGGTATCCGGCTTGTTGGACGGCCTCGAAGAAGGCCCCGAACAATGGGTTGGTGGCCGGGCCACGCTCTAGCGCCAGCGGACCACTGTGACCGTGGAATGGATCGGCGCCGTCGGCGGCCAGGCAGTTCTCCATCCTCTTGAAGTACGGCAGGCAGTGCGCGTAGTCCCACGTCTCCATGCCCGGATCTGCCGCCCACCGTTGATAGTCGAGCGGGTTGCCGCGCTGAAAGATCATCCCGTTGATGCTGCTGGAGCCGCCGAGCACCTTGCCGCGGGCGTGGTAGATCTTCCGGCCGTTCATGAACGGCTCGGGCTCGCTTTCGTACTTCCAGTCGTAGAACTTGCTGCCGATCGGGAAGGTCAGCGCGGCCGGCATGTGGATGAAGACGTCCCACTTGTAGTCCGGCCGGCCGGCTTCGAGCACCAACACGTTGTTGGCCGGATCGGCGCTCAAGCGATTGGCCAACGCCGAGCCCGCCGAACCTCCTCCGACGATGATGTAGTCGTACGCAGTCATATCCGTACCCGCCCAGCTGTCGCCGCGACCATTCGTCCGACTTCGTCGGCATCGAGGTCACCGGGGAATCGGTAGGCCGGGCCGTGGGCGTGGATCGCCCCGACCACGCGATTGCTGCTGTCGCGGATGGGGGCGGCGACCGAGCTCAAGCCGTCGAGGAACTCCTCGAACGCCCAGGCGTACCCCTTGGCGACGATCTCCGCGAACCTCGTACGAATCGCGGTTGCGTCGGTGAGCGTGTGACTGGCGAGTCGTTCGAGGGGTTGGGCGAGATACTCCTCGGAATCGATCGCATCGAATGCCAATAGCACCTGGCCGGACGACACAGTGTGGGCAGGGACCCGTTCGCCGGTCCAGTCGCGGGTCTGCACCTGGTTGTCGGAATCGACCTGGTCGAGGTACAGCACGTCGAACCCATCGGCGATCGACAGCCCGGCGGCTTCGCCGGTGGCCTTGGCCAGATCGTGCAGGTGCGGTCGGACCGCTTCGATCAACGACCGGCCGGGCAGCACCGCTGCGGCGATCTCGGTCATCCCCGAGCCGACGCGGTAGTTGCCGCCCGGCTCGATCTGCTCGACCATGCCGAGGTCTTCGAGCGTCGACAGCAGCCGCGACACGGTGCTCTTCGGCAGGCTGACCCGATCGGCAACGTCGGTGACACCGGCCGCCCCGCCGGAGAGGCAGCGCAGCACGGCAAACGCTCGCTCGACGGACTGCACCCCGGACATCAGGATCGCGCCATCAGGCCGGGAACGCCCCTTGCATGCGTGCTGCCTCGAGCGTGTTCTGCAGCAGACAGGCGATGGTCATCGGCCCCGTGCCACCCGGCATCGGGGTGATCGCCCCGGCGATCTGCGACACCGGTTCGAAGTCGACGTCGCCGACGATGCCCGACTCGGTGCGCGAGACGCCGACGTCGATCACGGTTGCCCCCGGCTTGACGTGCGCCGCGGTGATCATTCGCGCCTGCCCGGCAGCGGCAACGATGATGTCGGCCTGGCGGCAGACGTCGACCAGATCGGTGGTGCGCGAGTGAGCGAGCGTGACGGTGGCGTCGACACCCTTGCGACCGAGCAGCAGCACCATCGGCAACCCCACCAAGGTCGACCGACCAACCACGACTGCGCGCTTGCCGGAAGTGGGGATGTTGTAGCGCTCGAGCAGCCGCATCACGCCGAGCGGCGTGCACCCGACATGACCGCGCTGACCGCGAACGAGCCGGCCGAGTGAGGCCTCGGTGAGCCCGTCGACGTCTTTCTCGGCCGGGATCATCCGCAGCAGGGGTTCGGCATCGAGATCACCCGGCAGCGGAAGTTGGCAGAGGATCCCGTGCACGCCGGGATCGGCCACCAGCGCGGCGACGGTGTCTTCGAGCTCGGCCTGGCTGACGTCGCCGCTGATGGCGACATGCCGTGATTGCATCCCCGCCTCGGCGGCCTTCTTCTGCTTGCTGCGAACATAGATCTGGCTGGGCTTGTCGTCGCCGACGAGAACCGTTGCCAGGCAAACCGGTGGCGAGCCGGCGGCTTCGATCTCGGCGCGCAACTCGGCGACGATGTCGTCGCGCAGCTGCGTGCCGTTGATGATCACTGCGCTCATGAGATCGCACTCATGACAGGCCGACGATCTCGCCGTGCTCGTCGAAGTCGATGATCGATGCCGCAGGCGCGGAACCGAGCCCTGGCATGGTGGTCATGTCGCCGCAGATCGGGTAGATGAACCCGGCGCCGACCGAGGCGCGCACCTCGCGAACGTTCACGGTGTGCCCGGTGGGGGCACCCTTCAACGTGGGGTCGGAGCTGATCGACAGGTGGGTCTTGGCGATGCACACCGGGAGCCCGCCGAAGCCGTTCTTCTCGTAGCGGTCAAGCTGCGTGTTGGCTGCAGCGGTGTAGGTCACCTTCGCTGCCCCGTAGATCTTGGTGGCGACCGACTCGATCTTCGCTTTCAGGCTGATGTCGAGTGGATAGCAGAAGGTGAAGGTGCTCGGCTCGTCGCACGCCTCGACGACAGCGTGGGCCAATTCAGTCGCGCCCTTGCCGCCGTCGGAGAAGTTGGTGCACACGGCGACGCGAGCGCCGACCGACTCGGCGATCTCGCGGATCGCTTGATGCTCGGAATCGAAGTCGCTGGGGAAGGCATTGATCGCCACGACGGGCGAGACGCCGTGAACCTTGACGTTCTCGATCTGCTTGACGAGGTTCGGCGCGCCGGCGCGAACATCGTCGGGGTTCTCGGCCAGCAGCTCGGGAGGCAGCGGCTTGCCGGCGACGATCTTGAACTTGCCGCTGTGTGCCTTCAACGCCCGAACGGTGGCCACCAGCACGGCGGCGTCGGGGACCATGCCGGAGTTGCGGCACTTGATGTTGAAGAACCGCTCGGCACCCATGTCGGCGCCGAACCCGGCCTCGGTGATGAGGTAGTCGCCGGTGTGGATGCCGATGAGGTCGCCGATGATCGACGAGTTGCCGTGGGCGATGTTGCCGAACGGGCCGGCATGGACGATGACCGGAGTGTTCTCCAGGGTCTGCAGCAGGTTGGGCTTCAGCGCCTCGCGCATGATGACCGCCATCGCGCCGGCGCCCTTGATCTGCTCGGCGGTGACCGGCGCACCGGCGCGGTTGTAGCCGACGACGATGCGGCCGAGGCGGGCCCGGAGGTCGGCAGCAGAGGTGGCCAGCGCCAGGATGGCCATCACCTCGGATGCCGCAGTGATGTCGAACCCAGTCTGACGGGTGACCCCGTCGGCCTTGCCCCCGAGACCGACGATGATGTTGCGCAGGGCCCGATCGTTGACGTCGAGGACCCGCCGCCAGGTGATGTTGTGGATGTCGAGGTCGAGCGCGTTGCCCTGGTGCAGGTGGTTGTCGACCATGGCCGACATCAGGTTGTGCGCCGCGGTGACGGCATGGAAGTCGCCGGTGAGGTGCAGGTTGAGCAGCTCCATCGGAATCACCTGGCTGTAGCCGCCGCCGGCGGCGCCGCCCTTGATGCCGAAGGTCGGGCCCATCGACGGCTGGCGCAAGCTGATCGTGGCCTTTTTGCCGATGTGCTTCATCCCCATACCGAGACCGACCGTCGTCGTGGTCTTGCCCTCGCCTAGTGGCGTGGGGGTGATGGCCGTGACCACGACGTACTTGGCCTTCGGGCGATCGGCGAGCTCGTCGATGGCTTCCAACCGGATCTTGGCCAGCTCATCACCGTGGGCCTCGAGCAGGTGCGGCCCGATTCCCATCTGCGCGGCGATCTCGGTGAGTGGCAGCAAAGTCGCCGCCCGAGCGATGTCTAGATCGGATGGGAACGCCACTGATTGTCTCCTTTGTCAGGCCGAATGGTACTCGATTCCGTACTGCGGAACGAGTCCACGATGCGGAATACTAGCCCGACTCGGCCACTGCGCTACCACCGAAGACCTGCATCGTCGGCACCACTTCGACCCGAGTCACGTCGACGTGCAGCGGCATCGCCAATGCCATGCCGACCAGGGCAGCGATATCGGCCGGTTGCACTGCTGGGGCACCCGAGTACAGGCGGGCGACTGCGGCGTCGTGGCCGCCGAGGGCCTGATCGTAGAGGTTGGTTTCGACCCGGCCGGGAGCCAGCACGGTGACCCGAATGGCAGCACCGTGGAGGTCCATCCGCAACCCGTCGGCGAAGGCCTGCAACGCAGCCTTGGTGGCCGAGTAGACCGCGCCGTTGGCCGTCGGTCGGGACCCAGCGATCGATCCGGTGAAGACGATGTGCCCAAGGTTGCGCCGGACCATGCCCGGCAGCACCGCCATCGTGGAATGCACGGCGGCACGCAGGTTGATGTCGATCAGCGCGTCGGCGGTAGCGACGGTCGACTCGTGTGCGGGTCGCGAGTCACCGATGATCCCGGCGTTGTTGACGAGCACATCGACCTCGCCGTCGACGACGAGGTCGGCGAGCGTGCTGGCTAACTCATCGGCCCGGCGAACGTCGACCGGATGAACGGTGACGTCATCGAGGCCGCGCATCGCTTCGAGCGTGTCGTCGGGCAACCCGAGCGCGTGCACGTGCAGTCCGAGACGAACCAGCTCGGTCACGATCGCTCGACCGATCCCGCCCGAGGCTCCGGTGACGACTGCCGTGCGGTACGGAGTCACAGGTCTTTGCACAGACGGAGCGCGTCGTACACGGCGGCATGGATGTTGCGTCCGGCCACGGCATCGCCGATGCGGAACAGTTGGTAGCCGTCGCCAGTTCGTGGCTGCGGGCGACCGGCAATCAGGGCGTCGTAATCGACCTCGCCACTATTGCTAGAGGCCTTGATCAATGCGTAGTACAGCTCGTCGTTGGCCAGTACTCCGTGATCGACCACGACCGCGTCGACGATGCGCGTGTGCCGGACGGGCGAATGGTCGCTGCCGATCTCGACGGTGAGACGGCCGCCCTCGCGGCGAACGGAGCGCACTCGCTGGTTGAGTGTGATCCGTGCATCGGTCTCGTTGAACGCTCGTGCGTACGGCACCATGTTCAGTCCGCCGACATCGACGCCGACGGTGCGTTCCGGCGTGACGATCTCCAGTCGTGCTCCCGAGCGGGCCAGCATCTCGGCCGTCGTCATCGCCGAGTGCGTGCCATCGTCGTCGTACAACAACACGTCGCCGCTGAGCCTGGCGTCGCCGCCGACCACATCCCACGCAGAGACGACCAGATCGGCGCCGGTCTCGAGGTCGGGGTTCTGCGGAAGCCCTCCTGTGGCGACGATGACCACGTCGGGTTGCAGGTCGCCGACGAGGTGCTCGTCGGCGTAGGTGTCGACGCGCACGTCGACGCCCAAGCGCGCCAACTCGGCGTCACGCCACTCGACGATTCCCAAGAGGTCCTTACGTCGCGGATTGCGCGCCGCCAGGCGGATCTGCCCACCGGTGCGCGGCATCGCTTCGAGCAGCACCACGTCGTGCCCGCGTTCGGCGCAGACCCTGGCAGCCTCGAGGCCACCTGGCCCGGCACCGATGATGACGACACGCCGACGTTGCCCTGCGACTGGTATGTCGTGCGGCATCGTCAGCTCGCGTCCCGTTGCCGCGTTGTGGATGCACAGCGCCTCGCCCGCTTGGTAGATGCGATCGAGGCAGTAGGTCGCCCCGACGCACGGCCGGATCGTGTGTTCGATGCCGAGCTCGATCTTGCGAACCAGATGCGGCTCGGCCAACTGGGCGCGTGTCATGCCGACCATGTCGACCAGGCCCTCGCTGATCGCGTGACGCGCGGTGGCCACGTCATCGACCTTCGAGGCGTGCAGCACGGCAAGCTCCGTCTCGCTGCGGACCATTCCGGCGAAGTCGAGGTGCGGTGCCGACCGCATGCCATGGATTGGGATCACCTCCGACAGCACGGCGTCGTTGACGATGTTGCCGCGGATGACGTTGACGAAGTCGATGAGCTTCTCGGCGGTGAGCCGGCGGAGGATCTCCAACCCGACCGGTGCGTCGATCCCATCCTCCAGCCGTTCGTCGACGGCCATGCGAATGCCGACGATGTAGTCGGCGCCGACCCTGGCTCGGATTGCCCGAAGCACCTCGAGTGGGAAGCGCATGCGGTTGTCGAACGAGCCGCCGTACTCGTCGTCGCGCTTGTTGGTCGACGGTGACCAGAACTGATCGAACAGGTGGCCGTAGGCCTCGATCTCGATGCCATCCATGCCGCCGGCTTTCATGCGGTCGGCAGCATCGGCGTAGTGACCGACGATGCGCTCGATGTCCCAGTGCTCGGCGACCTTCGGGTGGGCGCGATGGGCAGGCTCGCGAAGCGCCGACGGGGCGACGACCGGCAGCCAGTCGTCCTGGCCCCAACCGGTGCGCCGTCCGAGATGGCTGATCTGGATCATCGCGGCCGCGCCGTGCTCGTGGATGCCGTCGGTCATCGCCTGGATCCACGGCACGATCGCATCGTCGTAGGCGTGCAGGTTGCCGAACGCGGGCGGACTGTCGGGCGACACGATCGCCGTGCCGGCCGTCATCGTCAGCGCCAGCCCACCCTTCGCCTTCTCGACGTGGTACAGGCGGTAGCGATCTTTGGGCATCCCGTCTTCGCTGTACGCCGGCTCGTGCGACGACGAGAAGACTCGGTTGCGCAGCCGAAGGTGCTTCAGCGTGAACGGCTGGAGGAGCGGGTCGGACGTCACGACTCGAGCGCGTCGATCATCGGATCGTGTGACATCGGCACGGCACCCGTGGAGGTGATGAGGACCTGCTGTTCGAGCTT
>JANYKU010000150.1 GCA_025358075.1 Ilumatobacteraceae bacterium
CATCTTGCAGTGCATGGCACCGTCAACGACCAAGCCGAGTCGGGTGCAACGCCGATGTGGCTGTCGGTTGCGTTCGTGATCGAGGAAGGCTTCCCGATCGACGAGCTGCGCGAGATCGCCGGAGACATGGCCGAGGCCGCAGCGATCGCCGGGGTCCGACTCGTCACCGGCGACACCAAGGTGGTGGGCCGGGGAGCAGCCGACGGGTTGTACATCACGACTGCCGGCATCGGCAGTGTCCCGCCGGGGCGCCAACTGGGGCCGGAGCAGGTCCGTGCCGGCGACGTAGTGCTGCTGTCGGGCAACATGGCTGACCACGGCATGGCGGTCATGCTCGCCCGCGGTGACCTCAAGCTCGACGCCGACATCCGCTCCGATACCGCCTCGCTCGGTCAGCTGATCGAGTCACTGCTCGAGGCAGCGCCATCGACGCGCTGGATGCGCGACCCGACACGCGGAGGCGTGGCCACGGTGTGCAACGAGCTCGCCCGCGATACGAACCTCGCCGTCGTGCTCGACGAGTCGCTCTTGCCAATCGCGCCGGCCGTCGTCGGTGCCTGCGATCTACTCGGGATCGATCCGTTGTACGTCGCCAACGAAGGCAAGGTCGTCGCAGTGGTGGCGCCGCAGGAAGCCGACGCAGCGCTCGCGGCGATGCGCTCCAACCCCCTCGGCACCAACGCCACGCGGATCGGCGAGATCATGACCGAGCCGGAGGCCATCGTCGTGCTGCTCACGAGCTTCGGCGGTACCAGGATCGTCGACATGCTGGTTGGCGACCCGCTCCCGCGAATCTGCTGAAGCCATGTCTGGCGCACCGACCACCCGAGAGCGGATACGGGTCACCGGCACGGTGCAGGGCGTTGGGTTCCGCCCGTTCGTGTACCGCCACGCGGTTGCGCTGGGGCTTACCGGCTACGTGTTGAACGACAGTGCCGGGGTGCTGATCGAGGTCGAGGGTCCCGCCGCCTGTGTCGCCGAGCTCAGGCGCCTGCTCGTCGAAGATCCGCCGCCGCTGGCACGAGTGGCGGGCGTCGAGGCCGAGCGCTTGGATCCGTCGGGGGTGGCCACCGGCTTTCGGATCGTCGAGAGTCACGACACCGGCTCGGCCGACGCGCCGGTCAGCATCGACACGACAACATGTGCCGATTGCCTTGCCGAGGTCGACGACCCTGCCGACCGGCGTCATGGCTACGCGTTCACCAATTGCACCAACTGCGGTCCTCGCTACACCATCGTGCTCGGCGTGCCCTACGACCGGCCGGCCACCACCATGGCGGGCTTCACGATGTGTCAGCGATGTCAGGCCGAGTACGACGATCCTGCCGATCGGCGATTCCATGCGCAGCCCAACGCCTGCCCGGAATGTGGGCCCCAGCTGAACTGGCGTGACGCGCGTGTCGATGCCGATGCTGATGCCATCGCCGGTGCGGCGGCGCTCGATGCCGCGTGTGACGCGATCATCGCCGGCGCGATCGTGGCGATGAAGGGAATCGGCGGGTATCACCTCGTTGCCGACGCGACGAACGAGTCAGCTGTCGCCGAGCTACGCAGACGCAAAGCGCGCGACGACAAGCCGTTCGCTGTGATGGTCGGTTCCATCGCTGCTGCGCGCGAGCTGTGTGACTTCGACGCCGCCGCCGCGAACGCAATCTCCTCGATTCGCCGCCCGATCGTGCTGGTGCCTCGACGACCTGGCGGCGGCTTGGCCGCCGGGGTCGCGTCGGGGCTTCCCGAGCTTGGACTGATGCTGCCCTACAGCCCGCTGCACCACCTGCTCCTGCAGCGTGCTGCCCGGCCGTTGGTGATGACCAGCGGCAACCTCAGCGACGAGCCCATCGCCCACGACGACGTCGATGCCTCCGACCGCCTCGGCCCGCTGGTCGACGGCCTGCTGCAGCACAACCGTCGGATCCACATTCGCTGCGACGACTCGGTGGTTCGGGCAACGACCGGTCGAGTGCAGGTGCTGCGGCGATCGCGCGGCTATGCGCCCGAGACGATCGAGCTGCCGTTCCGCGTCGCCCGTCCGCTTCTCGCCGTCGGTGCCGAACTGAAGAGCACCGTCAGCGTGGCTCGCAACGACTGGGTCGTCGCCAGTCATCACATCGGCGACCTCGAGCACCTCGCCACGTATCGATCGTTCCTGCAGGCGGTCGAGCACGTGCCCCGGCTCTACGGGGTCGTACCGGAGCTGGTCGCCCACGACATGCACCCGGAGTACCTGTCGAGCAAGTGGGCAGCGCAGCTCGACCTGCCGACGATCGCAGTACAGCACCATCACGCGCACGTCGCCGCGTGCATGGTCGAGCACCACCGCACCGCTCCAGTGCTGGGCATCGCCTACGACGGTCTCGGCTACGGCCCCGACGGTTCGTTGTGGGGTGGCGAGTTCCTGATCGCCGACTTCCACAGTTCGCAACGGGTCGGCCACCTCCGCGCCGTGCGCATGCCGGGCGGCGTGGCTTCGATCCGAGAGCCGTGGCGAATGGGTGCGTCGTGGTCTGCTGTGGCGACCGGACGCGACGCGGCTGCGAGCCGCGCGCAACAGCTGGGCGCCAACGACACAGCCATCGAAGTCATCTTGGACCTCGCCGAGCATCCCAGTTCGCCGATCACCACCAGCGCAGGTCGGCTCTTCGACGCGATCGCCGCGCTGCTCGGCGGCCGGCAGCGGGTCAGCTACGAGGCGCAAGCGGCGATCGAGCTGGAGGCGTTGGCCCGTACCGTCGACCGTCGCGACGCACCGCGCTACACCGGGCACGCAATGATCACCCGGACAGGTGACACCCATGTGCTCGATCCCGCGCCGTTGATCGCCGCGTTGCTCGCTGATCTCGGCTCGGGTGTCGAGCGTCGGTTGATCGCTGCCGGCTTCCACGAGGCCTTCGGACGAGCGACAGCGGACATGGCGACAATGGTGGCTGATGAACGCGGGCTCGACACCGTGGCGCTCACCGGCGGCGTTTTCCAGAACGTCAGGTTCACCGAGGTGGTCGAAGAGGCCCTGCAAGCGAAGGGTTTCCACGTGCTCGTCCACTCGACGATCCCGCCGAACGACGGCGGTGTCAGCATCGGTCAGGCCGCAATCGCAGCGGCTCACGATCGCGGTTAGTTGCAAAACGCACTCATTGACGAAGTGCCCAACCAGGCGTAGGAAAGCCTCAACATTCGTGCCCAGCGCTGCGTGAGAGTTGCCGACTTCGGGATCCGCGGTGTGCATCTTGCCTACGAGCTGCTCGACGGATTCGACGCGCTGGTGCTCATCGACGCGATGCCCTTCGGCGAGCCACCCGGCACCGTCGCCCTGTTTCGACCCGACGTCGAGTCGATCGACCCGACCAGTGTCGACGCTCACTCGATGAGCCCCGCCGTCGTGCTCGGTCTGCTGGCCGGCTTGAGTGGTCACGTCCCGCGGGTCGTGGTCGTGGGCCGCGAGCCGCTGACCGTCGAGGAAGGCCTTGGCCTCTCCGAGCCCGTAACCTCAGCAGTGGCTCCTGCCGTCGAGGCCGTTCATCGAGTCGTCGCCGACATCTATCTCAACGCAACAAAGGAACTTCAGCCATGATCCACAAACTCATCTACTCGATCCTGCTGGCCTTCGTCGCCACCCTGATCGTGAAGTCGCTTCCCGACATCGCCCGCTATCTCAAGATCCGCGAGATGTAGTCGCTGGTGGCCCGTTACCGGATCATCCCGACGAGATCCCGAGTGTGGATCGATGCGCGTTCGAACGTGCACCCGATCCACACCGAGGCCGTGGGCTTGGAAGGCTGGCTCGAGCTCGACGCCAGCGACGGCAGGATCAACGCGGACCAAACCACGCGCGGACATCTCGAGTTTCCGATCGACAACCTCCAGTCCGGCAACGCTCTGGAAGACCGCGAGATGCGACGGCGCACCGATGCTCGCCGTTACCCGACGATCGCCGGCGATCTCAAGGCGATGAAGCAAACCGAGGACGCCTCGCGTTACGTCGTCAGCGGTGACCTCACCTTCCGCGGCGTGGCTCGAACCTACGAGGATGACATGACCGTGAAGTTGGACGATGGCACCGTCACCCTCGCCGGCCAGTCCACATTCGACATCCGCGACTTCGGGATGGAACCACCGCGCATCTTGATGCTCAAGGTCCAGCCTGAGGTCACCGTCCGCGTCGAGATCGTCGCCGAGAAGGAGAGCTGACATGTGCCTCGGCATCCCCGGCCTGATCGTCGAGACCAACGTTCGTCACGAACACCTCGCCCGAGTCGAAGTCAACGGAGTCGGCAGAGTGATCAATGTCGCCCTGCTCGAGGACGAGCACCTCGTGCCCGGCGACTGGGTGCTGATCCACGTCGGGTTTGCGATGTCGAAGATCGATGAGGCGGAAGCCAACCTCGCGCTCGCTTCGCTGCAGATGATGGGCGGGATCTTCACCGACGAGGTCGAAGCGCTGATGACCTCGCCATCAACCACAACCGCGGTGTACCAACGAGAGCGCCCGACCGGATGATCGGCTGATGAAGTTCGTCGACGAGTACCGCGACCCGGTGGCCGCCCGCCACCTGGTTGCCCGCATCACCGACCTGGCGGGCGACGACCACTTCAAGTTCACGGAGGTGTGCGGTGGCCACACTCACACCATCTACC
>JANYKU010000167.1 GCA_025358075.1 Ilumatobacteraceae bacterium
TCGAGCGATGCCGCGAGACCGTCGCTCAGTTCGGGCGCCCCGAGCGATTGCAGACCAGCCCCGTCGCCGATGGCCGAACGATCGGGCTTCCCGACGGCCGCGCCGATCTTGCGTTCAGCTACATCACGCTGCAGCACTGTCATCGCGACGACGCGCTTGCTCTGACAGCCGAGGCAGTTCGTGTGACTCGCAGCGGTGGTCACATTGCCTTGAACTACCGCACCTGGACCGCTAGCGATGCCGTGTTGTGGCCGGCCGGCACGATGGTGCGCGGGTTGTGGCGGCTGCCCAAGGTCGGCCCGGCGATCGCTCGACACCGTACGATCGCCCGCCTCGGCTGGCAGGCCAACCGCCTTTCGCCGGCACAGGTCATGGCAGCCGTTGGCGCCCGCCTGACCGACGTGAAGATCGTCAGATCCCCCAAGCGCCGCAGCTTTGCGATCGCCGGTGCTGCCGACGAGTCGTTCGAGGGCGTGCATCGCAGCCACTGGTGGCTGGTCGCCACGGTCCGCTGATCCCCGGTCGGTGGAAGGGTTAATCCCGCCTCGGTCAGGCTGACACGACGTTAGCCTTTGGGCCATGAAAATAGGTATCGTCGGTGCGACCGGGCAGGTTGGCGGGGTCATGCGCCAAGTGCTGGCCGAGCGCAACTTCCCCGTCTCGCAGATCCGCTTCTTTGCCTCGGCGCGTTCCGCGGGAACCACGCTCGAATGGAAGGGCACGCAGATCACGGTCGAAGACGCGGCGAACGCCGACCCCAGCGGCCTCGACATCGCCCTGTTCTCTTCTGGCGCGACCTCGTCACGAGAACTGGCTCCGAGGTTCGCGGCTGCCGGCGTGATCGTCATCGACAACTCTTCGGCGTGGCGCATGGATCCCGACGTGCCGCTGATCGTCAGCGAGGTCAATCCCGCGGAGATCACCAACGCCCGCAAGGGCATCATCGCCAACCCCAACTGCACCACGATGGCGGCGATGCCGGTGCTCAAGCCGTTGCACGATGAGGCCGGTCTGGTTCGCGTGATTGCGGCCACCTACCAGGCCGTCAGCGGCGCGGGTCTTGCCGGTGTCGACGAGCTCGACAAGCAGGTCCGCGAGGTTGTCGATCAGGCTCGCGAGCTCACCCACGATGGCGCCGCGGTTCCGTTCCCGGCACCGGGCAAGTTCGCCAAGCCGATTGCATTCAACGTGTTGCCCTATGCCGGTAAGTACGTCGACGACGGTTCTCTCGAGACCGACGAAGAGCAGAAGCTGCGCAACGAGAGCCGCAAGATCCTGGCGATTCCCGACCTCCGGGTCAGTGGTACGTGCGTACGCGTGCCGGTGTTCACCGGCCACTCGCTCAGCATCAACGCCGAGTTCGAGCGGCCGATCAGCGTGGCCCGGGCCATCGAGGTGCTCGGTGCGGCGCCCGGTGTCGAGCTCAGCGACATCCCGACGCCACTCGAGGCAGCGGGTCGCGATCCGAGCTACGTGGGCCGGATCCGCCAAGACACCTCGATCGACGGCGGCCGCGGGCTGGTGCTGTTCCTCAGCAACGACAACCTTCGCAAAGGCGCCGCGCTCAACGCGGTTCAGATCGCCGAGCTGTTTCTGTAAGGGCGGGTCCTCTAGGGGCACCCGCAGGGGATCGAGGCACAGCGCGGGCAGCCGTCGGCGTAACGCTGCGCGGCTTCGCTGAGGTTGACGCCGACCTGGTTGGCCAGCGACGTCAGCCAGGCCAACACATCGCCGAACTCGTGCAACTGTTGGTCATGGGAACCTTTGCGTACCGACTGGGCGAGCTCTCCGACTTCTTCGGCGAGCCAGGCGACGGAGCTGGGCACTCCTCGGGCCCGGTCGCGCCGCCCGAAGGTCGCGTCGATCAGGCGTTGGAAATCGTCGAGGTCCACGCCGGCGCAGACTAGCCGTGAGCACGTGTTCGCCGTCTGATAGCGTGAGCCGGTCGGAGCGCTCCACCTATAGCCCAGCGGTCGCCTGTTGCATCGGAGTGGTCATGCCAGATAGCGCGCCTGCGCAATTTGCCGCCGAACCCACTTCGTCCCGACACGGAAAGATGAGCGCTCGCTGGAACCGAGCCTTCGCGTTGCTCCTTGGTCTGTCACTCACGACCGCAGTCCTGAGTTTTGTGGTCGTCCAGCACATCGAGTCATCATTCGCTTCGGCGACCGACGAGCTCAACCGCGAGACGACCATGTACGACCGGCTCGTGGGTGGGCTGACGTTCGAGAACGGCACGGGCCATGCCGTGCTCGACAACGGCTCCTCGGCAAGTGCCGACTTCCGCGCCGCGGATCATCTGCTCGACGTCGCCTTCGCCGATGCGTTGACGAAGTACAACGCCCAGTCGGAACGCGCCCTGGTCACGGACGCTCATGTCCAATGGCTGACAATGTTCGACAAGCTTCGAACCCTCGCCGCCGATCCGGCGCTCGCCGATGCCTTCGCCACCGGCCCTGGCCCACAACGCGCCGCTGCTCACTTGCTGCTGGGCAAGACGACCGATGCGATCAGCGCCACGCTCCGCCAGCTCGATGTGATTTCGCGCGGGTCGCTCCAGCAGAAGATCCATCAAGCGCACTCGACCAAGTCGAGGTTGTTGATCTTGCTCGCCGCGATCTTTGCACTGTCGGTCTGCGTAACGATCGTGTATGCGCGACGGATGGCTCGTCGTGTCGTTCAACCGATACGCGCGCTGTGGCAATCGGCCGACCGCTTCGGGGCCGGCGACCTCGACCATCGAGTCGAGCTCCACAACGACGATGACGAGATCGGCGAGCTCGCCGAACGCTTCAATGCCATGGCCGACATGATCTCCTCGACCCATCGCCATCTCACGGTGCAAGCCCACCAGGATGCGCTGACCGGTCTGGTGAACCGCGGCGGTTTCATCAAGCATCTCGACGCCGCCGTCGAGGCGTCCAGCCCCGACGGTGGAGCGATCAGCCTGATGTTCATTGACCTCGACGACTTCAAACACGTCAACGACGAGCTCGGCCACGCCGCCGGAGACGAGTTGTTGCGCCAGGTTGCCGATCGTCTGCGCGGCGCGGCGCGGTCGGCCGACACCGTTTGTCGCCTCGGCGGTGACGAGTTCGCCGTGCTGGTCGGAAGCCCGACGGAGGGCGGCCGTGTCGCCGTAGAGATCGCCGAGCGAGTTCTCGGGGTCCTCGAGCAGCCCTTCTCGGTCCACGGCTCGATCATTCGCGTCGGTGCGAGCATCGGCATCGCCACACAGGCCAGCCCGGGCCAAACCGGCGACTACTTGCTGCGTGCCGCTGATGTCGCGATGTACTCGGCGAAGGGCCAGGGCAAGCATCGCTGGCAGGCGTTCGACCCCGACATCCATGGACCCGTCGTTGCCGACGTCTCGTCGATCCTCGCTCGCCTCGAGGCTCGTGACCTCGATACCTCGTATCTTCCGTGACGAGGTAGGCGCCTATTCCGGCTCATCGACGACGGCGGCGATCTTGCCGGCATAGCCGTCGACCAATTCGATCAGCAGGGCCTCGTCCTCGGTCGAGACCGGCCAGACATCGAGTGGGAAGCGAACTGCCGCTGTCTCGTTGGGCGCTGACCCGCTGACCAACAGGATCGGGCCGGCGTAGCCCGCCTCGCGCAGCCGAGGGGCTGTTTCGATTCCAGCGACCCCGGGCATCACATGATCGAGGATGATGACGTCGGGCATCTGCTTCTCCAACTTCTTCAACGCCGCTGCGCAGCTGTGGGCCTGCAGCACGCGGTGCTTGTTGTCGCGAAGCCGCTTGCGAAGAGCCCGTCGCGTGAGTGATTCTCCGTCGACGACGAGCACATCGAGGGCCCGTTTCGTCTCGCGCCTGACGCTGTCAGCGGTCACGCCGATCGACCGGCCCTGCATCCATTGAGTGATGACCTGGCTCGGTGCAGGCGTGGCGATGACGTAGCCCTGCAGGTAGTCGGCACCAAGGCTTCTGAGGCGCTCGCCGACGGCTTCGTCCTCGACTCCCTCGGCGACCACCGTGAGGCCGAGGCTGTGAGCGAGATCGATGATCGACCGGACGATGCGTTCGGTTCGTACGTCGGTGTCGAGATCCAGGATGAACGATCGATCGATCTTCAGCTCGTCGAGGGGAAGCTGCTTCAGATAGGTTAGCGACGAGAACCCGGTTCCGAAGTCGTCGATCGAGATGCGGATGCCCATTCGGCGGAGCGCGTCGAGCGCAGCTCGAATCTCCGGGCTGCTCCCTTCGGCGAGTGCCGTCTCGGTGATCTCGAGCGTGAGCGCGCTGGCCGGCAGACCGGCGACGCTCAAGATGCTCTCGATGTGTTCTGCCAGACCTGCCTCGTCGAGGAGGATGCCCGACAGGTTCACCGAGATCGAAGCGGGGAGACCGATCGCCCGCCATTCCGCAGTCTGCTGAATCGCGAGCGTCATGACGTGGGTGGTGAGCGACGAGATCAAGCCGTTCTGCTCGGCCAGGACGATGAACTGATCAGGCGGCACCGCGCCTCGCTCGGGGTGGTTCCAACGGGCCAGCGCTTCGAGATGGCGCAGGTTGCCAGCACCGTCGACGATCGGCTGATACGCAACGGTGATGCTGCCGTCGTTGATCGCCGCGCGAATGTCTCCGACGAGACCCAACTCGTCGCGGCTCGACGTGTCTGCGCCCTTGGTGTGCAGCGACCAACCGCCGGCCAGCACTCTCGCTTGCTCGGTGGCAGCGGCAGCCATCTGTACCAACGTCTCGCCGTCGGCACCGTCGACGTTGGTGACGACCCCAATGCGTGCCGAGACGTACACCGCATTCCCGTCGGACCAATAGGGTCGACCCAGCGCGCGTCGGATATCGATCGCCAGCGCTACTGCATCGAGCGGGGTTCGCATGCCCTGGGCCAACACGGCGAACTCGTCGCCACCCAGCCGCGACACGGTGTCTTCTCCGCGCACGACTGCGGTCAATCTGCGACCGGCTTCGCGAAGCACAAGATCGCCGGCCTTGTGTCCGAGGCCGGCATTGACCTGATGGAAGCGATCGAGGTTGACGACGAGCAACGCAAGGCTGCGCACCGATCGGCGAGACAAGGACAGCGCGACATGAAGCCGCTCGTAGAACAGGCGCCGGTTGGCGAGGTCGGTCAGTTCGTCGTACGACTCTCGTCGGCTGAGTGCCGCTTCCACGGCCCGCCGCGCCGTGAGATCTTCGACCTGAACGATCACCCGCAAGAGGTTGCCGCTGCCGTCCTTGACCGCAATGCCGGTCGTTCGCGCCCAAACCACCTGACCGGTGGCAGTCACGTACCGCTTGTCCAACGAGAAGTCTTCCGCTCGGCCCTCGGCGAGCTCGCGCATCGCGTCTGCCCCGTCGGCGAGATCTTCGAGCGCGGTGAGATCGCGAAACGACCGCGACAGGAGCTCTTCCGCTGAGTAGCCGAGGAACTTGCACAACACATCATTGACTTCGAGGTAGTAGCCCGACGCGTCGGTGATCGCCATCCCAACGCTTGCCCGCCGGAACGCGGCGTCGATGATCAAGGTCGGGTCGACACCGGCGACGCCGGCACCGGCGGACTCGTCGACCACCGCAGCGGGCGGCGACTTCTTCAGCAAGTTTCCACCTCGTCGCCCGAGCTTTCTGCTTTGGTCACCGCAGCCGTCCGGCTGAGGCACCGCAGCAACCCCCGGCACGCTAACCAGCGAAGTGACGAATGCCACGTTGTGCGCTCGTTTGCCCACATGGGCTCCGGCGCGTGGCGAGGGTGAACGCGGCGAACCTAGGTCTTGCTGACGAGGTAGAAGGTGGTGACCGGACCGCGACCCTTGAGGTCGATCACGCCGCGCGACTCGAACTGGAACAGCGAACCGAGTCGTTCCTTGACGGATTCACTGACGTGAACGCGTCCGGGCGTGCCGTGGGATTCGAGCCGACTGGCGATGTTCACCGTGTCGCCCCACAGGTCGTAGGCGAACTTGTGCTCGCCGATCACGCCGGCGGTCACCGGCCCGGCGTGCAGGCCGATCCGAAGGGTGAGGTCACCTTCGCCGCAGCGCCCGATGGCGTCGAGCATGCCGAGAGCCATCTCGGCACACGAAGTGAGATGGTCGCCCTCCGAATCGAGCAGTCCGCCGACGACGAGATAGGCATCGCCGATCGTCTTGATCTTCTCGAGGCCGTTCTGCTTGGCGAGTTTGTCGAACGACGAAAAGATCTCGTTCAGCAGCGCAACGACGTCTTGCGGGGGCATGCGCGAGGACATATCGGTGAAGCCGACGAGATCGGCGAACAGCACGGTGACATCTTCGAAGTTGTCGGCGATGACCCGCTCGCCGGCCTTGAGTCGGCTGGCGATGTGCACCGGGAGGATGTGGTGCAGCAGTCGTTCGGTCCGCGCCTCTTCTTGTTCCAAGACGCGGGCATATCGATGCTCCACGTCGCTGAGCCGCTTCTTGGCCAGTGAGGCGTTCATGCGCGCCCGCAGCAAGACCGGATCGAATGGCTTGGTGATGTAGTCGTCGGCGCCGAGCTCGAGGCAGCGCACGACGCTGCTGATGTCGTCGAGTGCCGACACCATCACGACCGGGATGCGCGACAACCCCGGGTCGGCCTTGAGATAACGCAGCAGGTCGTATCCGTCCATCTCGGGCATGACGACGTCGAGCAGGATCAGATCGAACGCGGTCGGTGTCTCGTGCAGGATGCGAATTGCCCGCAGCGCATCCTCCGCGGTGGCGACAGTGAAGTTCTCTTCCTCCAGCGCGCGGGCGAGGATCAGCCGATTGACGCGATCGTCATCGATCACCAAGATGTTGGCCAGCGCGGTCATAGCGTTCCGCCGCCCGCAACGCGTTGGAGAACGGCCGTCAGTGCGGCCCTCACCCGATCGAACTCTCCGTCGACGACGGCCGCCAGGGCCAGGCAGCCCGCCACGTCGCCCTTCTTGGCGAGGTCTTCCACTCGGGCGCACAGGGCCGCCATCATCGATGCCCCGACGTTTCCGCTCGCACCCCGCGCCGAGTGGGCCACCTCGGCCACGGTCTTCATGTCTTCGTTCGCCAAGGCCTGGTGGAGCGTCGCCAATCGCGTGGTCGTGTCGTCGAGGTACTGGTGCAGCACCTCGTTGAGCAGATCGCCCCCACCGCGGTCGAGCTGCACCAGGAGCTCGAGGCGAGCATGGTCGATGACGTCGTCGGTGGCCGGCGCAGGGCCCACTGCGGCCGCGGGTTCTTCGCCGGATGCGATGGTGTCGGGTGCCCACTTGGCGAGCGCAGTGCGGATCAGCTCTGGCCGAATCGGCTTGGCGATGTAGTCGTCCATGCCTGCCGCGATGCATGCGTCGCGGTCGCCGGTCATCGCTGCCGCGGTCATTGCGACGATCGGGGTGTGGCGATCGTCGCCTTCGAGCTCGCGGATCGCCCGCGTGGCTTCGTACCCGTCGAGCACCGGCATCTGGCAGTCCATGAAGACCATGTCGTAGCGCTTCTGGGATGGACCCGTCATCGTTGCGGTCATCGCCTCGATTGCCTCACGGCCGTTCTCCGCCATCTCGACGATGTAGCCGAGCTTTTCGATCATGCGCGAGGCGACGAGTCGGTTGGTGGCATTGTCCTCGACGAGCAGCACCAAGCCCCGAGTCGCGTCGGCGGCCGCAGTTGCGGTGGGTGGGGTGCTTTCCTGGCGCACGGGTGAACTCTCCGGTTCGACCGAGAACCCGTCGACGAGGCAGTTGTACAGATCCGATTTACGCACTGGCTTGGTGAGCGTACCCGACAGACCCGCGGCCGTTGCCACTTCTGACTTCACTCGCCCCGACGAGCTCAGCAAGAAGAGTCGGGCAGCAGACGTGGCCGAATCTTCGCGAAGCACGCGGGCCACGTCGAGCCCGTCCATCTCCGGCATGTTCAAGTCGAGTACCACGACATCGAAGGCATCGCCGCGCAGGGCCACGTACCGCGCCCGAACGATTGCGGTCGGACCGTCTTCGGCTTCCTCGGTGCGCATGCCCCACGACCGCAGCTGCTCGGTGAGGATCAGCCGGTTCGTGGCGTTGTCGTCGACAACGAGGGCGTTCAATCCGGTGAGCGACGGAGCGGGCAGGTCACTCGGCGCATTCGGCACGACCTCCAACGGGACGACGAACCAGAACGTGCTGCCGACGCCCGGCTTGCTGTCGACGCCGACTTCGCCGCCCATCAGCTCGACGAGCTGCTTGACGATGGCGAGACCGAGCCCTGTTCCACCGAAGCGACGCGTCGTCGATGCGTCGGCCTGTGAGAAGGGGTCGAAGATGAACTGCCTGGCCGCGTCGGTCATACCGATTCCGGTGTCGCGCACTTCGAAGCGGATGCGCAACAGACTCACGCCGTCCGACTCTTCGGCCGCGCCGTCGGCCCTGGCCTGGATGACGACTTCGCCCTCTTGAGTGAACTTGACCGCGTTCGATGTGAGGTTGACCAAGATCTGTCGCAGGCGAGTGGGGTCGGCGCGAACAACATGAGGAAGGTCCGCGGCGTAGTGAGCGAGCAGCTCCACGCCCTTGCCGTTGGCGACGTCTCCCAACAAGATGGCAACTTCGTCGACGAGCTCGCTGAGGTCGAAGCCGACATGCTCGAGCTGCACGCGACCGGCCTCGACCTTGGAGAAGTCGAGGATCTCATCGATGATCGTGAGCAGCCCGTCGCCGGCCCGCTGAACTCCCCGCGCGTAGTCCCGCTGCTCGTCGGTGAGGGTGGTGTCGAGGAGCAACTCGGAGAGGCCGATCACGGCGTTCATCGGCGTACGGATCTCGTGGCTCATCGACGCCAGGAACTGCGACTTCATCCTGGACGCTTCCATTGCGTTGTCGCGCGCCGCGGCGAGGTCGACGGCCGCTTGATCGCGCTCGGTGACGTCGTGGACGTTGACGACCAAGCCATTCACCGACTTGTCGCGCGTGAGATCGGTGACCGAGCCCTCCATCGCTCGCCAATCTCCCTCGTGCGTCCAAAGGGCGAAGCGCACGGATTCGGTCTGGCCGGGTTCGATGCTGTCACCGTGTACGAGCGCAGTGACGTCTGCTCGTTGGTCGGGATGCACCAGCGAGATGAACGGTGTGCCGACGATCTCGCTGGGTGGGAGGCCGAGCACTCGAGCCGACGACGGGCTCTGGTACCTGACCCGGCCGCGGCTGTCGATGACGGTGATGAGGTCAACCGAGTTGTGCACCAGCGAACGGAAGCGTGCCGATTGTCGTGCGCCGGCGCGACGCAGCAGCAGTCCCATTGCAACGGCGGCCGCGGCACTGAGCATGCCGAGGATCACTTCGACCCGAACCAGTTGAGCCAATGCGTTGCGGGCGTTTCTGGTGACGCCGCCGGCGGCATCACCGGTAACGCTGGAGAGCTGGGCGGCGAGCACGCGCATCTGGCGGATGTCGGTGGAATACGTCGGCGAGTCCTTGCCGGCGGCCAGCACCCGATCGCCGATGGCGGTCAGCTCGGTGATCAGCTGGCGAGCGTGCTCGAGCTGGCGCCGGACCCTCGTCTCTTGGACGCTGGAGATCGTGACGCTGGCATCGGTGCTTCCCTGCGGCGCGGCCACCTTGCCGCCCTCGAGCAACACGGTGGCGGTGCTCTCGAGCACGGCACGGCTCTCATTCGGGTCGGCCTGGATGCCCTGCAGCTTCAAGAGCACGTCTTTGATGTACCGCTCGACGAGCGTTCGCTGGCGCGCGGTGATGTTGACGATCAGGGCCGTGTCACGTTGGTTGTAGGTGGTGAACGCGTTGTACCCGACCATCGAAGCGATCAGCACGAGGAACACCGCGATCGTGAGGACGATGCCGCGATCGCGCCGCACGACCGAGCGCAGCGTCGCGCCACCGCGCCGCGATGTTGGGCGAGGCTCTTCGCCGGTTGCGTCAGTGGACGTCGAGCGTGGCATGCATGCTTCCCAGGTAGTGGCCCTCGAGGTTGCAGTAGAGGACGTAGTGGCCAGGTGGAAGATTGAGGGTGATGTTCTTCTTGTCGCCGGCTTCGAGGATCTCGACCGAGCCCATTCGCTTCAGCAACGGCGACGCCTCGTCGACCGAGAGACCGTCGGCTCGCAGCGGCAGTTGGTCGGGGGCCAGGTCGGTGCGATCGACGTTGAACTCGTGTGTGGATGGCCCGTCGTTCTCCAGGTGCAGGGTGACCTCGCCCGATTGAGCAGTGGCGACCGCAAGGTGCAACTTGAAGTCCTCCAGCCTGACCTGGAGAGCGCCGGCCGGGTTCGACGTTCCGCCGCCACACGCGGTCAGCAGTAGGGCGACGATCGCCAAACAAGATCCCCCAGGTCCACGCGCCATTCGGAGGAGATTACGCGCGTTCGCGCGGCCGCTCTTACAACCCGCCCTGACCATTGCCACGAGATCCTTGCCGCCCTTCCTCGAATTCCGAATTGTCGGACAAAGATGAGCTCTCGGTGTGTGGTGATCTTTCGCGTCGTTGTGGGCTCCTACGTCGTGGTGGTCTGTCTCGGATTGGTAGCCAGGTACACCGACTTGGTGTCGAGATCTTCGCCAGCGGCCACGCAGCCCTTGGTGCCGTCGTGAACCGTGATCGTCCAATCGTTCAGACCGACTTCTGCGAGCGCCGTATGAATCAGTTGCTTGGCGGCCTCGACGTCGACACAGACGGCGTTGATCTCGTTCGAGAGCCGATCCTGCAGCAGCACGAGTGGGTCGTTGATGACGTTCGTGTCGGCGTCGACGAGCCCGAGATCGGCACACGTCGTCGGCGGATCCGACAGGTTGGGGAACACGTCGAGCCCGCCGCCGCGTCCGACGCAGGCGAATTGTGGCGGGGCCGCGTCGGTTGCCGGACCTCCGTTGCTGATGTCGGGAAGTGCGCCCGAGAGCCACAGCTTGGTGCAAGCGTCGAGAGGGTCCGCCGCGGGCGGAAGCACCGCGACATCACCGACAGCTTGCGCTGTGGCGTGACAGGCAATGCCCTCTTCCGGATGTGTCGGCTTCGTCCGGTTCCACAGCGCCGCCGCTGTCGCCCCACCGGCAAGCAGCACGACCGCGGTGCCGCCGGCGATCCAACGTCGCCGAGAGCGTCGCGGTCCGAGCTTGGTCGGCGGTTGGATTCGACCCGAGACGATGTCGGTGATGAGCGTCTCGACCTCGGCCGCGGAAAGCGATGACGGAGGCGACTCGGCCTCGAGCTCAGTGCGAAGGATCGCGAACCAATCCCGGTCGATCATGGCAGCACCTCCCCCTCAGCCAGCAGCTGCTCGCATACGTCGTGGAGACGTTGGCGCGCTCTCGACAGCCGCGTGCGAGCTGCCTGCGCGGAGATGCCAAGAATCGAGGCGAGTTCCTCCGACGTTGGCTCCTCCGCGGCCTGCAACCGGAGGAGAGACTGGTCATCAACTGAGAGCGACGCGAGACCGACGGCAACAACTTTTGCTTCGAGGCGGCGATCGTCGTCGACCGCCGCGGTCGTGGCTCGCGCGGCATCGCGCGCGGCACGCTGCAACGACTTCCAACGGGCGTCGCCGCGACGCATGTTGAGCACGATGTTGCGGGCGGTGACCTTGAGCCGTTGGTCGGGTCGAGCCTCGGGGATATCTTCGAATCGTCTCCACGCAGTTGCGAGGACACTCGCAACCACAGCCC
>JANYKU010000184.1 GCA_025358075.1 Ilumatobacteraceae bacterium
GCCGCCAGTGATGATGACGTCCTTCTTGCGATCACTGATGGTCACGTAGTGCTCGGCGTCGAGGTGGCCGCCGTCGCCGGTGCGGAACCACAGCGGTCCGTCGGGATCGTCGTCGGCCGGCCGGATCGCCTCGGCGGTGGCCTCCGGCTGGTTCCAGTATCCGGCCATGATGTGGTTGCCTCGGGCCAGCACCTCGCCGTCGGGCGACGTGCGCACTTCGACGCCGAGCGCCGCGGCACCTGCCCGACTGAGCTTGGCCGCGCGGTCCTCAGGTGAGAGCGAATCGAACTCGGCGCGCCGCCGGTTCATGGTCAGCAATGGAGTGGTTTCCGTGAGGCCGTAGATCTGGATGAACTCCCAGCCGAGCTCGGTCTCGATGCGCTCGATGGTGCGGGTTGGCGGTGGCGCACCGGCAATCACCATGCGGACGCGCCCGTTGCCGGGGATCGGCCCGTCCCACGTCGCCGCGGCGTCGAGGATGGCGTTGGCCACCGCCGGTGCGCCGCACATGAGGGTGACGCCGTGTCGCTCGACGCGCCGGAGGATCTCGGCCCCGTCGACCTTGCGGATGATCACATGTGTGCCACCCATGCCCGTCACCGCATACAGCACACCCCAGCCATTGCAGTGGAACTGCGGCAGCGTGTGAAGGTAGACGTCGGCGTCGTTGATGCCCAGATGCCAACCGAACGTCGTGGCATTGAGCCAGATGTTGCGATGGGTCAGCTGCACGCCCTTCGGGCGAGCGGTCGTGCCACTCGTGTAGTTGATCGTCGCGGTCGCGTCTTCGTCGTAGACCCACGGTTGCGGATCGGCGTGATCGAGTGAGTTGTCGGAGTCGGCACCAATGACATAGCGGCGATCGCATTGCACGCCGGCCAGCGCCTCGTCGAGCTCGGGATCCACCATCAAGATTCGGGCGCCGGAGTGCTCGACGATGTAGCGCACCTCGTCGGCTACGAGCCGGAAGTTGATGGGCACCAACACTCGCCCCGACCCGCTGACACCGAACAGTGCGGTGAGCAATCGAGCCGAGTTGTGGCTGACGATCGCCACCCGTTCGCCGACAGCGATCCCCATGGCGTCGAGTGCCGCTGCTTGGGCTCGAGCCCGCGCGGCCATGTCGGCATACGAGATCGTGCCCCAGGATTCGGCAGGCTGCGTGGGCTCGTCGATGATCGCCTCGCGGTGGGGATAGATCTGCTCGGCGCGCCTGAGGAAGTCGTTGACGGTGAGTGCAACCTTCATGGTTGGGAATTGTTGCCGATCCCCGCACCCCCCGCTGCACCGAGGTTCGGGGAGCGCGAACCTGACGCTGAGCGGCGGTACCCTGCATGTTCGACATGTCTGAACACACCCGCCCGCCTGGGGCACCTCGGCGGCGGCGCCGCAAACCCACACCCACACCAGCTCGCAGTCCGGTCGAGGCACCAACCCTCACGATCGATCCCGACAGCTACATCCCAACGGCGTTCATCGACATCGGGGTGCCCACCGAGGTCGACATGGGTCTGGCCGCTGCAGGTTTCACCACTCCATTCGCAATCCAGACCAAAGCGATCCCGGTGGCTCTCACCGGACGCGACGTCTGCGGTAGGGCGAAGACCGGTTCGGGCAAGACGTTGGCGTTCGGTGTGCCGATGCTGGCCCGCCTGTCGGGCGAGGCCGATGCTCGTCGACCGCTGGCCATGGTGCTGGTGCCGACTCGAGAGCTGGCCCTCCAGGTCGCCGAGGTGCTTGCACCGGTTGCGGCAGGCTGCAATCGCACGGTGTTGGCGGTCTACGGCGGCGCCTCGCGGCACCAACAGATCGAGGTCCTCAACCGTGGGGTCGATGTGATCGTCGCCACGCCGCTGCGCTTGATCGACCTCTTGAAAGAGAACGAGCTCGATCTCAACAAGGTGGAGATCGTCGTGCTCGACGAGGCCGACCGCATGGCCGACGACGGCTTCACGCCGCAGGTCGAATGGATCCTTCGAAAGGTCACCGGCGCTCATCAGACGATGCTGTTCTCGGCAACCCTTGATGGCGACGTCGGTCACCTCGTGCGCCGCTACATGAACGATCCGATCGAAGTGGCGATCGATGCGGCCACCGACACCGTCGGCACCATGCACCACCTCTTCCTCGCCGTCCATCACATGGACAAGGACAAGGTGGTGCAGGCAATCGCCACCGCCCACGGCAAGACCCTCGTGTTCTGCCAGACGAAGCGCACCTGTGATCGCGTCGAGCGGTCGCTGCTCGACCTCGGTGTGCAGGCAATGGCCATCCATGGCGACCTCGCCCAGGTGTCTCGTGAAAAGGCGATGCGTCGCTTCTCCGACGGCGAGCTCAGCGTGCTCGTCGCCACCGATGTCGCCGCTCGCGGGATCGACATCGATGACATCGGTGTCGTCATCCACTACGAGCCGGCGCCGGATGGCAAGGACTACCTGCACCGCAGCGGGCGCACCGCCCGCGCCGGGCGCGATGGTTGGGCGGTCACCCTGGCCGAATACAACCAACACACGCAGGTGCGCATCCTGCAGCGCGCCTTGCGGCTAGAGGTGGCACCGCCCATCGAGGTCTTCTCCAACAATCCGAAGCTCCGCAACCTCTCCGAGTTCTGAGCCTGTGGAGTGTTTGGCGGGGTGCCCGGGTGTGCTCGAGACACTCCACACCTTCAGCCGAGCCAGGCGGGGCGGGCCTTTTCGTAGCTGGTGATGTCGTCGGCGTGGCTCATCGTGATGCCGACATCGTCGAGACCGTTGAGGAAGCGGTACCGCGTCTGCGGCTCCATCGGGAAGGTGTGGGTGATGCCGGCGGCGGGCACCTCGACACTGAGCCGCTCGACATCGACGGTGATCTCGGTTGCAGGGTCCGCTTCGATCGCAGCCCAGATCGCCTCGACCGTGGCCTCTGGCACCACGACCGGGACGAGCCCGTTCTTGGCACAGTTGTTGCGGAAGATGTCGCTGAAGCTCGGCGCGATGACCGCGTCGAACCCGCCTTGCTGGATGGCCCACACCGCATGCTCCCGTGACGAGCCGACTCCGAAGCTCGGCCCGGCGACCAAGATCGACGCGCCGACGTAACGCTCGTCGTTGAGGACGAAGTTGCGATCGTCGCGCCATGTCGAGAACAGACCCTTCTCGAAGCCGGTGCGCTCGACGCGCTTCAGCCACTCGGCGGGGATGATCTGATCGGTGTCGACGTCGCTGCGACGCAGCGGCACGCCCCGACCCGAGATGACGTGTACCGATTTCATGCGAGATCCTCCGGGGTGGCGAAGTGGCCGGCGACGGCGGTCGCCGCGGCGATCGTCGGCGAGACGAGATGGGTACGACCGCCGCGACCCTGGCGGCCTTCGAAGTTTCGGTTGCTGGTACTCGCCGACCGCTCGCCCTGCGAGAGCTTGTCGGGGTTCATCGCCAGACACATGCTGCAGCCGGGTTCGCGCCAGTCGGCTCCGGCTGCACGGAACACCGCGTCGAGCCCTTCGGTTTCGGCTTGGGCCTTCACGGCGTGGCTGCCCGGCACGATCATCACGCGCGGCACCTTGACGGTCCGTCCGCGCAGCACGTCGGCGACAGCGCGCAGATCCTCGATGCGGCCGTTTGTGCAACTACCGATGAAGACGGTGTCGAGCGGGATGTCGCGTACACGAGTTCCTGCTTCGAGGCCCATGTACTCGAGCGCCCTGGTGACGGTCTCGCGTGTCGTCGAGTCGGCGAAGTCGTCGGGCGACGGCACGCTGCCATCGATCGTCGTGACCTGACCGGGGTTGGTGCCCCACGTGACGTGTGGTCGCAGCGTGGCCGCGTCGATGACGACCTCCTTGTCGAACACCGCGCCATCGTCGGTGGCGAGGGTGCGCCAGTCGGCGACCGCCGCATCCCAAGCATCGCCCGCGGGAGCATGGGCCCGACCCTTCAGGTAGTTGAACGTCGTCTCGTCGGGAGCGATGAGGCCGGCCTTCGCGCCGGCTTCGATCGACATGTTGCAGACCGTCATCCGCGCTTCCATCGACAGGGCGCGGATGGCCGAGCCGCGGTACTCGATGACGTGACCGATGCCGCCGCCCGTGCCGATGCGGCCGATGATGGCCAGGATGATGTCCTTGCCGGTGACTCCCGCGGGGATGGTGCCCTCGACGGAAACGCTCATCCACTTCGGTCGCGTCTGCGGCAGGGTTTGCGTGGCCAGCACATGCTCGACCTCGCTGGTGCCGATGCCGAACGCCAGCGCCCCGAATGCCCCGTGAGTGGCGGTGTGGCTGTCGCCGCACACCACGGTCATGCCGGGCAGGGTGCGGCCCTGCTCGGGAGCGATGATGTGCACGATGCCCTGACCCGGATCGCCCATCGGGAAGTTGATGATGCCGAACTCCTTGGTGTTCTCGCGCAGCACCTCGACCTGGCGTGCCGAAATCGGATCCGCGATCGGCTGGTCGATGTTCTCGGTCGGCACGTTGTGGTCTTCGGTGGCCACCGTGAGGTCGGGGCGACGAACGGCACGACCGGACAGCCGCAACCCGTCAAAGGCCTGCGGGCTGGTCACTTCGTGCACGAGATGCAGATCGATGTACAGCAGATCGGGTTCGTCGGGAGCAGCGTGCACGACGTGGCGCGTCCACAACTTCTCCGCCAGGGTGCGAGGTGATGGCGAGGTGGCTTCGGACATCGTGTCCCACTTTCTGAGATAGCATTCTCGTTTATGGACAGTGTAAGCGGTGTCGGCGTCATTGACAAAGGGGTTCTGATCTTGCGGGCACTGGCCCGCGATCCACTCGACCTCGCCGGCGTCCAAGAGGCGACCGGGCTGCCGAGGGCGACCGCCCACCGACTCGCCGTCGCCTTGGAACTGCACGGACTCGTGCGCCGCGATCCGCAAGGTCGGTTCTGCCTCGGCTTCGAACTGATCCGGCTCGGTCACGCGGCCGAGGAACAGTTCCCGCTTGCCGAGATCGCCCGGCCGATCCTCACCGCGCTCCGCGACGACACCGGTGAGAGCGTGCAGTTGTACGTGGCCGACGCCGACGGCCGGCGGTGCGTCGTCTCGTTGGAGTCGACCCACGGCTTGCGCTGGATCGTTCCGCAAGGAGCCCTGCTGCCGCTCGACCGTGGCTCCGCTGGGCGGGTGCTCCAAGGCGACGATGTCGCCGAGAGCGTCGAGGAACGCGAGCCGGGAGTCGCCTCGGTCAGTGCTGCGGTCAGAGATCGCAATCGTCAGGTGATCGCCGCGGTCAGCCTCAGCGGTCCGGTCGAGCGATTGACCAGGGAGCCGCATCGACGCTTCGGTCGACCCGTCGAAGCCGCTGCTCGTGCCGTGTCGGTTGCCGTCGGTCGTTAGCTCTCGGCGGTCAGGCAGCCAGGCGTGGAAACAGGCGCACTGCCGCGGCGGTGAGTTCGTCAGGCGTCACCTGATCGTTGTCGTTGACGACCCATCCGATGCCGCCGGCGACGATCGATTCGGGTGTGAACGGCCAGTCACTGCCGTAGAGGATCTGGGAGTGGTTGACGAACGCCAGCAACGTCGACACGACCAACGTGTTGGCGCTGCCGGCGAGGTCGTAGTTCAGCCGTCGAAGCTGCGCCACGATCGCCGCCGGGTCGTCGACACCGAGCAGGGTGCTGATGCCGGCAATTCGAGATGCCAGGAACGGCAGCGTTCCCCCGGCGTGAGGCACGATCCAACGGATGTCGCGGTAGCGGGCCAGGGTGCCCGACAGCAGCATGTTGGTGACTGCGCGTGTGGTGTCGAACGGGAACTCGATCATCGGGCGCGGGTAGCCGAGCGACGTGCACTCCCAACATGCGGGCGAGGTCGGGTGGATGAAGACGACCGCCCGGCGCCGATGCAGCTCTGCCATGACCGGTTCGAGTGAGGCATCGCCGAGATAGACGCCGCCCACGTTGGTGAGCACGTTCACGCCGTCGAGGCCAAGGCCGTCGAGGGCGCGCTCGATCTCGGCCAGCGACTCGTCGAGGTTGCCCATCGGCAAGCTGGCGAACGCTCCGAACCGGCCGGGATGGTCGTTGATCGTCGCCGCGGCCACGTTGTTGACGTGACGGGCGAGCGCGACTGCGTCGGACGCCGAGGTGCCTTCACCGAACTGCACGCCCGGGGATGACACCGAGAGGACGGCTACATCGATCCCGACCCGGTTCATCATCGCCACGTGTTCGCCGGCAGACCACGTCGGCACGCGAGGGAACCCGTCGGGCTGGTCGATGCCTGCAGCGGCCAGGGCATCGCGATACTGCGCGGGAACGAAGTGAGCGTGGACGTCGATCAGTGACACGCGGCGATCCTAGAGAGGTCGACCGTCGCCGACCGACCGACCGACCTCCGATAGGACGGTCAGTACACCGCGATGACCCGTGGTATGCATAGAACAGTACGTGTGGGCTATGCACGCGGTCATCAGACAAGTGCAGCCCGACCGGCGCGAACCAGTCGGGCTGCTGACCACCGAGCCATTGGAGGGCGCGATGACCAGTACAAACCGTAGGCCACCCGAGAGGGGGCATGTTGTTCGATTGGCGTCGCACCTACTGACGTGAAGGTTTGCCGGCGATACTCCGGCGGCTCGCACGAGCTGTCGTCGCGCCGCCGTCTGCCGGACGGTCAGCGCGTGACAATTCCCTCGGGTTTCGACGCGTCCTGAAGCTGCCGGAACTCGGATGCCGAGTACCCGACGACCTCGCTCGGCACGACGGTCCGGGCTGTCGCCGAGCGACGAATGCCGTACAGCGGTGCCAGCTCGCCGAAATACTTCCCGGGGCCATACACCGCGACGACGTCGGGAGGCCCGGCAACACGGTCGCGAATCAGTTCGATCGACCCCGATACGACCACGTAGATCAGATCACCAGCGTCACCTTGGGCGAACAACACCTCGCCCCTCTGCAGTGAACGATGGACGACCTTCGAGCTTTCCACCTCTCGTCGTGGGCTGAGGTGCACAACTCGATCGGCTAGAGGCAGCAATCGATCGTCGTGTGTTGCGATCACGATGACCCGGCCCGGCCCCCGCAACTCTTCCAACAACCGCAGCACTCCCTCGACTTGCACATAGTCGAGATGGGCCGTGGGCTCGTCGGCCAGCACCAGAGACGGATCGGCTGCGAGAGCCCGAGCAATTGCGACACGTTGCTGCTGACCGCCCGACATGTCGCCAGGACGGTGGTGCGCCCGGTCGGACAACTCGACCCGCGCAAGCAGATCGGCCGCCCGGCGCAACGCCGACTTCCGTCGCGCTCCCGCTGCCAGCAACGGTACAGCGACGTTCTCGCGCGCAGTAAGGCTCGCCACCAGATTGAAGGCCTGGAACACAACGCCAACCGTGCGCCGTCGGTACTCAACGGACTCCTTGCCACGCAACGCCGTCACATCGATACCGTCGACCATGATGCGTCCCGACGTGGGAGTGAGGATCGCCGCGAGCGCCGAGAGCAACGTCGTCTTGCCACATCCGCTCGCGCCGAGCAACAACACAACCTGGCCGTTGTCGATGTCGAGATCGAGATGATCGATGGGACGAACGCGGTATCCACCGCTCGAGTACTCGATCGTCAGGTCGCGAATCTGCACAGTCATCACGCGCCCCCGAACGCGGCCGAGGGATCCACCCGGGCCACGCGCCGCACACCGACCGAGCTCGCCACGACGCCCACGACCGCGGCGACCGCGAACAGCCTAACCGCTGACCCTACAGTGATCTCCACCGGGAATGGGAAGGCCGGGGCGATCAGCAGCGCCAAGACCACGGCCACGACGGCGGCGCACAACGACAACGTGACAGCCTCGAGGCTGAGTCCCGACGCCATCGACCAGCCGGAGGCGCCTGTCGCCCTAAAGACGGCGAAATCACGAGTTCGCTCCAAGGCAGTCATGTACACGATAGCGCCGATCGTGCCCGCCGCCATGATCCACAGCAGGCCGTTGATGATCTCGAGTGTCTGCGTCGACTTTGCCAATGGCCGGTCGAGATCTGACTTCACCTGGGCGCTGGTCAACACGTCGTACTCGGCCCCAGCCGCAATGGGGCGATCACTCTTGACAACGATCGCGCTGGCCAACTGTTGGCCGGAGAGGAACTGGTCCTGCACGTCCTCGATCGGCAGGAACACCGTCGGCGCGCTGAAGTAGAAGGCAGTGTTCGTGGTCAGCCCCACGACCCGATAGTCACGTCCGGCGAACGTGAGCGTGTCTCCCACATGACGATGAAGGGCGGTGTCGACCACGGCCTGTCCTCGCCCCGTCGCCGCGGTGCCTCTCGCCAGCTTTCGTGGTTGGGTGAGCCCGCCGAGGTCGTACCCGACGATGTTGACGTCAAGCCGGTCGATGGTGCTGCGCACCACCAACAGCGGGCTCGCTCCCTCCACACCCGGCACGCGTCGCACCTGCTCGAGCGACGCCGTCGACACGAACTGCGAGGTCGTGAACGGGCCCGTGGCACCCTTCGCCACCAGCCAGCTGGCCGGCGGATACATCCCCACCGTTCGCACACTTTCGTTGCGCATGTGCTGCAGGATCCCGTTCATCAGGATGGTCAGAGCGAAGGCCAGCGCCGCAGCGAGGACGGCAATGATAAATCGCCGCCGCCGCCACTGGAGATCTCGGAACGTCACCAGCCACATGGCCCGATCATCTACCCAGGGGCGGCAGAAAGGAACGGTGCCACTATCCCGATCCGGGGTGGGGCTAGCACGACCGGAGCGCATGTCACCCCCAGAACGTTCAAGTTGAATCCCGCCGGGTTTCGTAAAGGTTCCTTCCGAGCCAAATCTGAGCCCGCCTCTAGTCAGGTGTCCGAAACCTGCGGAGAGCTCCGAAAAGTCGTTCGGCAGGTACGGCGTGGAGCTTGTCGCCAACGTCCCGCCTCCTGAGTGGTCCAGGCTCTGCGATGAGGCGGCGCAAGCGGCGGGCGCGGCCACGGCCGCCTACCGCCGAAACGGTGGCGGATCGTTCACGATCAAGAACCCCGCGGTGATCATGCACAAGATCGACCCTGTCAGCAACTGTGACATGACCTTGCGCGACCCGGAAGGCCTGAGGGCGGACGCAGTGATCGCCGCGGTCGAGCAGACGATCGGACACGCGAAACAGCGTTCCATCGAAGCCGAGCAGCGCGAGAAGGGTGTCGTCGGGATCATGCCGCGTTCCTGCGTTGGCCGAGCACACTGCGCGAGGCGGTCGGACCCGACCATGCCGCGCAACGTGGTGCCGCGGGCGTCATCGGAGTCGTTGGGCAGGTCATCGTCACCGCTATCGGGGGAGCGATCGCGTCCGGCATCGTCGCCGGTGCAATCGCCGCCTGGCACCCCGTCCGATAGCAGCGCGATGCGAGCACCGTCACTCATCGGGCGCTGGAGCGCGCCGGGTGTGTGCCGCCCAGCCTCGACCTACTGTGTTTAATACACGGCGATGAGGTCGAGCACCATGATCAGGTCGGTGTTCGCCGGCAGCCCGATGTTGGAGTTGCCCGCCGCGCCGAACGCATCTGCGAAGGGGATGGTGACCTGGCGACGACCGCCGACGTTCATCCCGACGACCGCCTTCTCGAGGCCGGGCGGCAACTGGCCGCTGCCTGGCAGGAACGTCATCGGCGTGCCCTGTTGCCACGACGAGGCGATCTGCTGGCCCGTCGCCGCACTGAACGCCAAGAACTGCAACACGACGGTCTGGCCGGCTTGTAACGCAGGGCCGGTGCCGACGATGAGGTCCGTGGCCGTTTGTGCGGATTGGTTCGGTGTCGGCGGAATCGGGATGGCCGGGGCATCGGCCGGGTTGACCTTGGGAACGATGGTCACGATCTGGATCACAAAGGTCAAGGCGTCGCCCTTTTGTATGACCTCGCCTGGGGGAGAGTCGCCGTAGGCCAGGCTGGCAGGGATGTCGAGCTGGCGGGTGCCGCCAGTCTTGACTCCGACAAGGCCTTGATCCCAGCCCTTGATGACCTGTCCGACTCCGAGCGTGACCGGGAACGGCGTGCCGCGATCGAAGCTGTTGTCGAACTCCGTGCCGTCGACCGACCGCACGCCGATGTAGTGGACGACGACAGTGTCGCCGTTTGCGGCCGGCGTGCCCGTGCCTGCCTTCAGATCGGTGACCACCAATTGGGTCGGAAGGGTTGCGGGCAGCTTCACAACGGGCTTGGGCAGGGCCCCGACCGCAGTGGTCGATGGGCCGGCAGCTGCTGTCGTGGTGGGCCCTGACGCGTTGGATGACTTGGTCGAGTTTCCGCAAGCGGCGAGCAGGCCGATCGCCGCCAAGGGAACGAGAACGGTGCTGAAGCGCATCAGGCGACGCTACCGTCGCAACACTTGAGTCCGGTATGCACCAGGTGAGACTCCGACCACCCGCCGGAACTGTCGCGTCAGGGCACTCTGGTCGTAATAGCCGCATTGAGCTGCGATGTCGGAGAGCGTGAGGTCGGTCGTGGCCAGCAGGCTGACGGCCCGCTCGACCCGGAAGCGAACGAGCAACTGGCGTACCGACATGCCGACGATGCGCCGGGTGGCGCGCTCGAGCTGCACGACCGACATCGACGCCGCGTCCGCGACGTCGTTGACCAAAACGCGCTCCGTGCAATGGCCGCGCACATAGGCGACGGCGGCAGCGACCCCGGCATGCGCAGTCGGCGCGTCCCCCGCGGCGCGAAGGTCGACCGACACACTGGCCAGGAAGGCCTGACCGTCCGCCTCGGCGATCAGTACCTTGCTGGTCACGTACCAGCCAAGGGTGCCGTCGGGGCGGCGGATCAATTCGAGCTGGTTGCGCAGCGACTGTCGTGACGCCCACAACTCGGCGTCCTGAAGCGAGTACGAAGCGGCGAGCTCGCTGTCGAACAGGTCCTCGGCCCGCCGGCCGACCACGTCGTCGGGGCTACGGGCTCCGGCGCGGTCGGCAAAGGCTTGGTTGACGCTGAGGTACGCGCCGGACGGATCCTTGGCACAGAACATCACGTGCGGCACTCCCTCGAGGAGGTCGGTCATGGCCCGCAGCACTTGCACGATCGCGATCCTTGTACGGATCCGACGGTGCGGTGATGATCGTCGAACCTAGACATTGGGTATTGAGTGAAGCGATGACCACTACCGTCGCCGACATGTCCCTTGACGACCGTCGATCCGAGGACGCGGAGCTGGTGGAACAGGCGATCGCCCTCGCCGACAGGATCCTGCGCGAGGCGCTGGCCGGGTCGACCCGCGGCGAGCGGCGGCAGCTGCGACGCCTCGGCAAACTGGTGGCCGATCCAGGCGGTCGCGAGCTCGTGCAGCGGCTGACCGACGACGTGATCCGCATCGCCTCCGATCGGCGTGCCGGTCGGCGATTTGCCGATGTCGTCGCCGAGCATCCGCTGCCGGCATCGTTGAGCGTCGTCGACCGGTTGCTGCTGGGAGCCGGTGCCAAGCTTGCACGGACGATGCCTCAGTTGGTCATGCCGTTGGTTCGCCGACGGATCCTCGGGGAGACCAAGGGAGTGGTGTTGCCGGCAGAAGATCCGGCTTTCGCCGAGCACGCTGCACGACGGCGGCGCGAGGGGATCGGCCTGCTCGTCAACCCGCTGGGAGAGTCGATCCTCGGTGACGATGAGGCGAGTCGGCGTGTCGACCAAGTGCTCGAGAAGCTCCGTCGGCCCGACGTCGCGTCCGTCTCCATCAAGGCGTCGGCGCTCGTCGCCAACCTCGACGTGCTCGACTTCGATCGCAGCATCGAACGGATCTGCGAGCCGTTGCGTGAGATCTATCGGGCCGCGTCGCTGAAGGAGCCGCGCGGCTTCGTCAACCTCGACATGGAGGAGTACCGCGACCTGCAACTGACGGTCGTCGCTTTCACCAAGGTGCTCGATGAGCCGGAGTTCCACCACCTGGAGGCCGGCATCGTGTTGCAGGCCTACTTGCCCGATAGCCACGCGGTGCTGGACCAACTGGGGGAGTGGGCCTCGGAGCGTCGGCGTCGGGGCGGCGCTGGGATCAAGGTGCGGATCGTCAAGGGCGCCAACCTGGCGATGGAGGCGGTCGAAGCCGAACTTCACGACTGGGTCGCGGCGCCCTATCCGACCAAGGCCGACGTCGACGCCAGTTACAAGTTGATGCTCGACTCCGCCCTGCGCGCCGAGTGGAGCGGCGCCGTGCGAGTCGGCGTCGCCAGTCACAACCTCTTCGATGTCGCCTGGGCCATCGTGCTTCGCGACCGGCTCCCCGCCGAACAGCGCGACCGGCTCGACTTGGAGATGCTCGAGGGCATGGCGCCGGCGCAGAGCCGCGCCGTGCGCCGCGTGGCCGGCTCGCTGCTGCTGTACGCGCCGGTCGTGCAGCGCGACCAGGTCGACGCCAGCATCGCCTACCTGGCCCGGCGGCTCGACGAGAACACCGCTCCCGAAAACTTCCTACGGGCTCTGTTCACCATCCGGCCGGGCTCCGACGAGTTCGTCGTTCAGGCCGAGAGGTTCCGTCGCGCCGTGGCCGGGCGGCATCGAGTGTCCACGTCACGCCGCCGTCACCCTGTCACGCCACCTTCGCACGGATTCAGCAACGAGCCCGACACCGACCCAACCGATCCCGAAGCCCGACGTCGGCTTCACACGGCAGTCGAGAGTTCGGTTGAGCTCGGCGTCAGGTCGTCGGATGGATCACGGCTCGTCGAGACGATCGCGGAGATCGATGAGATCGTCGGCCGGGCGCAATCCGCGACGCGGCACTGGTCGGAGGTCGATGTTGCGCAGCGTCGACAGATTTTGGCCACCGTTGCGTCGGTGTTCCGCGACGAACGATTCGAGACGATCCGGATCATGGCGGCCGAGGCTGCGAAGGTCGCTCGCGAGGGCGATCCAGAGGTCAGTGAGGCAATCGACTTCGCCACGTACTACGGCACGATCGGTCTCGACGTTCTCGAGCAACAGCAAGCCGAGGGCGCGCAGCTCCGTCCACGGGGCGTCGTCGTCGTGGCCTCGCCCTGGAACTTCCCCTATGCCATCCCCGCCGGTGGTGTGCTCGCCGCGCTCGCTGCCGGCAACGTCGTGATCCTCAAGCCCCCGCCCGAAGCACGGCGCACGGCGTTGCACATCGTCGAGCAGTTGCATCGCGCCGGCGTGCCCGCCGACGTCGTGCAATTCGTCGCCTGTCCCGACAACGAGGTGGGTCGCCGTCTGATCAGTCACCCTGACGTCGATTCGGTGATCCTGACCGGTAGTTACGAGACGGCAGCGATGTTCCGGTCGTGGAAGCCTGCGATCCATCTGCTGGCCGAGACCAGCGGGAAGAACGCGATCGTGATCACCCAGGCCGCCGACCTCGATCTGGCCATCCGCGATCTCGTCAGGTCGGCGTTCGGCCATGCCGGCCAGAAGTGCTCGGCGGCGAGCCTGGCCATCGTCGAGGCTCCATTGTTCGACGACGAGTCGTTCATGGCGCGGCTGGCCGACGCGACACGCAGCCTGGTGGTCGGCATGCCGGCCGACCCGGGCAGTGTGGTCGGGCCGCTGATCGGCGAGCCATCCGCGAAGTTGCGTCGCGGTCTCACGCAACTCGACAGCGGTGAGCGGTGGTTGGTCGAACCCCGCGATCTCGGCAACGATCTCTGGTCGCCGGGCGTGCGCGTCGGGGTGCAACCTGGCTCGTGGTTCCACGTCACCGAATGCTTCGGTCCGGTGCTCGGAGTGATGCGCGCCGCCGACCTCGATGAGGCGATCGAGTTGCAGAACGCGACGCCCTATGGTCTCACCGGCGGCATCCACTCCCTCGACGAGGCCGAGGTCGAACGGTGGCTGGACCGGGTGGTCGTCGGCAATGCGTATGTCAATCGTGGGATCACCGGGGCCGTCGTGCAGCGCCAGCCGTTCGGTGGATGGAAGCGATCCTCGGTCGGGTGTGGCCCAAAGGCCGGCGGCCCCGACTACGTCGCCGAGCAGGTCACCGCGGCGGCCTCGATCATCGATTGCGACGCGGCAGAACGGTCGTATCGCCGAGCCTGGTCCGACTGGTTCGGTGGCGCGCACGATCCCACCGGTCTGGTGAGCGAACACAACGACCTCCGATACCGGTGCCTCGATGGAGTGCTCGTTCGCGTCGGAAGCGACACGCCCGAAGGCGTCTTGCAGTCCGCACAGCGAGCCGCCGAGATCTGTGGCACGCGCGTGGTCGTCTCCGACGCGTCGGGCGAAACGGAGGACGCCTTGCTGCAGCGCCTGCCCGAACTTCGCGTCGAGCGAGTTCGTCTGCTGACTCAGGCCGGTGAGGTGTTGCGTAACGGTTGCTCGACGCAAGGTGTCGAGATCGACGTGGAGCCGGTGTCGGCCAGTGGTCGGCGCGAGTTGCGTCGCTGGGTGCGCGAGCAGGCGATCAGCCGGACGGCACACCGTCACGGCCGCGTCGCTTCATGAGCCACGGCTGTTCGGCCTCCGCCATCGCTGTGCTGGGCGGCGCCTGCACGAACGGCCAGAGCTCCTCGGCCATCCGTCGGTAGTTGCCAGTAGCTCGCAGCTCGCCGAGCAGCGCGTACAGCCCGAGGTTGATTCGCTGGATGAACACGAAAGCCTTCGGCACCGTCGCGTATTGCGAGATCGGGCTGGTGCGGTCGAACGTGTGGCGCACGATCCGGCTGGCGTACTCCGACGACCAGGTGACGACCTTGTCGTCTCTGACGCTTTCGTAGAACTGGCTGAAGTACTCGCCGATCGCCTCGTCGTCGGCTGGGGCACCGCGGCGCAGCAGGCCGGCCTGTTCGACGATGCGCCGGAACGTCGGAACGTCGTGCTCGTAGGCGGCGGCCTTGACCATGCCCACGAAGGTCGACATCTCGTCGTCGGTGAATCGCTTGACCAACCCGAAGTCGAGGAACGTGACACGGCCGCCGCCGTGAAACAGGTAGTTGCCGGGATGCGGGTCGCCGTTGAACCGGTGCATGCCGTACAGGCTGCGGAAGACGAAGCGGAAGAGGCACTCGCCGGCGAGGTCACGCTCTTCCTGCGACCACTGCACCATCTCTTGCCAAGTCGCTCCGGTGACGAGTTCGGTGGTCAGCACGCGCGGAGTCGAGTGCGATGCGAGTACGCCGGGCACCGAGATGAACGGGTGGCCGCGGTAGAAGTCGGCGAACGCCTGCTGGTTGACGGCCTCGAGGGTGTAGTCGAGCTCCTCGATGAGACGCTCCTTGATCTCGGCGACCATGTCGTCGGGATCGAGCCCACCGAAGCCCTGCTTGAGGACCGCACCGAGCAGGCTGGCGTTGCGCAGGTCGGCCTCGATCGCCGCCCCGACGCCCGGGTATTGGACCTTGACGGCCACGGCCCGTTCGAGCCCGGTCGCCGGATCGACGACGACCGCACGGTGAACCTGTCCGATGCTCGCCGAGGCGATCGGCTGCGGGTCCCACTCGACGAACACGCGATCGGGTGGGCCACCGAGCTCGCGCTCGACCACCTCGGCGGCAAGGTCGGCGCTCATCGGCGGCGCATTCGACTGCAACTCGGCGAGCGCCACACGCATCGGTTCGGGAAGCCCTTCGTCGATGTAGCTGGCCATCTGGCCGAGCTTCATCATCGCTCCCTTCATGTTCCCGAGGCGATCAGCAACTGCCTCCGCAGTGCGCAGTTCACGGGCACGATCCAACTCGATGCGTCGAGGAGCAGAAGCGAACAGCTTGCGCGCCGCGGTCGACGCGTACGAACCCCCGACCTGCGCGCCGAGCACGGCGATGCTGAGGTTGCGTCGGCCACGCACGTTGCGTCGCACGAGGACGGCGGCGACGACGCCTGCGGCGCCGGCGAGGAGCAGACGTTTCCTCATCGGGCGCGTTCGACAACCGACCGGCATGCCCGGAGCAGGGTCGGCACGAACTGTTTGGCGTTGGCCACCACCGCATCGTGATCGCCGTCGACGCGGAACGCCTCGGCATCACGGATCGCTTCGAACAGCCGCACCTGGCGTCGTACCGGCACCACGCGATCGCGCATCGTGATGAGCGTCGAGGTCGGCACGTCGACCTCCTTGATCCAGTCGCGCGACGAGAAGTTGCCGATGGCTCGGCCCGCCTCGAGCACCGCCCGCCAGTCGTGTCGTGAGGCTTCGTGGATGGCCCAGGGCTCCCACTGGTCGGCCTTGCGCTGCAGGTAGAACTGCTCCGTGAGCCATTGGCGAGCCTGCAGTGGCGTCAGCCTGGCGACGGCGGCGAGACCCGAGAGCCCGAGGAAGCTGAGGCGCTCTTCGCGCGAGGTCGCGAAATACGCGGCCGTCGCGCACAGCACGAGCCCCATGGTGCGCTGCCGGTGGCGTTGCCAGATCAGTTGGGCGACCGGACCACCCATCGAGTAACCGACGGGGATGAACTTGTCGATGCCGAGCACATCGCAGACCGCGACCGCGTCGTCGGCGCAGTCCTCCAACTTGAAGGTCTTGCGCGAGCGGATGCCCCGGCCGTGTCCGCGGTGGTCGAGGGCGATGACCCGATAGTGCTCGGCCAGCGGTTCGTAGCACGTGAACCAGTTCAGGTCGGCGCTCGCGCTCCAGCCGTGCAGCAGCAAGACAGTTGGCGCGTCGGGCGGACCTTCGAGCCTGCGAACGAATGTGGTGCCGCGACCGGGAAGCTGCATCGCCGCGCCGGGTGGCAGCACCGGCGGCATGGGATCCAGCCCGTCGCGCAAACCCACTAAGCGGTCTCCACCTTGGTGACCTTGACGCGCAGCTTGCCGGTAGGTGCCTCGTACTCGACCCATGTGTCGGCACCGGCGCCGAGCAGCGCGGCTCCGAGCGGGGAATTCGGGCTCATGACGTCGAGGTTCCCGACCTTCTCTTCCATATGACCGACGAGGTAGCGCTCGGCCATCGAATCGTCGTCACCTTCGTACACGATGGTCACGATCGACCCCGTCGAGACGATGCCGGCGTCGCCGCCTTCGATGATCTCGGCAGTCTCGATGATGTGTTCGAGCTCGCGGATGCGGCCTTCCATGTGGCCCTGCTCGTCTTTGGCGGCGTGGTAGTCGCCGTTCTCGCTGAGATCGCCCATCAATCTGGCGGTCTCGATCTTCTGGGCGACCTCGATGCGACCCCTCGTGGTGAGGTCGTGGAACTCGGCTTGCAGTCGTTCGAATGCCGAGCTGGAGAGCTGCGTCGTCGCCATAGGGGGAAAACGCTACCGCCACGTAACATCTCGGGCCTATGGCTTATCGAATTGCGGTGATTGGTGGCGACGGAATCGGCCCGGAGGTGACCGCCGAAGCGCTGAAGGTGGTACGAGCCGCGGGGATCTCGTTCGACACCACCAGCTACGACCTCGGTGGGGCGCGGTACCTACGTGACGGCGAGATCCTCTCCGATGCGACCTTGAACGAGCTCCGTGGCTTCGACGCCATCCTGCTCGGTGCGGTCGGCACTCCCGACGTGCCCCCGGGCATCATCGAGCGCGGTCTGCTCCTGAAGATGCGGTTCGACCTCGACCTCTACGTCAATCTCCGCCCCTTCGTCGGCACGGCACCGGGCCAGTCCGAGCCGCACAGCTTCGTCGTCATCCGCGAGAACACCGAGGGTCCGTATGTCGGCGAAGGCGGCGTCCTCCGCAAGGGCACCCCACACGAAGTAGCCACCCAGGGTTCGGTCAACACGCGCATGGGCGCCGAGCGTGCCATCCGCTTCGCCTTCGAACTCGCCGTGCAACGTTCCCAGGCCAACCCCAGCCACAAGCCGCACGTCACGCTGGTGCACAAGACCAACGTGTTGACCTTCTCCGGCGACCTGTGGCAGCGCGCGTTCGACGCTGTTGCTGCCGACTACCCAAAGGTCGGGACTGCTTACAACCACGTCGATGCGGCCTGCATCTACTTCGTGCAAGATCCCCACCGTTACGACGTGATCGTCACCGACAACCTCTTCGGCGACATCCTCACCGACCTGGGTGGCGCGGTCAGTGGCGGCATCGGACTGGCCTCGTCGGCCAACCTCAACCCGGCGCGCACGGGCCCGTCGATGTTCGAGCCGGTGCATGGGTCGGCTCCCGACATCGTCGGCACCGGCAAGGCCAACCCCATCGCGGCCATCCTCAGCGCCGCCCTGATGCTCGACTTCCTCGGCGAAGGCGACACGGCAACCCGGATTCGTTCGGCGTGCGCTTCCCACAGTGGTACCGGCAGCACCACCGACATCGGTTCCCAAATCGCCGATGCCGTGGCAGGCTAGGCGGACTTGCACAACGCAGTCAGCAGAGCGGAGCCAGCGATGCCCATCCAACCCACCCCCAAGATCTGGATGAACGGAGAGCTTGTCGATTGGGACAAGGCTCAGATCCACATCCTCACGCACACGTTGCACTACGGCACCGGTGTGTTCGAGGGCATCCGCGCCTATCCGACCTCGCAAGGTCCTGCAGTGTTCCGGTTGACGGATCACATCGAGCGCCTGTTCCGCAGCGCTCAGATCATGGGAATGGAACTCCCGTACAGCGTCGCCGAGATCGTGGCCGGCACGAAGGCCACGGTTGCCTCGACGGGCCTTCCGGGTTGCTACGTGCGCCCGATCGCCTACTACGGCTACGGCGAGATGGGCCTCAACACCCTCCCGTGCAGCGTCGACATGGCCATTGCCTGCTGGCCGTGGGCACCGTTCCTCGGTGAGGATGCTCTCGACCACGGTGTGCGGATGAAGGTCTCGTCGTGGACTCGTCACGACCACAACACCATGCCACCGGCCGCGAAGACCACCGGTAACTACGTCAACTCGTCGCTGGCCAAGGTCGAGGCGTTGAAGGCCGGCTACGACGAGGCGATCATGCTGGCCCCCAACGGGCTCATTGCCGAGTGCACCGGCGAGAACATCTTCGCCGTCCGCAACGGCATCATCATCACCCCGCCGCTCAGCGCTGGTGCGCTCCAGGGCATCACCCAGGATTCGGTGATGACGATCGCCCGCAACCTCGGCTTCGACATCCGCGTCGACAACCTGGCGCGCAGCGATCTCTACATTGCCGAGGAAGTGTTCGTTTGTGGCACAGCCGCCGAGATCAGCTCGGTGAAGTCGGTCGACGACCGCGAGATCCCGTGCCCCGGCCCGATGACCAAGGCGATCGCCGAGGTCTACGCCCGCGCCGTGCGCGGCGAAGAGGATCAGTACAAGGACTGGTGCGAGCTCGCCAGCTGACCCCGCCTTTGGGCTAGGGGAAGCGCCACCGGGTGGCGCGGGTGGCGAACTCGTCCTCACGTTCGATCACCGCAAACGCAGTGGTCGGCTGCACCTCGATCACCGCGTTCTGGCGCACGAAGTCGGCGAGGCCCTCCGGTGACTCGGGGCCGTATTTCTCCACGTAGGGATCCACCCAGACGTCGATGCGCGCCGGGTCGGTCAGTAGCGCAGCGGACCCCTCTACGGAAATGCACTCCACGGTGTTGTCGACCGTGAAGACCACCTTCGAGTTGGCAGAATGCGGCCATCGCCGGCCGCTCGCCGATCGGTCGATTCATGCGGTCGATCGTAGATCGGATCGAAATGTCAACGGGCAGGCAGCCCCGGAATGCCGCCGGCCTGGTCGCGGCGCTTGGCCGCCAGGCCTGCCAGACACTCCATGAACAGGCGGTTGGCGACGTTGACCGTGCAGTCGGCGTGGTCGTATGCGGGCGCGACCTCGACGACGTCCATGCCGACGACGTGGTGCCGGTAGGCAAGGGACCGAACCATGCGCAGCAGATCGGCGGCCACGATTCCGCCGGGCTCGGGCGTACCGGTCGCGGGTGCGTATGCCGGATCGAGGGAGTCGATGTCGATCGAGATGTAGAGGTGCTCGGGGCCGTCGAGGGCCTCCACCTCGGCGTCGGCCATGACCGCCTGGAAGCCGCGCTCCCAGATCTCGTCCATCAGGTGCCAGCGCATCCCTTGCTCGGCCATCCATTCCCACACGTCCTGCGGTGGCCAGTAGCTGCGCAGCCCGATCTGGATGAAGTTGCGCCCCGGGATCGCGCCGCTATCGATCAACCGTCGCATCGGCGTGCCATGGCTGGCGAGGTTGCCGTTGATCGAGTCGGCGGTGTCGGCATGAGCATCGAAATGGACCATGCCGACGTTTCCGTACCCGTACACGTCGGCGACGGCGGTGGCCGCAGGCCACGTGATGGTGTGGTCGCCGCCCATCGTGAACGGGATGATCCGGCGACTGGCGATGTCGTGGACGCGCTGCTTGATGTTGTCGAGGCTCTCCTGCACCATCCCGTGCGGGCAGTAGGCATCGCCGTAGTCGACGACTTCGATGTGGTCGAAGATCTCCAGCCCGTAGGTGAGGTGATACGTACCGGACTCGTAGGCGCTGCTGCGCAGGGCGCGCGGGCCGAAGCGTGCGCCGGGTCGGTTGGTAGTGCCGAGATCGAACGGCGCGCCGACGATGGCGACGTCGGGCTGCCACGAGTCGAGCTGCTCGGGCGCGGTCAGCAGTGGTCGCTGGGCGAAGGTCATCACCGAGCCGAACGCGTAGCCCTGGTCGAGTTGCTCCTGGTAGCCGGCCGGCAGATCGCGCTTCGGTTCACGTCGTGGTTCGCTCATCGCCGCCGAACGCTAGTTGCTGACGCCGAGCGCGTCATTGGGCTGGCCCGAAAAGCGAAGCACCCCGGGCTGCGCAGCCAGCCGAAGCCAGCGCGCCGCCCGGGGCGACTCCTTTTGGTTCATGATCCACCACTGGTCGATCTGCTGGCGTTAGCCTTTAGCTCGACTCAATGTCATCGCCCGTCAGCGCAAGCGCTGGCGGGCGATTCCCTTTGTCGGTTCACTCCCCGGTTGCCCGGCTCGTTCCCCAACCACTGATTCGGTCTTCCCCGGCGAACCGGCTCCAACCGATCCAGCTGCTCGTTCCGCTACCCCGGTTACCCGGTTCGCTTCCCTCGCGTGACCAGCTCGCAGCGACCTGGTTGCCCAGTCCGTTGCTCCCCGGCCCCACCGCTCGGCCCGAAGACCTCCCGGCGGAATGGATCATTCCCCTCCCGAATCCGCTTTCACCTCGTGAACTCGGTTGGCCCTCCGTTCCTCGTGACCACCATTGCTGGCAGCCCCGATTTCCGGCACCGTTCCTCGAGCTCCGGTTGGCGTGCGCTTTCCGGTACTCACCTAGCTTGCACTCTCTCAAGATCCCAGGTCAAGGGGTATTTTTGAAGTCACAGGGTTATCCGCAGACTTTCTTGAGAATCCCCAGAAGTTTTTGTTCTGTCCACCTCTTGCACACAGGTTTTGCACAGCGTTCACGTTGACGGCGGTAGAAAAAGGGGATTGAATGCCTTTCGTGATCTCTCGCCTTGCCGCCACGATCATCATCATTCGCTAGCGCACGCCGGCCCACGCCGACGTGCGCTCCGAGCCGCCCATCCGGGCGGCTCTTTCATTTCCAACCAAAGGCTCCGCTCATGAACAACGAATCCGGCGAACTCGCCGGCACCCGAAGATCTGTCGAGGTGTTCGACACGACGCTGCGCGACGGTCTGCAGGTCGAAGGCGTGTCGGCCACGGTCGACGACAAGCTGCGCATCGCCGAGCAGCTCGACTACCTGGGCGTCCATTTCATCGAAGGGGGCTGGCCGGGCGCCAACCCGAAAGACATCAAGTTCTTCGCCCGCGCCGCGACGGAGCTGCAGCTCGGCACTTCGACGATGGTGGCGTTCGGGTCGACTCGCAGGCCGAGGGGCAAGGTCGACGACGACGACACGCTTCGTAACCTGCTCGAGGCAAACACGTCGACGGTGTGCATCGTCGCCAAGAGCTGGGACTACCACGTGCTCAATGCGCTGCAGACGACGCTCGACGAAGGCGAGGCGATGATCGCCGACTCGGTCGCGTTCCTGGCCGGCCACGGTCGCCAAGTGATGGTCGACCTGGAGCACTTCTTCGACGGCTTCACTCGCAACCCCGAATTTGCGCTGCGGGCGTTGGAGGCCGCGATCGTCAAGGGCGCAAGCCACGTCGTGCTGTGCGACACCAACGGCGGATCCCTGCCGCACGACGTCGAGGCGATCGTCGCCGAGGTGTACCGCCACGTCGGCAACGACGTCATCATCGGGATCCACTGTCACGACGACACCGGTTGTGCGGTTGCCAACTCGATGGCCGCGGTGCGCGCCGGGGCGGCGCATGTGCAGGGCACGCTCAATGGTCTCGGAGAGCGAACCGGCAACTGCAACCTCACCACGGTGATCCCCAACCTCCAGCTCAAGCTGGGCATGTCGTGCCTGCCCGAGGGTCGCATCGAACGGCTCACCGCGGTCAGCCATCATGTCGCCGAGGTGCTCAACCGCCCGCTCAACCCGCAGGCGCCCTATGTCGGGGCCTCGGCCTTCGCCCACAAGGCTGGCCTGCACGTCAGCGCGATCGCCCGCGCCAAAGACGCCTACGAGCACGTCGACCCCGAGCTCGTCGGCAATGGCACGCGTTTTGTCGTCAGCGAAATGGCCGGACGGGCAACGATCCAGATGAAGGCTGCCGAGCTCGGTCTGCCCATGGATGGCCCGGCCGTCAACCAGGTGATCGACGACCTCAAGCGGCTGGAGCACGAGGGCTATCACTTCGAGGCGGCCGACGCGTCGCTCGAGCTGCTCATGCGCCGCGCTGCCGGGTGGCAGCAGGACTACTTCCGGGTCGAGAGCATGCGGGTGATCACCGACGAGTTGCCGACCGGCGATTTCACCACCGAGGCAACGGTCAAGGTGTGGGTCGGCAACGAGCGCCACGTGCACACCTCAGAGGGCAACGGTCCGGTCAACGCCATCGACTCGGCGATGCGGGCCGCCATTGGCGGGGCTTTTCCGCATCTGTCGAAGGTGCACCTCACCGACTTCAAGGTGCGCATCCTCGATGGCGCGACCGCGACGGGTGCGATCACGCGGGTGCTGATCGACGCCTCCGATGGCGACCGCGTGTGGACGACCATCGGTGTGAGCCCCAACATCATCGAGGCCTCGTGGCGGGCACTCGAAGAGAGTCTGGTCTACGGCCTGCTCCACGGAGGGTGACACGGCGGCTGCCCGCCAGCTAGAAAGAGGGCCATGGCTGCGCCGAAGTTCGCCCCCGTCTCACCGGTCGACGACGCGCGGTCCTACGCCTCGCCCGATGTGGTGCCGCCGTCGTGGAAGCCCGACCGACCGGCCGATCTCACCGGGTTCCAGCCGGAGGGCCCTCGCCTCGGCTACCAAGGTCCGGATCAGGGCTTCGCCCTGAAGATTGCCAACGGTTTTCGCGATCGATTGCAGTTGCAGCCGGGCGAGCACGCCGCCGATGCCATCCAGGGCTGCCTGGGCATTGCATTGCGCCGCGCTTCGATCTTCAGTCGTGCCCCGGTCGTGCACGACCTCACCATCGCCTTCACGATCTGGGGTCTCCTCGACAGCGACCCACCGGCCGAACTGCGGGCCGCCCGAGTGAGGCTGTTCGAAGGGGTCAGCAACACGTTGCATCACTACGACGAGGCGCGAGAACTGGTCGACATGGTGCCGGAAGCCACGCTGCGGATGACTCCTGCGCAAGTCAATGCTGCGTACCCAGCTCGTTGGAAGGAGTTGGTGGGCGCATGACGCAACCGATCAACCTCTCCGACGAGCAGCGCGAATTTCGCGCGGTGGTACGTCGGTTCGCCGAAGACAAGATCGCTCCCCGGGCGGCAGCGACCGACGAGAAGGCCGAATACGACTGGGAGGCGTTCAAGGCGCTCGTCGCGGCCGACCTCACCTCGCTGCAATATCCGGAGGAGTACGGCGGTCAGGGAGCCTCGCTGGTGACCCAGGCGATCGCCACCGAGGAACTGGCCAGGGTGTGCGCCTCCACCAGCCTGATGCTGCTGATCTCCAAACTCGGCATGCTGCCGGTGATCAACTTCGGCTCCGATGCGCTGAAGGCCGAAGTGCTACCGCTGGTCTGTGACGGTCGCAGCCAAGCCAGCTATTGCCTCAGCGAACCCGACGCCGGTAGCGATGTTGCATCGATGCTCACGAGGGCAGTGCGGGATGGCGATGATTGGGTGGTCAACGGCACGAAGTGCTGGATCACCAACGCCGGCATCAGCGATCTGTACACCGTCTTCGCACGCACCTCCGACGACCGTCACAAGGGCATCACCTGCTTCCTGGCCAAGGCCGAGTGGGGTGTCCACGTCGACAAGCTCGAGCACAAGTTGGGCATCAAGGGGTCGCCGACGGGCGTCGTACGTTTTGATGACTGCCGCATCCCCGACACCTGGCGATTGGGCGAGGTCGGCCAAGGTTTCGCCATCGCCATGCACACGCTCGACCGGTCGCGTCCGACCATCGGTGCGCAGGCCGTTGGCATCGCCCAGGGTGCCCTCGACTTCGCCGTCGACTACATGAAGCAGCGTCGCACGTTCGGCCGGCCGCTGGCCGACAACCAAGGTCTTCAATGGATTGCCGCCGATTGCGCGATGCGCATCGAAGCGGCGCGTGGGATGGTCTATCGGGCGTGTGCATTGGTCGACGACAACGATCCGGAGGGAGAGTTGGGCGTGATCGGGGCGATGGCCAAGTGCTTCGCCAGCGACGTGGCCATGCAGGTGACGACCGACTGCGTGCAACTACTCGGTGGCTACGGCTACACCAATGAGTTCCCCGTCGAGCGAATGATGCGCGACGCCAAGATCACCCAGATCTACGAAGGCACCAACCAGATCCAACGCATCGTGATTGCAAAGAAGCTGTTCAGCTAACCTTTTCTGTCCATCTGGTGTTGCCTGGTGTTGTCCTGTTCGGATGTCATCCCTACAATCATCCCTACAACGTGGAATCGGTTGTAGAGTCCTCTTCGTGGCTACGGTCCGCGAGCGCTCACCGGGTGTCTGGGAGGTCCGCGTCTTCGTCGGCCGCGACCCGCGTGGCAAACCGGTCCAGGTGTCGCGCACCGTTCGCGGAACGAAGCGTGCGGCACAGAAGGTTGCCGCATCGCTGACCGTCGAGCCGCCGGCTCCCGAGGGAAATCGCACTGTGGCCGAGGCGCTCGATGCATGGCTCCTGGTGAGTGGGCCGACGTGGGCGGTCTCGACATTGCGCGACCAGACCAGTCGCGTGTCACTCGTGAAGCGCGACGTGATTGCTCGCACGGTGATCGCCCGGTTGACGGTCGCCGACGTCGACCGCTGGCACGCCCGCCTACGCAGTAAAGGCGTCGGGGAGTCGTCGATTCGGAATCAGCACCTCGTAGTGCGTGCCTCGATGTCGCAGGCCGCGCGCTGGGGATGGGTAGCGACCAATGTTGTCGCGTTGGCCACGCTCGGCCGTCGCAAGACGCAGCCCCGTTCGGCGATGACGGCAGACGACGTGCGAGCAGTGATCGCCGCGGGCGAGGCGCTCGACCCGGCGGCGGGGCTCGCGTTTCGTTTGGCGGCCATCACCGGCGCTCGCCGGTCGGAGTTGTGCGCGCTGGTGTGGAGCGACGCGAACGGCGATCGGCTGACGATCGATTCGAGCATCGCCATCGAGCGCGAGGGGTCGATCAACGACAAGCGCAAACCGGCACTGACTGACGGTGCGACGAAGACGGCGAACCAGCGAACGGTGCGACTGGACCCGCGCACAATGGCAGCGATCGAGTCGCTGCGCTTGGAACGGGAGCAATGGGGCCCGTGGATGCTGAATCCGGGGGAGCGGCCACTGAACCCGGAGCGGATGACCAGGTGGTGGAGCCTCGCTCGCCGCGACGCCGGTATCGCGTCGCACTGGCGGCTGCACGACCTGCTCCACTGGTCGGCGACCGAGGCGATCGGCCGCGGCCACGACATCCGTACCGTTGCCGGCCGATTGGGGCACGCCAACCCAGCGATGACATTGCGCACCTACGCCCACGCCATCGACGGCGCCGATGCCGGCGTTGCCGCCACCCTGGCCGACTCTCTCGACGGTGAGACGTGAGTAGGCGATCCGATTGTCGAGCCCTGTCGATGACGGTTCTCGGCGAGCGAGCGGGCTCGTGTCTCACCGTCGAGAGAGTCGGCCAGGGTGGCGGCAACGCCGGCATCGGCGCCGTCGATGGCGTGGGCGTAGGTGC
>JANYKU010000039.1 GCA_025358075.1 Ilumatobacteraceae bacterium
CCGGTCAACCAGCACCTCCATCACAACCTCCTCGCTCTGTTGTTGGAGGCCCGGTCGGGATCATCAATCGAAAGAAGGTGTAATACGTGCTCGAAGCACAATCGCAGCCACCTGCAGGACCCCGCCGTCATGGTGTCACGCGGGCTGAACCATCAGCACCAATCCCTCACTCCGACGTCACCCGAGCCAACCCCAAACTTCATTCTCTCAGCCGCGGTTTGTCAACCCCATCGCCGGTGTTACATAGTTGATCGGGCCCGCGGGTCAGCTCGCGCAGCGGATGCAGAGTCGCGTGGTCGGCAACGCAAGCAACCGTTCGAGGTCGATCGAGCCGCCACACGACTCACAGGTCTGAGCGGTGCCGTTCTCGACGCGGTCGAGTGCTAGGTCGAGCGCCGCAAGATCTTCCTCCGCCTGACGAAGCAGCGCCGAGACCTGGGCGCGCTCGTAGGCGATCGTCGCGCCCTCGGGGTCGTGTTCGTCGTCGGTTGACGTCAGCTCGGCAGCGTCAACGATGCCGGCGAAGCTCTTGCGCAAGTCGACGATCTGCCCGGCGATCCGGCGGTGCTCGGCTTCGATGGCGCCGCGCACGCTCACGGTTTGACGGCGGTGATCACATGAGCCTGAATCTTGCCGTCGACGTCGGATTGCCCGAATCGATCGCCGATCGCAGCAGCGGCCGCGGCGGTGGCCTCTGCCAACCGACTGGCATCTCGGGCCTCGATCTCGTTGCGCAACGGGCTCCCCTGGCAGAGCCCGATCGCCGGTGCAGTGCACGATGCTGCCCGGCTCCGAGCTTCGATCGTGTCGATCTGCAGCGTCGACGTGAATCCCGCACGACCCAGATCGGCGCGGATGATCTCGGTGTCGTGGTAGCCGTGCGGAGTACGGGCGAGAAAGCGTGGCGGATCGTCGGGAAACACGGCGGCGACTGCGTCGGTGACGACATCGGCGAACTCGTTGTCTTCGATCCGATCCCACACGTTGAACAGCAACGTGCCTCCGGGTCGCAGCACCCTGTGGCACTGCCGGTACGCCTTGACGCGGTCGGGGAAGAACATCGCCCCGAACTGGCAGACGACCGCATCGAACGAGCCGTCGTTGAATGGAAGGTCCAACCCGTCGGCCTGTTGCCAGCTGACCGGCCGCACGGTGCCGAGCGCGGCCGCGTAGTCGATCATCGGTTGATTGAGATCGGTCGCCGTGATCGCGGTGGTCGGAGGCAGCCGTGATGCCATGGCTCGGGTGACGACGCCGGTGCCTGCCGCGACCTCCAGCACCGCTGCCGACTGCAACTCGGCGACGCGACTCGCCAGATCGTCCGCGTATGGCTGGAAGATCAACGGGACGAGGAAGGTCTCGTACAGATCAGGGATCGACCCGGCGAACACGAGGTCCGATTCATGATTGCCTGCCATAGCGACAGGCTTGCACATCCGCCGCCATGTTGTGATCGCCGTCGCTCACCTACTTGTAGGCGATCGCTGCACTTCCGGGCCCGGCCAACGGCACGATCTCCGTGAGTTCGAACCCGGCGTTCGAACACCAACGATCGAACTGCGCGCCGGTGTAGTCGAATCCGCCCTCGAGCTCGATCAGCATGTTGAGAGACATCAGCAAGCCGAACGTGTTATGCCGTCGGTCATCATCGATGACGTTCTCGATGGCAATCAGCCGACCGCCGGCGTTCAACGCGTCGTAGGCCTTGTCGATGAGTGCTTGCTTGCCCTCCTCGTCCCAGTCATGCAAGACGTTGCCGAGCACGATGACGTCGGCCTGAGGAAACTTGTCGACGAAGAAGTCGCCGTCGACCACTGTGACCCGATTAGCGACACCCATCGCCTCGGCGTGTCGTCGGGCGAAGTCTCCGACGGCGGGTAGGTCGAACGTCGTCGCATGCAGCTGCGGGTAGCGCTGGGCGACCAGTGCGCAGAGTGCGCCGTTGGCGCCGCCGACATCGCAGAAGGTCGCAGCACCGGAGAGGTCGACCTTCTCGAGCAGTGCCGAGTGGTTTCCGAACTGCAGCCCTTGCATGCCCGCCAGGAATGCCCCGAGTCGAGCCTCGTCGTTGTACAAGGCGCCGAAGAAGTCACCACCGATCTTGGCTTCGTTCTGCGGCCGACCGGTGCGGAGCGCTTCGGTGAGGTTGCCCCAGAACCCGTAGAGCCGGGCGTTGGCCATCTCGAGGATGCCACCCATGTACGCCGGGCTGTGCTTGTCGAGGAACAGCCCTGTCTCATTGGTGTTCCGATAGCGAGCGCCATCCCCGTTGCCGGTGCGATCGAGGAGCCCGAGCGAGACCAGCGCGTCGAGGAAGTCGTCGCCGGCTCGTGGATGGATGCAAAGTTGTTCGCCGAGTTGGGCTGCGCTGAGCTCTTCGTGACCGAGCGTTGTGAAGAGGCCGAGCTCGACTGCTGACAAAAGGGTCTTGGATGCCCAGAAGCCCATGCCGATTTGCATGATGCGTTCGGGCGTGACGGTGTGGTTCACGCGTTTCTCTTTCGATTGGTGGTTTGGATCTTGGAGGCGCCTCGGCGCGGTTGAATCAGCCGAGGCGCGTCGGGCGGTGTCGGATGCCGGACAGCGGCTCCAACGGCTCAGCCATGACCTCGTTGGCCCTGGCGAGCACACGCTCGAGCAGACCAAGGAGTTGACGACGTTCGCCGCCGTCGAGCTCCGACATCACGCGGCGTTCGAGCTTGTGCAAGCCCGGCAGGAAGGTGTCGGCTGTGAGTCGGCCGGCATCGGTGATCTCGATCAGGAGGCTGCGTCGATCGTCGGGGTTCGGCGTTCGACGGACCCAGCCACGTTGCTCGAGGGTGTCGAGCAACGAGGTCATGGTTGCCGACGACACGAGCAGCCGTTCGCCGATCTGCGACGGGGTCAGCGGCTCGCCGGCCCCGTCGAGCACGGCCAACGCTTGCGCAGCCGTCTGGCTGGCACCGAGGGTGGCTTCGATCCGCGGTTCGTGCAGGCCCATCAACACGTCGCCCACGACCAGCAACGAGGCGAACAGCTCGGTGCACGAGGCGTCGGCCTCGGGATATTCGTCGACGAAGTCCTTGTCGACCCGCACCACGTTGCGCTGGCCCGGGGCGGGGTGGTTGCGACCACCCCGCTTCAACGGGCTACCACTCGACGAAGCGGGTACGCGGGCCATGTGAGAACGAGGCCCTGAACCCTCAGGCGCCTTGGAAGATCTCGACGCGAGGTGCGCCCACGAGACCGCCACGCTGCATCGCGGTGCGGAGGTCGGGGTCGCCTGCAAACGCTTCGGCCTGGCCGACCGACGGGAACTCGTGCGTCGCCAGCACGTCGTTCGGGTCGCTCGGTGACTGCAGCACCCGCTCGCCGGTGCAGCCGTACTTGGCCCGGATCGAGCCGGCCTCGGCGTACACCTTCTGCCATGCGGCGAAGTCGGCAACGGTGTGACGAACGATCAATGTGGCACTCATCATGGAACCCCCTGGCCCAACGGGGAGACTACAACGTCTCCGTAAAGCTAACGTACAACTAATTTATCTCGGAGTCAAGTAGTTTATTCCAGAGACATCTGCGGATATCGACACCAGTTCGGCGGCAGAATGGCGGGATGCTGGGCAAATTGGGTTGGTGGCGCCATCTGGTCATGGCGGTCGTGGTCGTTGGGATCTCCGTGCTGGCCCTGGCGGGTGTGATCGGCCGCAAGAGCCTGCCGGAACGGTTCGAGGCCAAGCTCGTGACCGTGCAACCGTCGGGTACCGATGGGGTGCGGATTCGCGAGGTGGTCGATGAGGACTTCGGCACGAAGGATCGCCACGGTTACGAGCGGTTCATCCCGATTGATTTCGGCAGCCCAACCAACGTCGAGGCGTCCTCTCCCGACGCAAACGCGACCGTCGACGTCACGCCGCTCGGTAGCGAGGATCGCATTCGTCTCGGCGATCCGAACACGACGTTCACCGGGCAGCATCGGTACGTCTTGAGCTACACGCTGCCCAACGCCCAGCTGTCGACCGGCCGTCTCAACCTCGACATCATCGGCGACCCGCAAAATCCGGAGACGTTGGAGGCGGGTCGGTTCGAAGTGGATGTCATCGGTCTCCAGCTCGACAATCCAACCTGTGATGTTGGTGAAGCGGGAACGACCGGCGGTTGCACCCTGGCCCGTGTCGGCGATGTCTACCGAACGGTGATCAGCCCGTTGAAGCCCGGACAGGGGATCACGATCGGCGGCACCATCACCGGTCAGCTGCCGATCACCCAACCGAGCGATCCGCCGATCCCGAAGCGGCGCGCCGATGATCGCCTCCTGCTCGCACTGGCAACGCTCGTACTCGGCGTGATCGCCGCCGGCGTCGTCTACGTCGTCAGTCGACGTGCCGGGCGCAACGAAGTGTTTGCCGGCGGGGCTGCCGACGCCGCGTACGGCTCGTTGCCGCAGCCATCGCAAGATGCTCCGCCGGTCGCAGTGCGTATGGTCGCCGACAGCAAGATGGAAGCACTCGCCACGATCGAGTTCGTGCCGCCGAAGGGGATCGAGCCGTGGCAGGGCGCCGTGTTGCTCAACGAGCGCCTCGACCGCGGCACGACCGCGGCGTGGATCTCCGGAGTCGTTGCCAAGGACGGCCTCACGCTGTCCAAGGACGGTGACGAAGTCACCATTCGGCGCGGACCGAAGTACGACCAGCTCGATGCCGACTCGCAGAAGTTGATCAGTCAGATGCTCGACTTCGGCGAAGAACTGACGCTCGGCACGTACAACGCCAACTTCGGCAAAGCATGGGCCACGATCCAAACCCTGGAGCGCGACGGCATCGCCACGTCGGGGTGGTGGAAGCGCCTGCCGCCAGGCAGCGTGGGTGGTGGTGGCAGCGCGTCGACCTGGGTCGTCCTCGTGGTCATCGGCTTCGTCTTCTTCGGTGCGGGATCATTGATCACCGCGCTCCTCGGGCTGTTCCACGGCAAGGTCGCCGCACTGTTGTTCGCGCTCGTCGTGCCGACCGTCGCCGCCTACTTCATCTACAAGGTGATGCTGTCGGCGCGTACGGCGACGGGGTCGGCGTTGGCGTTGCGCGCCGAATCGTTTCGTCGGTTCCTGGCGGCCAGCGAAGGCCAGCACGTCGACTGGGCATGGAAGCAGGGTCTGCTGCGCGAGTACAGCGCATGGGCGGTCGCCCTCGGTGCTGCCGATGCGTGGGGCAGAGCACTGGAACACAGCAACGTGCCTGCGCCGGAGATGAACATCGCCAGCCCGCTGTGGTTGTACAGCATGGGCCCGTCGTTCGAGAGCACGCGCAGCGTTCCGGCACCGACCGGTGGATCGGGCGGGAGCTCGTTCGGTGGTGGCTTCTCCGGCGGGGTCGGCGGCGGTGGAGGAGGGGGCAGCTCCGGCTCGTGGTGAGGGTCAGCCGGGAAACGCGCTGCGCGCTGCCACGGCGGCACCTCGCGCCCCGGCCATGTCGAGGTCGGGCACCAACGAGAACTCGGCGACGTCGAGTTGCTCGGCGCGCAGATGGGTGTTGGCTCGCACCACCGACAGGTACCAATCGCGAAATTCCGGTGCGGCCTCGACAACACCGCCACCGACGAAGTACGTGTTGGGGTCGGTGAAGTTGGCGGCAATCGTGAACAGGTGGCCGATGGCGATGGCTTGTTGCTCGAAGATCTTGCGGGCCATCTCGTCGCCGCGTTCGCCGAAGCTGCGCAACTCCTTGGCGGCCTCGTCGATCGGCGTGCCGGCCAGCGGATGGTCGGGGTAGCGCGTCAACCAGTACGGCAGCAGGTTGCGGCGGATGCCCGTCAGTGACGCCACGCTCTCCGCGTCGCCGGAGAACCCGCATGCGCAATGCGGCATCGGTTGACCCTCGGCGAGCAGGCCGGTCATCGGGATGTGCACATGGCCGAGCTCGCCGGCCATTCCCGCAGCACCTCGGACCACCGCACCCGATTCGATCACGCCACCGCCCAGCCCGGTGCCGATGATCGCCGAAACCGACGACCTGTCGATGGCCTGAAAACCGTGGTAGGCGTAGTGGGCGTAGAGAGCCGCGGCATTGCCGTCGTTGCTGTACACGACCGGCACACCGAGGCGATCCTCGAGCGCGCCCCGCACATCGAATCCCCACCACTCAGGCAGGGCGAAGTTGGTCGCACCTTTGGACGAGATCACTCCGTCAGCCGAGGCCGGCCCCGGCGTATCGAGGCCCACAGCACGTACGTCGGCGCGGTCGAAACCGGTGACGCGTAGTCCGTTGTCGAACGCGACAGCCAGCGCGTCGAGCGCTGCAGCCGTTCCCTCGGTGACTCTGCTCGGCACCTCGAGCATGCGATCGATCAGGAACTGACCCGCGCCGTCGAGGACAGTCACGTTGTTCTTCGTTCCGCCGTTGTCGATGCCGACGATCACGGACCCGCTGTGGCGCATGCTCCCGATGATAGACACCGACGGTTTCGGCCATGCCCGTGCGGTGAGAAGCTGGATGGATGAACGTGGGAAGGTGCTGACGATGATCGATCGGTTGCGTGGTCGTCAGGAGTGGCAGTTCTTTCGCGCCCTGCGCCGCGCCTCGCCCGTCTACGCCATCGGCTGGTGGGTGCTGATCGTGCTGCGTGGCACCCTTCCTGCGGTCACATCGATCGCCTTCGGTTGGCTGGTCAGCGCGATCACCCGACACGTCTCGTTGGTGGGCCCGCTGGTGATGGTCGGCGCGTCGTTCAGTCTGCTGCTGGTCTCGCAACCACTCCACCAAGTGGTCTCGTCGAACCTCGGCGGCCGCATGGCCGCGCACCTCTACGACCGGCTGATCTCGATCTGCGTCGCCCCTGCCGGCATCGCCCATCTCGAACGCTCAGAGCTCACCACCGATCTCACGATGGCGCGCGACTTCGACCTCGGAATGATGGGCCCGCCACTCGAGATCTCGATGGACTTCATCGCCGGCGGTCTCGTCGACCTGGTTGTCGGCGTCAGTGCGGCCATCCTTCTCGCCGACTTCCACTGGTGGGCCGCGTTGGCGCTTGTGGCCGCCTGGTTGTCGACTCATTGGCTGCTGCGCGAGAGCGGGGTGTGGCGCGACCGCAACACCGACGAGGTCCGCAGGGCGCAACGCCATGCCGACTACTCGTATCGCCTGGCCGTCGAGGCCGCACCGGCCAAGGAGTTGCGCCTCTTCGGATTGGCCGGGTGGGTGACGGATCGGTTCGTCTCCACTCGCCGCCGCCTGTATGACCTGCAGTACGAGGCAACGCGATTGCGTGAGAAGTCGGTGCTGTTGTGCCTGGCGATCGTGCTCGCTGCCAACGTGCTCGTCTTCTGGCTGCTGGCCGATGGGGCGGCAAACGCCACCGTCACGACCGCGATGGTCGTGGTGTTCGTGCAAGCAGCTATCGGTGTCTCGTCGATTGCGTTCGGCGGTTTGAACTGGGCGATGGACGGCGCTGCGGCGCCTGTTGCCGCGCTGGCGCGCGTCGAGGCCGCGGTGGGCGCCGGCACGTTGACCGAGGGTACAACGGTTCCCACGCGGGGCCCGAAGGAGATCCGCTTTCGTGACGTGTCGTTCGCCTACGAGGTCGGCGGGCGACCCGTGCTCGATGGTTTCGACCTCACGATCGCACCGGGAACGTCGATGGCGATCGTCGGTCAGAACGGCGCCGGCAAGACGACGCTGGCCAAGCTGCTGTGCCGCCTCTACGACACCACCTCGGGCGCGATCGAGATCGACGGTCAGCCGCTCGCCTCGCTCGAGCTCACCGCCTGGCGAGCCCAGGTTGCCGCGGTCTTTCAGGACTTCATCCACTTCGAGTTGCCGCTGCGCAACAACGTCGCCCCCACCGGCGCGCCCGACGACGTGATCCGCGCCGCGCTCGCCGAGGCCGGCGGATCCGAACTCGCCGACGGCGACCTCGACACCGTGTTGTCGAAGGCCTATCCCGGCGGCACCGATCTGTCCGGAGGGCAATGGCAGCGCATTGCCCTGGCCCGCGCATTGTGCGCGGTGCAGCAAGGCGCGGGCGTCGTGTTGCTCGACGAGCCGACCGCCCAACTCGACGTGCGCGGCGAGGCCGAGATCTTCGAACGGGTGCTCGCGGCCACGCGGCAATGCACGACGATTCTCATCTCGCACCGCTTCTCGACCGTGCGGCTAGCCGACCGGATCTGCGTGATCGAAGACGGCAAGGTCATCGAGTTGGGCAGCCACGACGAACTGATCGCTCTCGGCGGCCGCTATCGCACGATGTTCGACCTGCAGGCTTCACGCTTCACCGATGACGCCGAGCCCGAGTACGACGAGCACGGCGAGGAGGTGAGGTATGAATCGCTCCGTTGATCGGACGAACCTGCCGCCGGCGATGAAATCGCTGTGGCGTACCTTCCGCCTCGGGTATTGCGCCGAGCCGCGTCTGCTGGCGCTGTCGCTCGGTCTGGCGATGCTCATGATGCTGCCCGATGCGCTGCTCGCGCTGTGGTTGAAGTTTCTCGTCGACGGCGCGCTCCATGGCCATCGCCGGGAGGTGATCATCGCCGGGTTCGGCCTGGCGTTCTCGGTCACCTCGACCTGGTACCTGTCGCTTCTCTCGCAACGCGTGCAACGCCGCTTCCGCGACAGGGTGGCGATCGCGCTCGAATCACATGTCGCCCACCTGCAGGCGTCGGTGCCGACGATCGAGCACCACGAGCGGCCGGAATACCTCGACCGGTTGGCGATGCTGCGCGATCAGGTCTTCGCCCTCGATCACATGTTCATGTCGTTGTTCTCCACATTGGGCTGGCTGTTCCGATTGTCGATCACCGCGATCCTGCTGGCGTCGATCCATCCGGCGCTGGTGATGCTGATGGTGTTCGCCCTGCCGGCGTTCTGGGTGTCGACATGGCGCCCGGCGGTCGAGCGGCGTGTCGAGGAATCGGTGATCGCCAACACCCGACTCGCTCGTCACCTCTTCGTGCTCGGCACGACGGCTCCGCCGGCCAAGGAGGTGCGCGTCACCAACACCGGCGACTGGCTGATCGCCGAACGTCGCGCAGCTTGGGAGCGGTGGTATGGGCCGGTGTCGAAGGTTCGTTGGAAGACCGCGGCCTGGCACACCCTGGCGTGGGCGCTGTTCGCCGGTGCGTACGTGACCGCCGTCGTGTACGTGGCGTCGGGGTTGCACCGGGGTGTCGGTGACGTCGTCCTGGTGCTTGCCGCCGGCACCCGGTTGGCGCGCTACGTCGGCGCGACCGCAGGCGAGTTGGGCTTCCTCCGCGGCTTCTGGCTCGACTCCTCACGCCGGCTGACGTGGTTGGAGGATTACGCCGCCGGCATCGACGCGTCGGCAACCGCGCCCGCACCAGATCGCCTCGTCGATGGAATCACCTTCGACCACCTCTCGTTCAGCTACCCGGGCACCGATCGGTTGGTCCTCGACGACGTCACGCTTCACCTTCCCGCCGGCGCGGTCGTGGCGGTGGTCGGCGAGAACGGTGCCGGCAAGTCGACCTTGGTCAAGTTGCTGGCCCGGATGTATGCACCGACCTCGGGGCGGATCATGATCGACAACGTCGACCTTGCCGACATCGCCATCGACAAGTGGAGAGCATGCCTAGCGGGCGCATTCCAAGACTTCTACCGGTTCGAGTTGCACGCCCAGCAGACCGTCGGCGTCGGCGACGTGCCTCGCGTCGAGGACCGCGGCGCGACGCAGAGTGCCGTCGATCGCGCCGGTGCCGACGACGTGATCGACCGATTGGCGTATGGCCTCGAGACGCAGCTCGGCCCGTCGTGGCACGAGGGTGCCGAGGTCAGCTTCGGCCAATGGCAGAAGCTGGCGCTGGCCCGCGGGTTCATGCGCGATGCGCCACTGCTGTTGATCCTCGACGAGCCGACCGCCGCCCTCGATGCCGAGACCGAGCACGCCCTCTTCGAACGCTTCGCTGAGGCTTCGCGAGCCCACATCAACAGCGGCCGGGTCACCGTTCTGGTGTCGCATCGCTTCTCGACCGTCCGCATGGCCGACTTGATCGTCGTGATGGACGGAGCGCACCTTGTCGAGGCCGGCAGCCACGACGAGTTGCTGGCGCGCAATGGCCAATACGCGGAGTTGTTCCGCATCCAAGCCGCCGCCTACTCCTAGGGGGCGCATCCTTGGGTGGCGCCCACTTGCCAGAGGCCGGTCAGATCTCCGGCGCCGTAGGTGGTGGGCCCACCCGGCGAGGCGATCGCGTTCATCAACTGCGTCGCGTCCACCACGTGGCCGAGACCGACCGCGTGCCCGAGCTCGTGGAGCAGCACCGGGCCGGCGCCGGTGCTCGACCACTCGGGCCGTGTTCCGACGTCGCCCATATCGACAACGACGGAGGCCTTGACGATCACCGACGTGAAGGAGATGTCGGTTCTGCCGACGATCGTCCCGGGCACGAGATCGCTTTGCACCGAGTCGGACAATGCGATCACGAGGTCACCGTTGACCGCGGCACCAGGCGTGGGATTGGCGACGGTGGGCATGAACGTCGTGTCTCCTTCCGGCACGAACGGAAGACCGGTTGCGGCTTGCAGCCGCTCGACCGCCTCATTGATCATCGCCCGCGAACTGGGGTCGTAGCCGCCGAGGTTGACGACGTAACGAATGGCCTGGCACGGGTTCCATCGCAACGGTCCGCCCCGCGACGAGGTTCCGGAGAACGTGAACGGCTGTGTCGCCGGCGGGCCGGTCACGCCGGTCAACGGAACGCTCGGTGGCAGCACGGTGGCCAGCTCCGTACCCGTGTACCAGCCGGAGATGTCGACGATCAGGTTTGCCCCGGACTGGGTGTAGAAACTGAAGCCGCCAATGCTCACCGGGACGATCACGTGGTTGGCGATGGTCTGCCCGGCATGCGTCGCGTTGAGGCTCGAGGCGAGCGGTCGATAGATCTGCGCCGGCGAGATCGAGAAGTAACCGGAGCCGACCGCGTCGGTGATCGTGGCGTTGACCACGACCGCCCCGATGCCGGTGGCGGGCAGACCGAATCGGCTGGCAACGGGCACTTCGGCAGTCCGGTTGGGTCCTGGCAGTGCTCCGAGCGGTGCCAGGCGACTGTCCAGCAACCGCGCCGGGGTGACCGGCACGAACAGGCCGACGTCAGCGGCCGCCGAACTGGAGCCGGTGAACCATCCGACGAGGTCGACGACGAGGTTGCCACCGGATTGTGAGTACACCGTTGTCTGTCCGCCGTTGAGTGGCGCGAGCACCTGGTTGGCGATCGTCGCCCCGACGCCGTCGACGTTGAGATTGCTCGCGGTCGGTCGCGTCGACCCAGTGGGGTACAGGGTCCAGAATCCGGTCGCCGTGCTGTCGGTGACCGTCACCTTCAGGACTGCGGCGGCCGCGTCGGCCGGCAACCCGGCGAGACCGGCGACGTTCACATTGATCGCCTCATTGGCGGCCAGCGCGCCGAAGCGCGGAGAGGCTGGTTCGCGCGTGTCGAGCAACCGGGTCGGGCCGACGGGCACGAAGCGCCCGGCCTGGGCAGAGGTCGCCGGAACGTAGTAGCCCTGCACGTCGGCCACGAGGTCGGTCTGCATCTGCGCGAACACGTCGACCGTGCCGCCGGAACCGATCGGCACCGTCACCAGGTTGGCGATCGTCTGGCCGATCGTGTCGACGTTGATCGACGACGCCAGGGGACGGCCGACACCCGTCGGGTAGACCGTCACGAACCCGCGGTCCGAGGAACCCGTGGCCGTCATGTTCAGGACGACCGCACTCGAGCCAGGTGGGACGCTGGGCAGTGCCATGGTGAACGCCTCGCCGGCGTTGACCTTGCGAACCGACGGAAAGCCTTGGCCCATTCGCGTGTCGAGGATCCTGTACGGGGTGACCGGCACGTACGCAGAAGCTCCGGGCGGCGCAGCGTGCACAACCGAAGCCGGGGCAACGATGCACACGCTGAGGCACAGCACGGCGGTGACCGCCGAGATCGGTCCCAGGTGGCGGGAGGAAACTCTCATGACTCTTCCTTCTCGCCCGGCGCGACCCTAGCGGGGATGGCGCCGATCTCAGCTGCGCATGCGCGTTCCCGCAGGATCGAGGATCGGCTCGAGTTGCAGGCGGGCGGGCCGCCGGTTGCCGATGATCTCGATCTCGAAACCCGTGATGCCAGGGGCGGCGAGCTCAGTTGGGATGTAGCCCCACGCGAGCGACGCTCCCGAGTAGTGGGCGTACCCACCACTGGTGATCCAGCCGACGACGCGGTCTCCATCGGGACCGCAGTGCCACACCGGCTCGTCGCCGATCACGTCGGCCGGTGCGTCGGGATCGGGCTCGACCACGAACATCGTCAGCTTGCGCTTCGGACCACCTGCCGCGATCTCTGCCTCGACAGCGGCACGACCGACGAAGTCGTGATCCAGCTTCAACACTCGATCCATGCCTGCTTCCAGCGGCGTGTAGATCGGTCGATACTCACGGAACCACGTGCCGAAGCTCTTCTCCAACCGCATTGTGATCAGGGCGCGGAAGCCGAACAGCCGCATGTCGTATTCGGCGCCGGCTTCCCACAGGAGGTCGAAGAGGTAGCGCTGATACTCGGGCTGCATCCACATCTCGTAACCGAGATCACCGGTGTAGGTCATGCGCGACAACCACACCGGGGCCATGCCGAGGTCGACCTTGCGAAAGGACATGAACGAAAAATCGGCAGTGGCCAGCGAGGTCTTGGTCAGCCTCTGCAGCACGTCGCGAGACCGCGGTCCGGCCACGGTCAGGCCGACCATCGACAGGGCGAGCACCTCGAAGCGGATCGGGTCCGGCCCCGACTGGTTGGTCGGGAGGTGGGCGAGGAACCAGCGCGGGTGATGGACCTCGGCAGCCTGCGACCCGAACAAGAAGAACTCGTCGGGCCCGATCCGCGACACGCTGAACTCCCCGACGATTCGCCCCTGCGGGTTCAACATCGCGGTGAGGGACGTGCGGCCCACCTTCGGCAACACGTTGGTGAACAGTCCTTGCAACCACTCGGCGGCACCCGTGCCGGTGACGCGGTACTTGGCGAAGTTGGAGGCTTCGGAGAGACCGACGCGTTCACGAACGGCGCGCGATTCTTCGGCCACCAGTGGAAATGCATTGGACCGATGGAACGTGACGTTCTCGATCGGCGCGCTGCCCGGTGCTTGGAACCACAGTGGATGCTCGAGCCCGAAACCTGCACCCCACACCGCGTTGTGCTCGGTCAGCCGGTCGTAGATCGGGGTGGTGTGGAGTGGACGCCCCGCGGCGAGCTCTTCGTTGGGGAACGTGATGCGGAACCTGCGGGAGTAGTTCTCGCGAACCTTGGCGTTGGTGTACGCCAGCGTTGCCCAGCCGCCGTACCGGGCGACATCCATGCCCCAGATGTCGTCTTCAGGATCGCCGTTCACCATCCAGTTGGCCAGCGACAGGCCGACTCCGCCGCCCTGCGACAACCCGGCCATCACCGCGCAGGCCACCCACATGCCGCGCATCCCGCTGATCGGGCCGACCAACGGGTTGCCATCGGGGCTGAACGTGAACGGCCCGTTGACGAACTTCTTGATCCCGGCGCGACCGACGGCCGGGAAGTGGTCGAAGCCGCGCTCCAACTCGGGGGCGATGCGATCGAGGTCGTGGGGGAGCAGTTGGAACACGAAGTCCCATGGCGTCTCGTTCGGCGACCACGGCCGGTTGTCTTGTTCGTACGTGCCCAGCAGGATGCTCTGCCCCTCTTGGCGCGCATAGATCTCGCCGGCGAAGTCGATCATGTGCGGCAGCTCACGTCCGTGCTCCTCGTTGTAGGCGATCACCTCCGGCATCGGCTCGGTGAGCAGGTAGTGGTGCTCCATGGCCAGCACCGGCAGCTCGAGCCCGACCATCCGGCCGACCTCGCGCGCCCACAGGCCACCGGCGTTGACCACATGCTCGGCGTGGATGGTGTGATCGCGATCGGTGATCACGTTCCACGTGCCGTCGACGCGTTGCTGCAGACCAGTGACCCACGTATCGGTGTAGACCTCGGCGCCGCGGTTGCGGGCGCAGATCGCGTAGGCGTGGGTGACGCCGTATGGGTCGACGCTGCCTTCGTCGGGGTCGTGCAACGCGCCGACGAAGTACTTCTCCTCGAGCAGCGGGTTGAGCTCCTTGGCCTCGGCGACGGAGATGATGTCCATGTGCATGCCGAGGTAACGACCGCGTGCTTGGGCCATGCGCAGCCAGTCGAGCCGCTCCGGCGTGTCGGCCAGCATCAATCCACCTGGTAGGTGGATGCTGCAGTTCTGGCCCGATTCGGCCTCGATCTCCTTGTACAGGTTGACGGTGTACTGCTGCAGGCGAGCGACGTTGGGGTCGCCGTTCAACGTGTGCATCCCGCCGGCCGCGTGCCATGTCGAGCCTGCCGTCAACTGCTTGCGCTCGAGCAGCACGACGTCGGTCCAGCCGGCCTTGGTGAGGTGGTACAGCACGCTGGCGCCGACGACGCCACCTCCGACGACCACCACTTGTGCTGACGACTTCATCGAGATCTTTCTCCTGGGTTAGAAATCGGTGGCGACGCCGCCCTCGGCGACTCGCCGGGCGACGAAGGCTTCCAGTTCCTCCCGGCGGGAGGCATCCATCTCGGGTTGCTCGTACGCGGCGAGGAACGCGGCTGCCAGATTGTCGGCTTTGCCGGCGGCTTCCGGCCTGCCGGCCTCGTCCCAACTCTCGTAGTTGCGCCAGTCGCTGATCATCGGTTTGTAGAACGCGGTGCGATAGCGCTCCTGCGTGTGGCCCACACCGAAGAAGTGCCCGCCCGGCCCGACCTCTTCGATCGCATCGATGGCCAGGGTGTCGTCGTCGACCACGATCGGATCCATCATCGAAGAGACCATGTGCAGCAGATCGGCGTCGAGCACCATCTTGCCGAGGCTGGCGTGCAGCCCACCCT
>JANYKU010000193.1 GCA_025358075.1 Ilumatobacteraceae bacterium
AGGACCTGCTGTTCGAGCTTGACACCCTCGCGACCTCCGACCGCACCGATGTAGCTCTCGACGCACACGACCATGTTCTCCAGGAACACGCCGTCGTAGCCCCAGTCGGCGTAGTCGGCGGCGTAGGCGACCGTCGGGAACTCGTCGACCATTCCGGCGCCGTGAATCATCATCATGTACCGGTTGGGCACGTACTCATCGGGAACCGGCCAGCACTTCTCGCCGAACTCCTTGAACGACAGACCTGGCTTGATCAGATCGATGTTGGTGAGGATCTGCGTCTGGGCGATGTCGTACAGCTCGCGCTGCTCGGGCGTCGGCGCCTTCCCAGGGCAGACCAAGGCACGCGAGATGTCGGCCAGGTACCCCGACGGGCCGACCATGTCGGTGTCGAAGACGACGAGGTCGCCGGCCTCGACCACCCGGTTGCTGGCTTCCTGGAACCAGGGGTTGGTACGCGGTCCCGACGTGAGCAGCCGGCACTCGATCCACTCGCCGTCGTGGGCGATGTTGGTCTCGTGCAGCAATCCGAACAGCTGGTTCTCGGTCATCCCCGGTTGCAGGGCCTGGCGGATGCGGTCGACGCCGACATCGCAGACGTCCATCGACAGCTGCATGGCCATCAGCTCCTCGGGCGTCTTGATCATGCGGGCCAGTTCCAGCGGCTCTTGAGCGTCGAACAGCTGGATCCCGGCGTCGGTGAGATGCTTCGCACCCCACGGTTCGCAACGATCGACGGCCAGCCGCTGGTCGGGTCCGCCGTACTGGCGCATCAGATCGATGATGTCGCGCGACCACAACTCGGCCTTCTCCTGTGTACGCGGGCCGGCAAGGAAGTAGAACCACGGCACCGACTTACGGACCTCGTCGACCGAGTCGAGGTCGGTCATCTGGTACAGGCACGTGCCGTACTCGAACAGCACGACCGGGCCATCGACGGGCACGAACACGTATCGACCCGGGGCGTGCATGGTCCACACGTTGAAGGTGTGGGTGTCGGTGGCGTAGCGGATGTTGATCGGGTCGCTCAACAGGGCCGCGCCGTAGTCGTGGGCGACCAGCTCGGCGCGTATGCGGGCCAGCCGGTCGAGGCGAAGCTTGCGGCGGTCGATGGCACCGAGGCGTGTCGGGATGTCGATGGCCAGGCTCATCATTTCCTCCGTGTTGTCAGTACCACATGTCGTCCATCGAAGCTTTGCGCCGATCGATGAACTCCAGCAAGGCGGCATCGACGGCGTCGTCGATAGGTGGAGCTTCGTAGTTGGCGAGCACGTCGCGCACGAGCGAGGCGGCGCGATCCTCGGTACGCCGTTCGCCGGCGTCGCGCCACTGCTCGAACGACGACGAGTCGCTGAGCACCGAGTCGTAGAACGCCGTCTCGTAGTGGCGCAGCGTGTGCTGTGCCGAGAAGAAGTGCTTACCGGGCCCGATCTCGGTGAACCCGTCGAGTGCGAATTGATCGGGTGAGAGATCGAAGCCCTTCAGGTAGGTGTGTGCCGCGCCACACAGGTCGAGGTCCATCATGAACTTCTCGTACCCCATCGTCAGCCCGCCCTCCAACCATCCGGCGGCGTGGAGGATGAAGTTGGCGCCGCACAGCAGCGCGGCCAGCATCGACACGGCCGACTCGCTCATCGCCTGGCCGTCAGCGATCTTCGACGAGGTGAACGCGCCGGAGCACCGCAAGGGAAGCCCGACGCGGCGGGCCAGTTGTCCGACCACCAGCGAGCCGAGTGCCGGTTCTGGAGTACCGAAGGTGGGGCTGCCGCTGTGCAGATCCATCGATGACAAGAAGTTGCCGTAGATCGCCGGCGAGCCCGGTCGTACCAGTTGTCCGAGGGCAACGCCCACCAACGTCTCGGCGTGCGCCTGGGCGACCGCGCCGGCGGTGGTGACCGGGCCCATCGCGCCGCCGAGGATGAACGGCACCACGACCGGCGCCTGGTTGGCTGCCGCGTACGTCTTCAACGCACCGGTCATGCTCGCGTCCCAAACCAGGGGTGAGTTGACGTTGACGTTGCCCATGATCACGCAGTTCTTGTCGACCACGTCGGCACCGAAGGTGATGCGGGCCATCTCGATCGAGTCGGCGGCCCTCGACGGTTGGGTGACCGAGCCCATGAACGCCTTGTCGCTGTAGCGCAGATGGGCGTACACCATGTCGAGATGGCGCTTGTTGACGGGTACGTCGACCGGCTCGCACACCGTGCCGCCACTGTGATGGAGCCACGGAGTGTCGTAGGTCAGCTTGACGAAGTTCTGGAAGTCGACGAGCGAGGCATAGCGCCGCCCACCCTCGAGATCGCGCACGAACGGCGAACCGTAGGCGGGGGCGAGCACGACGTTGTCGCCTCCGATCTCCACCGACCGCGCCGGATTGCGCGCCAGTTGGGTGAACTGACGCGGCGCAGTGGCACAGAGCGCCCTGACGTGTCCCGGGTCGAAGTGAACGGTGACTCCATCAACCGTTGCGCCGGCATCTTTGAACAGTTGCAATGATTCCGGGTCGTCGCGGATCTCGATGCCGACCTGGGCGAGCAACAGATCTGCCTGCGATTCGACCAGCGCCAAGCCCTCCTCACGGAGCAGTTCGTAGGGCGGGATCTCGCGGCGGATGAAGGCCGGTGCATGTGGCTTGGCGGCTTCGCCGGTGCGGGCGGCCATTCGTGCCGTGCGCCCCCCTCCGCTGCGATGACGAGGGGCGCCGGCGTCGGTCACCTCGCGACCTTCTGCAACTCGACGAGTTGTTCGGCCGGGATGACGCAGCGAATCATGTGGCCGTTGCCGGCATCGATCAGCGGCGGTTCGGCGACGTCGCACACACCCTCGATGAAGCGATGGCATCGGGGATGGAAGACGCAGCCACTGGGAGGGTCGGCGGGGCTGGGGATCTCGCCCTGAAGCGGGATGCGATTGTGCTCGGCGCCGTCGACATCGGGCACCGCAGACAGCAGCGCCTCGGTGTACGGATGGTGCGGACCGTTGAACACGGCGTCGGTATCGCCGACCTCCATGATGCGCCCGAGGTACATCACCGCGATGCGATCGGCGAGGTAGCGCACGACACCGAGATCGTGACTGATGAAGATGTAACTCGTTCTCTGCTCGGATTGCAGCTCGGCCAGCAGGTTGAGAATCGCCGCCTGCACCGACACATCGAGGGCGCTGGTGGGCTCGTCGCAGACGACGATGCGGGGATCGCCGGCGAAGGCGCGGGCGATGGCGACGCGTTGCTTCAAACCGCCCGACAGTTGACTCGGCTTCATATCGAGGTGTCGTGGTGAGAGGCGCAGGTGATCGGCGAGTGCGGTGACCTTTCGGTCGCCGGCTTCTCGGTCGACTCCCGTCAGCTTGCGCACCGATCGAGCCAGGATCCGCCGCACCGTCCATGTGGCGTTGAGCGCCGAGTCTGGGTTTTGGAAGATGATCTGCATCGCCCGCTTGTCGCCGGCGCTTCGTTTGGAGATCGAGCCGCTGAGCTGATGATGATCCAGCGTCAGGCCCGAACCCTCGTCGGTGGCGTGAATGCCGAGGATCGCCTTTGCCAACGTTGATTTTCCCGAACCCGACTCGCCAACGAGACCAAGTGTCTCGCCGTCGGCGAGTGACAGGTCGATCCCGACGAGGGCCGGGATCTTGTGACCCTTCTGATGGAACGTCTTCGAGACACCTTCGATCGACAGGATTTCTGTCCCGGTAGAGGGAGCCGCAGCGATCGGGCCCGGGATCTCCTCCAACGCAGTGATCTGATCGTGGTGATGACACCGGGCCAGATGGCCACCACCGATGTCGATCAATTCGGGCGCCACTTCGCGGCAGACGTCGGTCACGAGCGGACAGCGGTCGATGAACACACAGGTCGGCAGGTCGGCTCCGAGCGGGGGGAGCGTGCCGGGAATGGTCGACAGGGCGTGCTCGGACTTGCGCATGCCACTGCGCGGGATGGAATGGAGCAGGGCGACTGTGTAGGGATGCCTGGGCTCATCGAACAGCGTGTCGGCTGCGCCTTCCTCGACGATCTTGCCCGCATACATCACCCCGACCCGATCGCACATCGAGCGGATCACACCGAGGTTGTGGGCAATCATCAGGATCGCTGCGCCGGTCTGGCTGCGCAGCGTGCGAACCAGGTCGAGCACCTCGGCCTCGACCGTGGCATCGAGGCCTGTGGTCGGCTCGTCGAGCACCAGCAGCTTCGGGTCGCACGCCAGCGCCATGGCGATGACGACTCGTTGCAGCATGCCGCCCGACAGCTGGTGCGGGTAGCGACCCATCACCCGTTCAGGGTCGGCGATCTGCACCTTGCGCAGTGCGGCGAGCGAGTTCTTGAGAGCGTCCGATTTCGACTGGCCGAGCACGACGAATGCTTCGATCAGTTGCTTGCCGATTCGTATCGTGGGGTTCAGCGCCGAGCCAGGCTCTTGGTAGACCATCGACGCAGCTCTGGCCCGGAACGATCGCAAGCGGTCGGCCGACATCCTCGTCACGTCTTCGCCGTCGATCATGATCGTGCCGGAGCTGATTCGGCCGTTGCGTGGCAGGTAGCGCAACGCGGCGTAGGCCGTGGTGGACTTGCCGCAACCCGACTCGCCGACCAGACCGAATGCCTCGCCCGGCTGGATCGTGAACGACACTCCGCGCAGAACTGGACGCTTCATGCCTCGCACGATGTAATCGACGTGGAGATCGACGACCTCGATCGCCGGCTGGTCGGAGCTGGTAGTCATCGGTCGTACACCGATTGGATCGAATCGGCGATCAGGTTCACTCCGACGACGAGCGTGGCGATCGCCAACGCCGGAAAGGTGATGGGCCACCAGATGTTGGCACGCAGCAGATCGCGGCCGTCGGAGATCGCCAGACCCCAGTCGGGCGAGGGCCGCTGGATGCCGACGCCGAGGAAGCTGAGTGTTGACACGGTGAAGATCGCGTAGCCGATGCGCACTGTCAGTTCGACGATGATCGGGCCCATGATGTTCGGCAGGATCTCGCGACTCATGATGTACACCCCGGACTCGCCGCGCAGCTTTGCGGAGGTCACATAGTCGAGCTCGCGTTCGCCGATCACCGCCGAGCGCACCGTGCGGGCAACGATCGGTGTGAACAGGAGGGCGACGATGTAGATCACCAGCAGCTTGCGGCTGTGGAAGGTGATCGCGCCCAGCAGCGGACTGGTATCGGCGAGCGTCAGGATCAGCAGGCCGATGAGGATCACCGGCAGGGCGAGCAGCGCCTCGATGAATCGGCTGAACAGCAGGTCTACCCAACCTCGGCGGTACCCCATGATCATGCCGAGGATCGTGCCGAACAAGACGCCCAACACCGCGGCGGCGGGCGCCACCAGCAGCACGTCGCGAGCGCCGGCAATGACGCGCGAGAAGATGTCGCGACCGATCTTGTCGGTACCGAACCAGTGGCCGCTGCGCGGGGTGAGCGTTGGCTTCGTCGTGTAGTTCAATGGGTTATACGGCGTGACGTGGTCGCCGAGGATGGCGCAGGCGATCCAGAACAGGCTGATCAATGAGCCGATGATGAAGCTCGGCCTGCGGCGCAACAGGTGCCAGTTCTCGCGGCGAGCACGGCGGCGTTCTTGCGTGGCGGCGGACAACGTGTCGACGGTGGCACTCATGCTGAATCCAGGTCGAGCCGGGCCCGCGGGTTGAGCCAGGCGATGGTGATGTCGGCCAACAGCGTCGCGGCCATGTAGATCACGGCGATCACGATGACGGCGTACTGCAACACCGGTAGATCCTTGTTGGTGGCGGCGTTGAGGATCACCGTGGCCAGCCCCTGGTAGTTGGTGACCGCCTCGACCCCGATGATGCCACCGAACAGGTAGCCGATCTGCACGGACATCACGGTGATCGTAGGCGCGAGAGCATTGCGCAGCACATGGCGACGTATGACCTGACCGTCCGTCAGGCCCTTCATGGTCGCGGTGCGCACGTAGTCGCTCTCCAACGCCTTCGCTGCGCCGGAGCGCATCATCCTGGCGATGTAGCCGAAGTACACGATGGCCATCGCGAGCGCCGGCAGCAGCAGGTAGTGCAACTGGGTGATCACCGACGAATGCCTCGGAATGCTGGCGATCGGCTTGAGCCAGTGGAGGTTGAGCCCGAAGACGACGGCCAGCAGGGCACCGGTAACGAACTCCGGGATCGACGAGGTGGCCAGGCCGACCATCACGATGCCACGATCGATCAGTGTGTCGCGTTTCCGAGCGGCGACGAGGCCGGCGACGATCGCCAACGGCGCGGTGATCAGCATCGCCAAGCCGGCGAGCTTCGACGATCGGAAGAGTGCAGGGGCAAGAAGACCTTTCCACACCTCAATGCGCTGGTTCCTCCACGAATGCCCGAAGTCGAGGGTGACCAAGCCCTTCAGCACCCGCCAGTACTGAGAGAAGAACGGATCCTTCAGTCCGAGCTTGAACCGCAGAGCTTCGACCGATGCCTCGGGTGCCTGGGGTCCTGACAGCGCTCGCGCCGGGTCGCCGGGAAGCAGCTTGACCATCAGGAACACGATTGTGGTGATCAACCACAACGTGACCAGAGAGAGGAGGAGCCGTTTGGCGACGTAGCGGAGCATGTGGTGGGCGATGATACGAAAAAGGCGGGCCGCTCACGCGACCCGCCTTCACCGAGGTGGGTTGTTCAGGCCTTGGCAGCCTTGTCGAGGAGCATCTGCCCGAGTGCGCTGAGGCGTACGCCGGTGAATGACTTCGAGAAACCACCGAGGTAGTTGTAGAAGTACGGGATCGCCGCAGGCGTGTCTTCGAGCATGATCGTCTCGATCTTCTTGCAGGCAGCGGTGCGCTTGACGATGTCGGCCGAGGCTTGATACTCGAGGATCGCCGCGTCGAGATCCGGCGAGCTGTACTCGGACGAGTTCCAGTCTCCTCCGGTCTTGAACGCCTTGAGCAGGAAGACGTCGGGAGTGGCGCGGTGGCCGTAGTCGACGATGCCCAGCTCGGCCGAACCGGCGCACGGGCTGGCGGGGCACCATTCCGTGGAATAGAAGGTGGAATCGGACTCGACGTTGAGGTCGAGTGTGAAACCACCCTCGGCAGCTTGGATCTGAATCAACTCGGCGAGCTGAGGCATCTCCTGCAGGTCGACGGCGTGCAAGGTGGCCTTGAGGCCGTTCGGGAAGCCAGCATCTGCGAGGAGTTGCTTGGCCTTGGCCGTGTCGCGGGTGCGCTGCGGCACGGACTTGTCGAAGAACGGGTAGAGCGGAGCGATCACGCTGTCGTTGCCGAGGTCGGCCGTTCCTTTGAACAGCGTGTCGATCAGCGCCGGACGATCGAGGGACAGGGCGAGCGCCTGACGGACGCGCTTGTCGGTGAACTGACCGGTCTTGCAGTTCATCCAGATCTGACGGTGCGTCGAGGTTCGCATCTTGATCGTGTTGAAGTTGGCGTCGTTGAGCAGTGCGTCGCCACCAACCACCGAGAATTGCACGATCGCATCCACTGAGCCGCTCTGCATCGCCGTGACCATCGAGCTCACATCGGTGAAAAACTGCCAGTCGATCGAGTCGAGTGGAGTCTTGCCGCCCCACCAGGCGTCGTTGCGTTCGAACGTCGCGCCCGTGGTCGGGTCGTACTTGGCCAACTTCCACGGGCCGGTTCCGTCGGGCTGTGCATCGAGGGTGGTGCCGGCCGCATAGCCCTTCGGCGTGATGGCAGACTGCGGGTTGTAGATCGACACGAGGTAGGGAAGGCTGGCGTTGGGCGAGGCGAGCTTGTACACCACGGTCGTCGCATCGCTGGCCGTCACGTTGCCAGTCTTGATCGAACCACCGAGGCCGTCGCCCTTGGCGACGATGCGCTCCATGGTGGCGACGACATCGTCGGCAGTGAAGTCGGCGCCGTTCTGCCACTTCACGCCCGAGCGGAGGGTGAAGGTCCACTCCGTCGAGTCGGCGTTGGCCTCCCACTTCGTGGCCAGGCTCGGGCCGATGTCGCCATTGTCGGCGAGACCGCAAAGGTATTCGAAGCACTGGGCGACGATGCCGTAGGCGCCGAGGTCGACCATGGCGATCGGGTCGAGCGTCTTGGCGCTCGCCTGGGCGGCGACGCGGAGCGTGCCACCGGTTGCCGCGGGTGCCGCCGCCGCCGTGGTCGCGGTTGCCCCGGTCGTTGCGGTCGCACCGCCGATGGTCGTGGCGGAGGCGGGCGGTGTCGTGCCGCCGGCGGTGGTTCCGGAGGTCGCCGGTGTGGTGGTCTTCTTGTCGCTGCCACACGCGGCGATCAAGGCACTGATCGTCGGAATGGCCAGAACACCGGTGGCCAGTTGTCGGCGAGTCAGTCGTCCGTTCAGTTGCGAGGCGATCAAGCCGTCGACGGTCCCGTTCTCCACGTGATCCATAAATAGTCTCCCCTGTAGCGGTGCGGCCCCTGGGACCGGTTACGACAACGTAGTCGGCGACCCCTTGTAGGTCAACGCCGGGATGACAATTGACAGTACGACTGCACCGGGAATCGGTCAGTCGATGAAGCGGTCCACGGTGGTGTCTCGCTGGGCGGTGTGCCAGCGATGGCAACCGGCCTCGTGGAACCAGCGCTCGGTCTGCACACCGTCAGCGTTGGTGAACATCCACACCCGATCAAGGTCACGGTCGAAGTCGTCGGTCAGCCGATCTGGTGGCTGGGGGAGCTCTCCTCCGAAGCGGAACTCCTCGACGGCACGCGGGCCGCAGTTGGGGCAGACGATGGTCAGCATCAGCGCGTCCCCGTGGAGCCCTGGTCGGCCATCGGGTGATCTGCAGCGAAACGCGACAACGCGAATGGGGCGATGAGGTCGGGTGTGCGGCCGGTGGCGATCAACTCGGCCATCTGTTCTCCTCCCGCGGGAATCCCCTTGAATCCCCACGTACCCCAGCCTGTCGTGATGACCAGCCCTTCGACTCCGGTGAACCCCATGATCGGCGAGAAGTCGGCGGAGATGTCGCAACGGCCGGTCCATTGCCGAAGGATCTTGAGGTTGCGCACGAACGGCAGGAGATAGGCCATCTTCAGCGAGCACGACTGCAGGAACTGGAACGACGACTGCCGCGAGTAGCTCGACTCGCGCTCGAACTCGTGGCCGATCAACATCTGCCCGCGTGCCGTTTGCGAGACGTAGCACAGCAGGTCGGTCGACGAGACGATCGGGCCGAGACCCTGGGCGTAGCCATTGGTGACGAATGCCTGGAGCGGATGCGTGCGCACCGGCAGCCGCAGCCCTGCGTGAGCGGCGATCGTCGACACATCGCCGCCGACAGCGCTCATCACGATGCCGGCGGAGATGTCGCCGCGCGAGGTTTTCACACCGACGACACGATCACCATCGCGCAGCAGGCCGGTGACGGAGGTGCCTTGCAGCACGTGGACGCCGCGGTGCATGGCACCCTGCGCATACGCCCACACGACACGATCGTGCCGGGCGGTCGAGCCGGGCACGTGGAACGACGCCCCCAGCACCGGATAGCGGCCGCCACCGGTGAGATCCACTTGCGGGCACAATCGCTTGATCTCGATCGGGTCGACCAGCACGGTCTCGACACCGCAGGCGTTGTTGAGCTGCACCCGCGAGCGCTCGGCGCGCATGCCGGACTCGGTATGGGCCATCCAGATCAGGCCCTTGTTGGCGTGCATGATCCTGCAGCCGGTCTCTGCCTCGAGGTTGCGGTAGAGGTCGACGCTGTGGTTGTAGAACCGGATCGATTCGGGGATGCCGTAGTTGGCGCGGATGATCGTGGTGTTGCGCCCCGAGTTGCCCGAGCCGATGTAGTCGGCTTCGATCACAGCGACGTTGGTGATGCCGTGCCGCGTTGCCAGGTAGTAGGCGGTCGCCAGCCCGTGGCCGCCGCCGCCGATGATCACGACGTCGTAGCTCGACTTCGGCTCGTGCCACGTGAGCTCCAACAGGGTCTCGACGAACTCGTTCACCAGAGACGGTCCATCAGCTCGTCGGCCAAGCTGGCCGAGACGATCAGCAGCACATGATCGGATGCGATGACTACCTTGGCGGCAACGCCGGCGATCAACCCCTGGCCCAACACTCCCGGGGCCGGAAGTGGCCATTCGATGTGTCGCTTGATCCCGTCGAACTCGGCGGTGGTCAGCCGCCAGTGAACGAAGGCGTACTCGGGTTCGACGATCGCGAACGGATCGTCGACGGTGAGTGTCGCCGTGCCGGTGACGATTGCGTCGTCGGGGGCGATGCGTAGCATGGTCCAAGTTTTGGGCCTGCCATCGGGCGCAGCGACCGCGTCGAGGGCCGCGGGTTTGGCGACGACGCGCAACCCGATGAGAGCGTCAGGCGCGCGCACGGGCGCCCTCGGCGTCGTAGAACGGCGGATGGGTGACCAGTGCAGGGCGGTCGTCGATGGTCACGGTGTCGGCAAACGGTGTGTGCTTCTGCCATCCGAGCATCACGGTCTTGCCAAGTCCGGGGGAGTGAAAGCTCGACGTGACGTGACCGACGATCTGGCCGTCGACCCAGATCGGCGCGCCCTCGACCGGCGCCGGCCCATCCATCGTCATTCCGAACAAGCGGCGGCGATCGTCGAGGTCGGCGGTGCGCAGCAACGCCGTGCGGCCGATGAAGTTGGGCTTGTCGAGCTTGACCGCCCAGTCCATGTTCAGTCGACGCGGCGTCGAGTCCATCTCGGTGTCCATGCCGACGATGACGTGGCCCTTCTCCAGCCGAAGGGCGAACAGTGCCTGCAAGCCATGCGGACGCACGCCGAGGTCGCTGCCCGCGGCCATCAGCGCCTGCCACAACTCGACCGAATGGATGCGCGGGTGGTGCAGTTCGAAGCTGGCCTCTCCGGTGAACGACAGGCGCAACACATGGCATGGGACACCCGCGACATCGGCGTGGACGTGCTGCAAGAAGCGTGGCGGTTCGTCGAGACCGACGCGCCGCAACAACTCCGACGCCAGCGGGCCGGTCACGTTGATGGCACTCAGCGCCAAGGTGCGATCGAGCACGTGCACGTCGAGGCCCCACGATTCGATCCAGTCGCGGATCCACGCCTCGGCGAACGATGCGCCGCCCGAGGTGAACGTGAGGACGAAGCGATCGGTGCCGTCGACGCTGGTCTCGCGGCACACCATTCCATCGTCGATGAGGTGGCCGCGCTCGTTGAGCAGCAACACGTAGCGACTGCGGCCGGGGCGGATGTCGTGGATGGTGGTGGGGTAGATGCGCTCCAGCGCCTCGACGACATCGGGGCCCGACACGATCATCTTGCCGAGCGTCGACACATCGCCGAGTGAGACACCTTCGCGAACGGCCCAGTACTCGTCGAGGTAGTCGCCGTAGTTCCACGGTCGCCACCAGCCGCCGAAACGGTCCATCCGCGCTCCGAGAGCGATGTGTTCGTCGTGCAACGCCGTGCGCCGGAACGGATCGAGATGCATGTCTGCCGCTGCCTCGCCGATGGTCAGCTGACGCGACGCCGGCCGCCCCGTGAACGGAGCGGCAGCCTGTCCGGACTTGGCGGTGACGAAGGCCCGCAGGTGCGGCATGCACGCACCGCCTTGGCAGGTACCAGTACCGCACAGCGACGCTCGCTTGATCAACTCGAGGTGCTGGAAACCCTTGTCCCACACCATCTGCAGATCGTCGACGGTGACCTTCGAGCACGCGCACACGACCCCGGTCGTCGGGCATGGCGGCAGCTCGAAGTGCGCCCCCGCCGCGCCTGCGGCGTGCACATGCGGATCACTGACCATCCGCGCCAGCAGGTCGCGGGGCGATGTGTGTCGTGAGGTGACGATCAGCGAATGGCATGGTGTCGAGGTGCCGTCGGCGGTGACCACGCCGGTGACGTGCCCGTCGGAACCTTCGATGCTTCGAAGTTGCTCGAGCTCGACGGTCGCCACCATGCCGAGGTCGACACCGGTGGCGCTCAGCTTCTCCGCCGCCCCGGCGGTGAAGATCCCGCGCAACATGTTGCCGTCGCACACCGGATGCAGTTCGGCCGCGCCCGTTGCGATCACGACGTCGTGGGCGTGCACGTGCAGCATGTCACCATCCGCCAAGCGGACGATGACCAGCGGGCCCGGGTACACACCGACCACGTCGTGGCCCAGCTCGCCGGCGAGCACCGTGACCGCGCGGCCTTCAGCGCGTGCAGCACTCGCCGCAGCAGTTCCCGATTCTCCCGCGCCGATGACGACGACGTCGGCCCGCTCTCGCTGCACGGTCGACGCGACATGATTCGGCGAGGCGACGGGGTTGACCGGCGGGTCGGGATGCAACGGAGGAGCACCGACTGCCGGGTGGCGATTGACCCGCAAGCCGGGTCGAGCCGCGGTGAGGCAGGTTCGCGTGAACGCCACGCCATCGATCTCTGCACAACAGTTGCCGCAGTCGCCGGCCAGACAAAGCGCTCCGCCGTGTTGCGGGTGCTGGTCGGCGCGGACGATTGCGACAGCCACGGAATCGCCCTCGGCGTACTCGATGGGTTGTTCGTCAACCACGATGCGCATGCGCGGCCGACTGTAGCGAATCGACGATTCCCGGCACGAGTGTGCCGTAAATGGAACTCGGAGTGGGCGTGCGAAACTGGGCCGATGGACCCTCTGGCCTTTCATCGCGAGGCATTGGCCGTCGCTCAACGCGTCGTCGACGGCATCGATCGATCGCAGTTCGAACTGCCGACGCCGTGCGACGAGTGGAACGTACGGCAGGTGCTCGAGCACATCATCGGTGGCAACCGCCGCATCGCCGGCGACCCACCTGCTGTCGGCGAAGACATGATCGGCGACGACCTCTCTGCCGCCTACGCCGAGTCGGCCGCCGGTTCGCTCGCTGCCTTTTCGGCAGACGGTGCAATGGACCGTCTGTTCATGTTGTCGATCGGCGAGGTTCCTGGCCATTTCGCCGTACTGGCCAGGTCGACAGATCAACTCGCCCATGCGTGGGATCTGGCCAGGGCCACGGGCACATCGACCGACCTTTCACCCGGGCTCTACACGACCGCGCTCGATGTGTTGCAAGAGCGCTTCGCGACTCGGGGTCGCAACTCGAAATCGTTCGCCGAGGAGAAAGCTCCGCCCGACGATGCCACCTCCGCCGATCGGTTCGCGGCCTATGCAGGGCGGCGGGCGTGAACGCTCGTGTCGCACTGGTGACGGGAGCGGGCAGTGGCGTCGGTCGCGCCGTTGCCATCGGTCTGGCCGCCGACGGATTCGCTGTGGTGTTGGCCGGTCGCCGCGTCGAGGCCCTCGACGAGACAGCGGCGTCGTTGGCGACCGACGGCCTGGTGCAGCCAACCGATGTCAGCGATGTGGCCAGCGTCGACGCCCTCTTCGCGGCAATCGACGCCCGCTTCGGACGGATCGATCTGTTGTTCAACAACGCCGGTGTCGGCGCGCCTGCCGTGCCGATGGATGAGCTGAGCTTCGACGCGTGGCAGCGCGCCGTCAACACCAACCTCACCGGGTCCTTCTTGTGCGCGCAACGGGCCATGGCGAGGATGAAGCGGCAGGACCCGCCGGGTGGTCGGATCATCAACAACGGCTCGATCTCTGCCCACGTCCCACGCCCTCACTCGGCGCCATACACCGCCACCAAGCACGCCATCACCGGCCTGACAAAGTCGATCGCGCTCGACGGTCGAGAGCACGGCATCACCTGCGGCCAGATCGACATCGGCAACGCCGAGACACCGATGACGGCGCGCATGGCCGATGGTGTGCTGCAGCCCGACGGCAGCCTTCGTCCCGAGCCGCGGATGGATGTCGACGATGCGGCACGCGCAGTGCGGTACATGGCCAGCCTGCCGCCGGGTTCCAATGTCCTGTTCATCACCGTGATGGCAGCCGGCATGCCCTTCGTCGGCCGCGGCTGAGCCGAGGGACGATCGGCTCTTTCGAGGGTCGGCAGATGGCGTCCATACTGAGTGAGATGTCCAAACCCAGCCGAAGCGAGCTGTTCCGTGAAATTGCCGATGTCGCCGAGGATCTCCCTGCGTTCTTGACCGCGCCGCTCTACCGCAGGTGGCACCTGCACTGGGGCGCCACACCGGCCGAGATCTCGGCGGCGATGGCGGGCGATTCGCGCCTGCCGCGTGCCCAGTTCCAGGCGACGAGGGGGATCACGATCGACGCCGCGCCAGAGGCGGTTTGGCCCTGGCTGGTACAAGTCGGCTGTCTGCGTGCGGGCTGGTACAGCAACGATCTGCTCGACAACCTCGGCCACCCCAGCGCCACAACGATCCTGCCCGCCCTCCAGCAGCTCGAGGTCGGTCAATGGGTGCCGATGTCACCAAAGCCCCCGCCCACCGAGCGCACGGCCTTGAGGGTCGACTCGTTCGAGATCGACAGGTGGCTGTTGTGGACCAAGCCCGAGAGCACCTGGGCGTGGCAACTGACGCCGACCGCCGGCAACGGGACTCGTCTGGTCACCAGGATCCACGCGGTCTACGACTGGCGGCACCCGCTGTCAGCGTTGCTCGGCGTTGTCCTGATGGAGTTCGGCGACTTCGCCATGATGCGAAGGATGCTTCGGGGCATCAAGATGCGAGCTGAGTCCGTCGTCCCGCAGACTGTGTTGTCCGACGTGGAAGTCCTGGCATGACCCGCGAGCGCAATGACTCGAACGGCATCGCTGCGCTGATCGGCATCGCAGTCATCGCGTTCTCCACGCTCTACTTCATCTCCGATCTGATCGAGTTGATCCAGGGTGGCTTCTCGACGTTCCAACTCGTGTTGACCTATGCGGCCGAGGCAGCGATCCCGCTCTTCGTCCTCGGGCTCTACGCCGTGCAGCGACCACAGATCGGCCGCCTTGGCCTCATTGGGGCCCTGGCCTACGCGTACACGTTCGTGTACTTCACCAGCACGGTCGTCTACGCACTTGTGGATCACACCCGCGACTGGGACGCACTCAAGACCCAACTCGGCACGGCGATGACCGTGCACTCGGTGCTGATGGTGCTCGCCGGAGTGACGTTCGGCGCCGCCGTCATGCGTGCACACGTGCTGCCGCGCTGGACCGGCATCACCCTGATCGCCGGAATGGTTCTCATGACCGTCACCGTCAGCCTGCCCGACGTAACCCGCACGCTGGCCGCCGGCGTGCGAGACCTGGCATTCGCTGGAATGGGCGCGTCGTTGCTGCGAAGCCGTCGCCCGATTCAGACTGTGGTGAGTTGGCCGATCTCGGTGCGGTCGGGTCGGTAGGTGTGCCAGTGTCCTTCGGGGTCGCGCCAGGTTCGGTAGCCGCGTTGTTTCCAGCGGTTGTGTCGCCCGCAGACGGGGGCTGCGTTGGTCGGACTTGTCGGCCCGTCGAGTGACCATGGTTCGGTGTGGTCGGTTTGGCAGCGCCCGGAGCGGAGACCGCATCCGGGCCAGATACACCATCGATCGCCGAGTAGCACGGCGTCGCGGGCGGCGCCGGTGAACAACCGTGAGCGGCGTCCCATGTCGATGACGACCCCTGCGGAGTCGAGTACGACACGGCGGACGTGTCCGGTGAGCGCGGCGGCGAGCACGTCGGCCGGATCGAGTTGGTGACCGGTCGAGGTTTCGCAGTACCGCTGATCGACGGCGGCCGGATCGCCCAATGGGGCGAGCAGATGATCCCGACCCTGCTCGAACGCACCAGCGCCCAACGGCGCTTCGACGCCTTGCTGGCGATCTTCAACGCCGCCGCAGCATCGAGTGTGGTTGGCACGTCCGATCCGATGGTCAACGTGCTCATCGACCAGGTCAGCTTCGAACATCACCTCGCCAAGCTGGCCGGTGTGCCGGTTCCCCCGCGACTCCGGTGTCCCAGTCGGCGCGGAACTCGGTGTCGCAGTACCGGTCGAAGATCTCGGTCATCGCTGCCCCGGCGGCGACACCACCTCGGGCGTCGAGGTAGACACGCTGGCCGGCGATGCTGACATGTGCATCACGACCAGCGTGGGCTCGTTGGTGAGCGTCATGGGCGCCATCGCTGTCGGCGAGGGCTTCCCAGCGACGGACCACCACCGCGAACTCGTCGAACCACAAGCTTTGGGCGTGCCCGACCAGCAGCTCCGCCGAGTCGGGCAGCTGATCGGTGCAGCGCGGGTTGGCGAACAGCCGCGCCAACAGCCGGGTCTGGCCGATCCCGAGCGAACCGGCGTGCGCCGCCGAGCGTGCCTCGGGAACAGCATCCAGTAGTCGCCCGGTTTGCACGATTGCTTTGGTTTCGCCGGCGGACCAGTTGCACGCTGCTTTGGTCCATCCCGACACTGACGCGTGACCATCTTCGACATAGGCCGTCGTGCGCTCGGCGAGCCCGACGATCTCGGCGATCATCGCCTCGGCCCGGCGCCGGACCGCCTCGCACTCGACCAACATCAATTCGAGCTTGTCGGCCCCCAACCCCTCCAGGTCAGCGAGCTGCGGCAACTCGATAGAACACATGTACCGCGTATCTGCTTAACGCCAGTAGCGGCTAGCGACGGCCAGATGCTGTGGTCCCGGCGGCCTCCGGCGACGGCGCATACACAAGATGATGTGGTCAGCCCAGGTCACTGGAGGTAACCGGATAGGCAGTACACATGTTCGAAGCATGGCAAGGGGGTGTAATGAAGTTCTTTGACTCGTGCCGCAGAAGGGTTCGGTGGGGGTTATGCGGCTGTGGTGAGTTGGACGGTGTAGCCGAGTTGTTCGAGTTGGGCTACGAGGAGTCGTCGGCGCCGGTCGGGTTGGTCTTTGCCGGCGAGGTAGTCGGTGCCGAGCTCGGTGTAGGTGGTTTCGTCGACGAGGAGGTGCCAGCAGATGACCAGGATGGTGTGAGCGATAGCGATCAGGGCGCGTTGGTCGCCTCGTCGTTTGGCGATCCGTCTGAACCGGACAGCGAGGTAGCAGTCTTTGGTCCGCACCGCTGACCAGGCCGCCTCGACGAGCGCCGAGGTGAGCCACGGGTTCCCGGAGCGTGTCTTGGTCGATTTGTGTTTCCCGGCTGACTCGTTGTTGCCAGGGCACAGCCCGGCCCACGAGGCGAGGTGGGCTGGTGTCGGGAATTGGGTCATGTCGATGCCGATCTCGGCGACGATGATCTCGGCGTTGCGTTTGCCGATGCCCGGGATCGTGTCGAAGCGATCACGGGCATCAGCGAAAGGGGCCATCAACCTGTCGATCTGTTCATCGAGGCGTGCGGTCGCGGCGTCGAAGTAGTCGATATGTGCCAACAGTTCGCGGGTCATCACTGCGTGGAACTCGTTGAACCGACCGGGCACGCACTGGCGCAGATACTCGGCTTTGACCTTCAGTCGTCCCTTGGCCATCCCGGCGAGCACATCCGGGTCGCGTTCCCCATCGCACAACGCGTCGAGGATCATCCGCCCGGTCACACCGAGCACATCTGATGCCACCGAGGCGAGCTTGACGTTGGCGTCTTCGAGGACCTTCTGCAGCCGTTGCGTCTCGCGGGCGCGTTCTTCGGTGAGCTGTCGTCGATAGCGGGTGATCTCACGTAGTTGGCGGATCTCGGCCGGTGGCACGAAGCTGCCACGCAACAGCCCGCATTCCAGCAACTGCGCGATCCATGTGGCGTCGTTGACGTCGGTCTTGCGCCCCGGGACGTTCTTGATGTGGGCCGGGTTGACCAGCAGCAACTCGAACGGCTGAGCGTCGTCGAGGACATGCCAATTGGGTCGGACCAGGGCGCGGTGCCGGTCTTTCGACTGGTCCGTTTCCCTGGCCCGCCCACCGAACCGGACGTGCGCCTTGCAACGCATCCGGCTCTCCATCAAAGTCATGCCAAGGGTTATGCGGCTGACACGGTTGTCGTTGTCCACGGTGTGGCGATGTTGTTGCCCCGGTAGCGGTAGCGGATGATCGAAACCGTGGCCGGGTTGAACAACACCACGCCGTCCTGGTCGGGCCACCACTTCCGCAAGTAGCGCCGTCGCAGCTCTGCCACTGTCGCGTGGGGGTGCTTGTGCCGCAACCACAGCCAGACCCGCCGCCACGTGTACGCGGAGAGATAGGCGAAAGTTTTGGATGCTGCCCCGTGGCGGTGGTAGTTGACCCATCCTCGCAACATCGGGTTGAGCCGGTGCAGGAGCACGGTGAGGGTTTGGTTTGTTGTCCTGTTGATCGTCGCCGCTTTCACTTTGGCCATCACCGACGCGAGACCGCGCCGGGTCGGGTAGGTGTAGACGTGACGTTTCGTCGATCCCCATTGACGGTGACGCTGGATGCGCATCCCCAAGAAGTCGAAACCTTCGTCGATGTGGACGATCTTCGTTTTCTCTTCCGATAGGCGTAAGCCCATCGGGGCGAGCACCGCTGCTGCCTCGTCGCGCAGGTGCTCGGCGTCGGCACGGGTTCCGGCGACCATCACCACCCAGTCGTCCGCGTAGCGGACAAGGCGGTAGTTGGCCAGATCTTTGCGTCGGCGTTGCTCCCTTCGATACGAGTCCCACATTGACGCCTCCCAGGCCGCGACGAAATGTTCGTCGAGGACCGACAAGGCAATGTTGGAAAGCAGCGGTGAAAGTATCCCGCCCTGCGGGGCACCGGTGTTCGTTGCTCGAAGTTCGCCATCCTCACCGAGGATGCCGGACTTCAAGAACGCCTTGACCAATCCCAGGACACGTTTGTCCCCGATCCGATGTCGCACACGACCCATCAAGGCGGTGTGGTCGATCTCGTCGAAGCATGCTTTGATGTCGCCTTCCACGACCCACTCATACGAGCGTGACGTGAAGTGGTGGATCTCAGCGATCGCGTCCTGGGCTCGGCGCTTCGGGCGGAAGCCGTAACTGACCGGCTTGAAGTCCGCTTCGAAGATCGGCTCGAGCACCGTTTTGAGGGCGGCCTGAACCACCCGGTCGCGCACGGTGGCGATGCCCAAGCGTCGGCGTTTGCCGCCGGGCTTGGGGATCATCACCTCCCGCACTGCGACCGGTTGGAATGTCTGAGCTTTGAGAGAGTCTCGTAGCTCGGACAGAAAGGCCTGCTCGCCTCGGATCGACCGGACGTAGTAGACGTTTTCGCCATCCACCCCGGCCGAGCGAGCCCCTCGGTTGCTCCGCACCCGCTGCCATGCGTCCATCAGCACGGCCGGGTCACAGACCAGGTTCCACAGGTCATCAAACCGACGATCCGCATCGTCGATAGCCCATTGATGCAGTTTGGTTTGGATCTTCAGTACCCGCGCCCAAGCCTCGATCGGCTCCGGGAACGACGCGACGATATTCACCGTCGACCTCCTGATCTTCCACACCCATCGCTGCGACTTGACTGCTCCCCTTCGCCATGTAGCCGGCTTTCCCGACCTCGGACTACTACGAGAGCTCTGCCCGATCCTGCAGCCCACAGCTGACAACGAGCCTGTCCGCCGCCGACCGGGATGGTCGGAGGGGAGGACAGCCACAGGACCGTTCCCACGTTCACTGCTGACCGTTCGACGGGTGAGGCGCCCAGCTTTTCCCCTGCAACCTCGCCATCGGTACGCCGCAGGCTTTCCCGATGACCTCCCCACCGTCCCCATTGAACGGCTTCGGAGTCGCCCGCAAGCGGACGTGCGTTGCTGTCCGGCCCACATCCGTCAGGTTGGAGCCGGTTCTGGACTTGAGGGGGTTCAACCACTGGTTTCTGCACTCGTACACCTTCCCGTCCTTGCTTGCCGGACCCGGACCGTCTGACAGTGCCGGTCCGTCCCGTCGTTGTCGGGGCTGCTCCCACCCTCACCTGCGTTCCCAGGCTCAGGCTGCCCCCAGCTTCAGCAGGCCGCTGCGACGGCCCACAAGAGGAGTCCTTTCATCCCCTCACGGTCAAAACAGCGCCCCGTGGCGCACCACCGGCTTCCAATACACCCCGGTCGCCTCCATCGCCACCGCCGTCACCCCGCAACCGATTAGCCACTCGCGCAACTCCACCAACTGATGCTCGAACGTGCCAAACGTGCGCACCTCCGAATGGCGTTTCTGGCGACCGGAACCCGGTGACCGCACACAGGCAACCACCGTCTTCTTATGCACATCGAGACCGGCGCACCGGTCAACCAGCACCTCCATCACAACCTCCTCGCTCTGTTGTTGGAGGCCCGGTCGGGATCATCAATCGAAAGAAGGTGTAATACGTGCTCGAAGCACAATCGCAGCCACCTGCAGGACCCCGCCGTCATGGTGT
>JANYKU010000045.1 GCA_025358075.1 Ilumatobacteraceae bacterium
AACCGGCCCGTACATCCCGCAGATGATCCAGAACGGTCTGCTCGAGAAGTTCGACAAGACCAAGCTGCCCAACATGGTCAACGTCGACCCCAACTACCTCAAACAGGCCTGGGACCCGACCAACGACTACAGCGTCTGCAAGGACTGGGGCTCGACGGGTTGGCTGTACAACAAGACCAAGATCAAGACCGAGATCAAGACCTGGACCGACTTCATCGCGGTGTGCACGGGTGAGGGCAGCAAGAACTGCGCCGTGCTCGATACACCGGCCAACATCGCCGGCATGTACTTCTGGGCGAACGGCATCGACTGGAACACCGAGAAGAAGGAAGATCTCGATGCCGCCGAGAAGTTCCTCGTCGACACTTTTGCCAAGCACATCAAGGCGTTCGACAGCTACCCGTCCACCAAGATCGCTGAGGGTGCTTACACGGTGGCAATGATGTGGAACGGCGATGCACGCGCTGCGTACGCCGACGTCAAAGACGCCAGTGGAAACCCCGGCGACTGGGTATGGGGCCTCGGCTCACCCAACACGGAACTGTGGATGGACAACTACTGCATCCCCACGGGTGCCCCGAACCCCGATGCTGCCCATGCGTGGATCGACTGGATCCTCATTCCTGAGGTGTCGATCAAGGACCTCGACTTCCACGGCTACAACTCGGGCATGTTGCACATGGATCAACTGCTCAAGGAACTGAAGCCCGACCTGAACTACGCCGACATGATCTTCTTCACCGACGCGCAGGTCAAGACGATGCGCACCCAGAAGATCACCACGTCGCAGGACCGCTTGGTCGAAATCTACAACAAGATCAAGGCGGCAGCGGGCGCGTGATGTCGGGCGAATCGCGATGGGGAAGGGTGTGAGATGTCGTTAGCCGGCGGTCAACGGCCGCCGGCCGCCTTCGGCATGTTGACCGCGCCTCAGCCTCCGCCGCGTCGGCGGAGGCTGAAAGCGCCGTCGTTCGCGCTGGCGATCCCGTCGATCGTCTGGTACGTGGCCTTCTTCGTACTGCCGATCGTGCTCATCGTCTGGTACTCGTTCGGCGTCAAGAACACGGCGTCGGGCACCGGCGTTCCCGTCGACATGGCTCACAAGACGTTGCAGAACTATCGCGACGCGTTCAGCCCGACGTTCTTCACCGTGTTCAAGTCGACTTTGAAGGTGTCGATCCTCGCGACGTTCTTGTGCTTCGTCTTCGGGTTCCCGGTGGCCTACTTCCTGGTGTTCAAAGTCACCGAGAAGTGGAAGGCGATCATGTTGGCGCTGGTTGTCGTGCCCAGCTTCACCAGCTTCCTCATCCGGACGTTGGCGTGGCGCATACCGCTGGCCGCCAACGGCGAGCTGTCGGTATGGCTGCAGCACCGCGGGCTGATCGGCGGACCGATCAGTGTGCTCGACACGAAGACGGCAGTGCAGATCGCGATCGTCTACAACTACCTCGGGTTCATGATCCTGCCGTTGTTCGTTGCCCTCGATCGCATCGACGTACACATGCGTGAAGCCAGCAAAGACTTGGGCGCCAATCGTGTTCGTACGTTCATGCAGGTGACGTTGCCGTTGGCCGGGCCAGGGATCGCGGCCGGCATCTTGCTCACGTTCATCCCCATGTGCGGCGACTTCGTCACGGCGACGCTGCTTGGCGGAACGTCGGGCAACATGATCGGAGCAATGATCGACGGCGAGTTCCACGTTGGCCAGAACTGGCCACTCGGCTCGGCGATGGCAGTGATGATGATCGGTGCAGTCTTGCTGGTGCTACTCGTCGGCCTCGTCGTCGTCTTCGGCGCGCAGTGGTTCTTGCGCCGACGCCGCCACATCGATGTTGCGGTTGCCGCGTGACTGCCGTAACGCAGATGCCCGCGCCGCAGGCCAACCGCGCACCTCGCGATGGTGCCAAGGTCATCATGGCCGTCTGGTCGACGATCGTGTTGACGTTTCTGTTCATCCCGATCCTGCTGGTGATCCGCCACTCGTTCAACCGCGGCGGCTCGCTGATCGTGTGGGCCCACCACTACTCCACCAAGTGGTGGGGGGCGCTGTTCAACGTCCACAAGACGTGGAACGCAATCCTCGTCTTCGTCGTCATCGTCGTCGTCGCCTGGCTGATCGCCCGGTTCTCTCACGTCAAGATCCTGGGCCGTTGGTCGATACCGCTGGGATTGACGCTCGGGGTCATCGTCGTCGGAATGCGCACCAACTGGTACGCCGACCTGTTCAACGAGACCGGCCTTGGCTTGGCGCTGCGCAACTCGTTCACTGCCGCGATAGGTGGAACGGCGATCGCGGTGATCCTCGGTGGGCTCGCAGGTGTGGCCCTGGCCAGGCGAACGGGTTCGTGGACCAAGCCGTTCATGTTCGCGCTGTTCCTCATCCTGGTGACGCCCGAGATCATGGACGCCATCGCCCTGCTCGGCTGGTTTGTTCGCGTGGGTGGGCCGTTCAACCACAAGGTCGTGCTGGTCAATCCCGGCATCCTCCGTCTGTGGGTGGGCCAGTCGTTGTACACCTCTGCAGTCGTCACGCTGATCGTGCGCGCTCGCCTCGCCGGTCTCGACGAGTCGCTCGAAGAGGCTGCAGCCGATCTCGGCGCGCCCCCGGCGCGCGCCTTCCGGCAGATCACGCTGCCGTTGATCAGCGCTGCACTCGTTGCCGGCGGGTTGCTGTCGTTCACCCTGTGTCTCGACAACACGATCATTGCCAACTCCGTGTCGACTGCTGGCTCGTCGACGTTCCCGGTGTACGTCATCGGCACGGCCAAGAGCACGACCAAACCGTTCGTCGGTGCCGCGGCCGTCGTGCTGTTCGGCGTCACGGTCATGGCGTTGGGCTTCGTGTACTCGGTGCTGCGAAAGTCTGGCGACTCCTCGTCGCAAATCGCTTCGACGCTCGCCGGCGGCTGAGCCGAAGGGTCGCATGCGAGTCATAGTCGTCGGGGCCGGCCTGGCCGGTCTCACTGCTACGCGTCAGCTGAGCCTCGACGGCCATGATGTCGTACTCATCGAGGCGGGTCGGCGGCTCGGAGGTCGCGTTCGCACCGTTCGCTTGCCGTTCGCCGACGGCCAGTACGCCGAGAGTGGCGCCGAGTGGGTCGACACGCACCATCACCGCATGCGACAGCTGCTCGATCGCCATGGGCTTCACCTGCAGGGCGAGGGGCAGCAGTGGACGACAATCCGCCGATGGTTGCACCGCGACGGACGCTTGCAGAGTCCGGCCGATCTCGGCGAGGTGGTTCAACGACAGCTGCAGGAATTCGACGCGATCGTCAGCGATGCCGCTTCGAGGGTCGACGATCCGGCCAACCCACAGCGGTGCGCGGCCGCAGCAGAGCTGGATGTGATCTCGCTTTCCACCATCGCCGATCGAGCAGGGCTCGGCGATCTCGCACGGTCGTTCAAGTTGCGCGAGAGCCAAGGCGAGTTCGCCGCCGAGCCCGACGAGCTATCGCTGTTGTTCGTTGCCCAACAACGAGCAATCAGTCAGGCGAGCGGCGATGGACACATCGTCCGTTCGCATCGAATCGACGGCGGCCTCGACAAGTTGGTGCAGCGGATGGCGGCCGACGTTTCCGAATCAATCTCCATCGACGAGGCGTTGCTGAGCGTCGAGCACACCAATCGATCAGTCATGGCGACCACCACTCGTCGGCGGATCGAAGCCGATGCCGCTGTGCTGGCGTGCTCGCTGGTGCCGCTGCGCGCCGTGAGGTTCGACCCAATCTTGCCGCCGCTCTTGCGGCGTGCGATCGACGAGCTCGGCTATGGCACCGTCACCAAGACTGCGGTGCAGTTCAGCGAGCGCCAGTGGCCGAGCGGGGATGCGACCACCGAAGGCATCACTCAACGTGTCTACGAACCGACCGTTGATCAGCCGGGCAACTCTGGTGTGTTGATGTCGTATGCCGGCGGCGATGGCGGTCGCCGCCTTGCCGCCATGACGGAGGAGGATCGACTGAAGCTGATCGAGGCTGAGATGCGCGTCATCCATGGCCTCACTGCCCCATCGACAGCAGGCTTCTCGCGCGCGTGGTCTGCCGAGCCGCGGTTCGGGGGCAGTTATGCGGTCTACCGTCCTGGGCAGGTGACCGCGTTCTGGGACGTCCTCCGCCGGCCGAGTGGGCGAATCTGGCTGTGCGGCGAGCACGTCGCGACGTGGACCGGGTACCTCGAGGGCGCAGTCGAGAGCGGC